>JAZFUZ010000199.1:0-5252 GCA_036447475.1 Lysobacterales bacterium | reverse complement strand
ACACCATCAAGGGTTCCGACTGGCTGGGAGACCAGGATGCCATCGAATACATGTGCCGCGAAGCTGCTCCGGCAGTGATTGAACTGGAACACTTTGGTGTGCCGTTTTCCCGTACCGCGGATGGCCGCATCTACCAGCGCCCGTTTGGCGGCATGACCACGCATTACGGTCAGGGCACAGCGCAACGAACCTGTGCTGCGGCGGACCGCACCGGTCATGCCATCCTGCACACGCTTTACCAGCAATCGCTCAAGCATCATGCCAATTTCTACATCGAGTACTTCGCCATTGACCTGTTGATGGATGATTCAGGCACTTGCCGTGGTTTGCTGGCGTGGAACCTGGCGGATGGCACCCTGCACCTGTTCCGGGCGCACGCGGTGATCCTGGCCACGGGTGGTTACGGTCGTGCCTATTTCTCCTGTACGTCGGCGCATACCTGTACCGGTGACGGCAACGGCATGGTGTTGCGTGCCGGTCTGCCCTTGCAGGATATGGAGTTTGTACAGTTTCATCCCACCGGCGTCTACGGTGCGGGTGTCCTGATTACCGAAGGCGCTCGTGGTGAAGGTGGATTCCTGACCAATTCGAAAGGTGAGCGCTTCATGGAGCGCTATGCACCCAATGCCAAGGATCTGGCGTCGCGGGATGTTGTCAGCCGTGCGATGACACTCGAGATCAGAGCGGGCAGGGGTGTGGGTCCGAAAGAGGATCATATCCACCTGAACCTGCAACACCTGGGAAAAGAGGTGATCAACGAACACCTGCCGGGCATTGCTGAAAGTGCCCGCATTTTCGCCGGAGTCGATGTCACCAGGGACCCGATTCCTGTGATCCCCACGGCGCACTACAACATGGGTGGAATTCCTACCAACTACATGGGTGAAGTCGTAACGCTGAAGGACGGAGATCCTGATACGGTGGTAACAGGATTATTTGCGATCGGTGAAGCGGCTTGTGTTTCAGTTCATGGGGCCAATCGTTTGGGTTCGAACTCGTTGCTGGACATCATCGTTTTCGGCCGGGCCGTGGCCCATCGTTGTGCTGATGTGATCAAACCGGGGGCCAAGCACCCGGATTTACCGCAGTCTTGTGTGGATGCCCTGTTGAGCGATTTTGATGATTTGCGCCACGCCAGCGGTTCGCATACAACCGCGGAAATTCGAGACGAGATGCAACGGGTCATGCAAAATAATGCCGCTGTTTTTCGTACCGGTGAGGTGTTGGCCGAAGGCTGCAAGCTGATTGGCGATGTCAATGCCATGTTCAGCGATGTTGGGGTCACTGATCGCTCGCTGGTTTGGAATTCAGACCTGGTGGAAACGCTTGAGCTGCAGAATCTCCTGGGATGTGCGGTGACCGGGATGAATTCCGCCAGCAACCGCGAGGAAAGCCGCGGCGCTCATGCCCGCGAGGATTTCCCGGACCGGAACGATGAAGAATGGATGAAGCACACGCTTTCCTGGCTGAATGAAGACGGCAGCGTCCGCCTGGATTACCGGCCGGTACACCTTTATACGCTGACGGATGATGTTGAAGCGGTGCCACCGAAGGCTCGAGTGTACTAAGTTCGCCAACAAATGGAGTCAGCACAATGGCCGAGTTTCGATTACCGAAAAACTCAAGAATACGCAAGGGCAAAAACTTCCCGGCACCCGAGGGCGCCACGAATACGAAGACCTTCCGTGTTTATCGCTGGAATCCGGACGATGGCAATAATCCGAGTATAGACACCTACGAGGTCGATCTGGACAGTTGCGGGCCAATGGTGCTGGACGCGATTATCAAGATCAAGAACGAAATTGATGCGACGCTCACCTTCCGCCGTTCCTGCCGCGAGGGTATCTGCGGTTCCTGCGCAATGAACATCGACGGCACCAACACACTGGCCTGCATCCAGCCAATCACGGAGATCAAGGGCGATATAAAAATCAATCCCTTGCCACACCTGCCAGTGGTCAAGGATATCGTTCCTGACCTGGAGCATTTTTACGCCCAGTATGCAAGCATCCGGCCGTGGATTCGGACACAGAGCGCTGCACCATCTGATAGCGAACGGCTGCAGTCCAAAGAAGATCGTGAAAAACTGGATGGGCTGTACGAATGCGTTCTTTGCGCCTGTTGTTCTACCGCTTGTCCAAGCTACTGGTGGAACAGCGAGCGCTACCTCGGGCCGGCCATCCTGTTGCAAGCCTATCGCTGGCTGGTAGACTCTCGCGACGAGGCGACCGGCGAGCGCCTGGATGAACTGGATGACCCTTTCAGGCTCTATCGTTGCCATACCATCATGAACTGCACAAACACCTGCCCCAAGGGACTGAACCCGGCAAAGTCCATTGCTGAAATCAAGAAAATGCTCATCACGCGAAGGGGCATCTGAGCGCATGAAATATGGGGCTAATCGCGTCAGGAAACTGAGATGGTTATGCCGGCGTGGCATGAAAGAATTGGACGTGCTGCTCGAATCGTTTCTGCAACAAAACCAACAAGCGCTTGAGCGTGGTTCCTGGCCAGAGTTCGAAGCGCTTTTGCACAACGAAGACGATGAATTTTGGATCTGGGTACAGCATCCGGACCATCGCGATGCGGTGGTTTATCGGGGTATTCTGGAACGGATTCGGCATGGGTTCGGATAAATTTATCGAACTGGAAACAGGCATTAATTCCTGGTTCAAAACACTTTATTACTTGCTCGCTTTACTCGCCGTGCTGGCCATAATCACTGCGAATACTACCGGGTTCATTAAACTCACCGCCCTGGGCGCATTGTTCCTTTTTTCCCGTTTTTCCAACCGGCAAATGCATCTTCAGCAATCCATCCGCCAATTGCGGATTTACAGCAATGGCACCGTGACGCTGATCAGTCGCAGCAGGCAGGAATTTCCCGGCATACTTGAAGGTAATAGCTGGACTACCAGGTGGGCTTCTATCGTGCCAGTCGGGCGGTTCGACCGCTGGGGGACTCAGCGTTTACTTGTTTGTGCCAGCCGCAGCAATGTTTCTGATTACCGTCAATTGCTCAAAAGGTTGCGCCTCGGTGGGACCCGTGATGCAGTACTCTAGACCCGGGATGAGCAGTAATTCCATAACAGACGGGACCAATCCCCTGGATGTGTTGATGGCTGTGGCGGCTGATGCCATCATCATCATCGATTCAAAGGGAGTAATCCTGCGCTTCAACCAGGCGGCGGAACAGATTTTTGTTTATACGGCTGAGGAAGTCTGTGGACGAAACGTGAGTATGCTGATGCCCGAGCCGCATGGCATCAGGCAGAATGAGTATATAAAACGCTATCTGAAAACCGGCCAGGCTACCGTCATTGGCCTGAACCGGGATGTTACCGGAGCGAAAAGTGACGGCAGCACCTTCCCCATCAAGCTTTCATTGGGCGAGGTGAAGAGAGAGGATGGCAGCCGGTTCATTGCTATCATTCATGATCTGAGTGAGAAAAGGGCAGGGGAGGCGAAAGTGCGGCAGCTGGAGGAGCAGTTGGTACATGCAGACAGACTGGTGATTTTAGGCGAACTTACAGCCGGGATAGCACACGAAATCAATCAGCCCCTGACTGCAATTGCTGCCTATGCCGACGCTGGCAGACAGCTGGCTCAGCGCAAAGGTGACACCAGCCCGGAGAATATTCACCTCATCTGCGAACGGATTGCGGAGCAGTCCAGAAGGGTGGCGGAAGTCGTGCAGCGCTTGCGCAGACTGGTTCGGACCGGCAGCATAAGCAAAGCCCACCATGATATAAACGAAATTATTAAGAATACAATATTACTTTTTGAATATGAAACAAAAAAGAAATATTTGAAATTTGATTTTTATCCCGAAAAAGGCATCGATATCCTGTATGTTGATGAAATTCAGATTCAACAAATCCTGGTCAATCTGGTCAAGAACGGACTGGATGCCATCAGTGCAGCAGGGCAGGATGAAGGGCGAATTACCATTCGCGTAAAAAAAGTCGGTAAAGTAGTGGCCATAGAGGTTCAGGACAACGGGCCCGGGGTCGCACAGGCTGACCGCCATCATCTTTTCGAGTCGTTTTTTACCACCAAACCCCAGGGGGTAGGGCTGGGCTTGTCGATCTGTAAAAATATAGCGGCCGCTCACGGCGGCAACCTGCGATACGAAAGCCCGGCAGAGGGTGGCAGCCGTTTTACCCTGACTCTGCCGCTGGAGCACATTGCTTGATGACGCCGAGGTGTCAAATCTGCATTATCGATAATGATGAAGCCATCAGGGAGTCCCTGCGCCTGCTCCTTTTCGCAGCTGGTCTGAGCAGTTGCGCCTATGAGTCAGCCGACGCGTTCCTGGAAGATGAAAACAACCGCTCGATTGCTTGTATGTTGCTGGATATCCGGATGCCGGGCATGGATGGGCTGGAACTGTTCTCGATTCTCAGACAGGAGCAACTGCAATACCCGGTCATTTTCATAACCGGCCACGGCGACATTCCACTCGCCGTTTCTGCGATCAAGCTGGGTGCGTACGATTTCCTGACCAAGCCATTCCGGGAAGGCGAATTGCTGGAAAAAGTTCATGCCGCTATTGTCCATCACCGATCGAACAAACAACAAACTCAGGAATTGTCCGAACTTCGGGCAAGGCTGAGTAGCTGCACTCCCAGGGAGCATGACGTGATGCGCTTGCTGGTCCAGGGATTGCCCAACAAGGGTATAGCGGAAACACTTGGTATCAGCCCCAGAACCGTTGAAATTCACCGCGCTCATGTTATGGAAAAAATGCTGGCAGAATCACTGCCTGCCCTGGTGCGAATGGTGAGCATGGTAGAAAAGTAAGGGTCCGCTTGCTCAATGACCTGCCGACAAGGCAAAATGATTCGTTCTATTCCCAATGATTGTGTTCCCAAGGAGGCTGGAAATGAAAAAAGATACAATGATCGATCGACGTGGTTTTCTGAAAATGGGCATGAAGGCAGGCGGCGGCATGCTGGCGCTGTCTGCTGTTCCCATGCACTTGTTGGCGGATGACAAGGTGACCGAAGACGAGGCGCTTGCCCAGGCCATGGGCTACAAGCTGGATGCCTCAACTGTAGACACTGCGAAGTTCCCGAAACGTGCCGGTGATGCCGGAGCCACCCAGTTTTGTGATAACTGCGCCCTTTACGCAGGAGAGGTTGACACTGATTTCGCACCATGCAGCATTTTCCAGAACCGTCTCGTAGCGGGTAAGGGCTGGTGCAATGCATGGATCATTAAATCTTAATTTTTTTGGCTTGATTTTTTTG
>JAZFUZ010000198.1:0-3696 GCA_036447475.1 Lysobacterales bacterium | reverse complement strand
GCGGAAAAGGGCATCGAAGAACTGGCTGCGCATGTGGATTCCCTGATCACGATCCCCAACTCCAGGCTGGCGGAAGTGCTCGGTGGCGAGACCCTCCTGTTGAACGCCTTCAAGGCCGCCAACGATATTTTGCAGGGCGCTGTGCAAGGTATTGCCGAGTTGATTACCCGGCCAGGACTGATCAATGTCGATTTCGCCGATGTCCGTACCGTGATGTCTGAAATGGACATGGCGATGATGGGCACCGGCCAATCATCCGGTGATGACCGGGCTATTATGGCGGCCCAGGCAGCTATTGGCAGTCCCTTGCTGGAAGACGTCAACCTGTCCGGCGCCTGCGGCATCCTGGTCAATATTACCGCAGGCACCAATCTTACAATGAAGGAATTCGAAGAAGTGGGCAGTACCATATCCGATCTGGCCTCGGAAGATGCCACCGTTGTCATGGGTACCGTGATCGACCCTGACATGGGCGACGACTTGCGGGTTACGGTGGTGGCAACCGGCCTTGGCGAGCCCACAGGCAGCAGCAGCTTTCACGAGAAGCCCATCCGCCTGGTGGCCAACGGGACATCTGGGCTTGCTGACACCAGCTTGCCGGATGAAGGAGCCGTTGAGGCATTTAACCGGGATCGCGATCAGCGCATTTTGGACCTGGGGAACAAGGAGCTGTTTGCGCAGCAGAAAGATATCGACTACCTGGATATTCCTTCCTTCCTTCGCACCCAGGCAGACTGAGCGGGTCTGCCCATCACACAGGGTTGCCGGAACTTCGGGCCAGGAAACGGCTTTGTGATGGAAGCGTTACGGCTGGGTTAGAATGTTGTTAAATCACAACATTTGTTAATCAAACGCTGATTTGGTGGCTATGAAGCGTATCCTTGGTGTGCTAGTATGCCGCAGGTTTTGAGGGCTGTAGGAGTCCCATGTATGATTAATCAGCGCACCCTCAAAAATGTCATTCGTGCTACCGGCGTTGGCATTCACAGCGGTGAAAAAGTTTTCATGACGCTGCGCCCTGCAGCCGTCAACACAGGCATCATTTTTCGGCGTACGGACCTTGACCCGGTGGTAGAGGTTCCGGCCTTTGTAACTCATGTTGGCGATACCAGCATGAATACTTCTTTGCAAAAAGATGGTGTCAGGGTTGCTACCGTAGAGCACCTGATGTCGGCTTTTGCGGGCCTGGGAATCGATAATGCATATGTTGATCTCAGTAACGCTGAAGTGCCGATTATGGATGGCAGCGCGGGACCATTCGTGTTCCTTATCCAATCCGCGGGAATCGAACAGCAGACTGCAGCCAAACGATTCATTCGCATACTCGAGCGGGTTGAAGTACGCGTAGAGGATAAGTGGGCCCGTATCGCCCCCTATGATGGTTTCCGCGTCTCCTTCAAGATTGATTTTAATCATCCTGTATTCAAGTCTCACTTGTCGTTTGCATCGGTGGATTTCTCAACCACTTCCTACCTGAAGGAAATTGCCCGGGCGCGTACGTTTGGCTTCATGCGCGACATTGAAATGCTGCGCGAGAGAAACCTGGTTTTAGGTGGCAGCATGGATAACGCGGTGGTACTGGATGACTATCGCATCCTGAACCAGGACGGTTTGCGCTACGAAGATGAATTCGTGAAACACAAGGTTCTGGACGCCATCGGTGACCTTTATCTTCTGGGGCATGGCCTCATCGGCGCATTCTCGGGTTATAAATCAGGCCACGAACTCAATAACCTGCTGCTGCGTGAACTCCTGGACCGGCCGTCAGCCTGGGAAGAAGTCACCTTCGACGACTCGGAAGCCATCCCGGTATGCTACGCCCACCCGGCACACGCCACCTGAATTCAGTTGTGCGACATTTGGGTGATTTTTTGATATTATCCGCCGGCCGTGAATTTGGAACGCTTATTTTGGCAGTTTAGTCCTTGGTTTCATCACTTTAAGTGAGCCATATGACCGAGGGCTAGTTTCGCGGCGGCAGAAAGCGTTCTTTTTGATCGTGTTTCGGCTGACAGATTGACCAGCGGAGCAACCCGGATGTCGATGTATTCGATTTGCCGGACGCCCGCTGCGTGTAGTGAACGGATCAGGTGGGGCGCCTGCATGCGCAGCCTGGTAGCCCAGGTCGCGTTGGAAGAGATCAGGATCAGCCTGTTTTTCCTGGCTGCCGCAACCTGGAATTGAGCGGCCAGGTCAGAGTCGAGCAGGCCAGTGAGCAGAGTCTCGAGTTGCATCAGGTACCTGGCGTGCTCGAGTATATTGCTGAGACTGGAAGCGGGGTCATTGAGGACCTCGGCAACGCCTTGCATTGTTTTACCGGACCGTGGAAGACGAGTCATACATGAAGCGTACTTCAGTTACATTACCCAATGCTACTTTTAGCCGAGCCAGAATAAAATTCCCATGCTGAACAAGCTGATTACAAAACTCATCGGCAGCCGCAATGAACGGCTGGTCAAGAAAATGGGCAAGGTCATTAAGCAGGTAAATGAGTTTGAGTCCTCCACCAAGAACCTCTCTGACCAGGAACTCAAAGCAAAAACAGCCGAATTACGCAGCCGTCACCAGCAAGGTGAAAGCCTGGACGCTCTGCTTCCCGAGGCATTTGCAATCGTACGTGAAGCCTCGCAACGCACACTTGGCCTGCGTCATTACGATGTGCAACTGGTCGGTGGTGTGGTGCTGCATCGTGGCATGATTACCGAGATGAAGACGGGCGAGGGCAAGACCCTGATGGCGACCCTGGCTGTCCACCTGAATGCTCTCACCGGCCGGGGTGTGCACGTAGTGACCGTCAATGACTACCTGGCGCGAAGGGATGCGGACTGGATGCGTCCCATTTACGAGGCGGTGGACTTGACCGTTGGCGTTGTAGTCCCGGGAATGACGCCGGCCGCCAAGCGGGCCGCTTACGCCTGCGATGTCTTATACGCCACCAACAATGAGCTGGGTTTTGATTACCTGCGTGACAACATGGCGTTTTCAACCGATCAGCGAGTGCAGCGTGAGCGGTATTTCGCTATTGTCGATGAAGTCGACTCAATCCTGATCGATGAGGCACGTACACCGCTGATTATCTCAGGTCCGGCGGATGAGACCCCGCAACTCTATGTGCGAATCAATCAGATGATCCCCGATCTGCAACCGGCAGAGATTATTTCGGAGCTAGAGGATGAGGTTGGCCCGGGTGATTTCACCATCGATGAAAAGCAAAAGCAGGTGTACCTGACCGAAGACGGCATGACGCCTGTTGAGGAATTGATGGGCAAGTCCGGGCTGTTGAAAGCCGAAGATAGTCTCTATAATGCCAACAATCTGAACCTCGTTCACCACTTGAACGCAGGCCTGCGAGCGCATCACCTGTACGCTGTTGACGTGGATTACCTGATCAAGGATGGTGAGGTCATCATCGTCGATGAATTTACCGGCCGGGCACTGGTCGGCCGCCGCTGGTCTGAGGGCCTGCACCAGGCCGTGGAAGCGAAGGAAGGGGTGCCGATCCAGAGAGAAAACCAGACCCTGGCTTCGATTACCTTTCAGAATTATTTTCGACTGTATGACAAGCTGGCGGGTATGACCGGTACAGCCGATACCGAGGCCTACGAATTCCAGTCTATCTACGGTCTTGAAGTGGTGGTCATCCCCACCGCGAAACCGATGATCCGTGATGACAAGGATGACTTGGTATTCCTGAAG
>JAZFUZ010000197.1:0-4575 GCA_036447475.1 Lysobacterales bacterium | reverse complement strand
GTTTTTACCAGATAGTTTTTACATATTCGTACTTGATAATTTTTTCATCAGCCGTCACCAGGGGAATGGCCAGTTTTCTTGCTGTTGCCACTATCATCCGGTCGGCAGGATCTTTATGAAACTCACCAGGCAACGCAGTTGATTTAACGCCGATTTCATTATCTACAGGCACAAACCTGACACCATCAATCTGCGACACTTCATCAAGCCAGCTTTCTACATCCATACTGAGAATCAGGCGTCCTTTGTTGATTAACATGGAGATTTCCCATGCTGAGATGGAAGAAATAATAATTTCGCTTCCCTCGGTCAAAGTTCTTTTTATGACTTTATTTGCGGCGGTAGACAATGAATCTGAGCCGCTTACCCACCACAGCAATACATGTGTATCCAGGATAATCATCAGGCATTTTGCCAATCATCAACCGCAACCGGTTCATCAAATGCTTTGTACTCAACCACAGTGCCTTTTAGTATTTCCATGGGGCTCTCTTTTCTTTGCCTTAGTTTTTTAATCTCAATCGTGGGCTTACCGTGATCGGTGATGATTCTGGGCTTTCCGCTTTTTTCAATTTCCCTTAATACTTCCAGGGCATGCGCTTTGAATTCAGTCTTGGAAATCTGTTCCATACAGCTCACCTTTAAAACTATGATCATTGATGCTATTTATCATATCAAACAAAATGACCAGTTACTATGGTCATTATTTGCGCCGGCAAAGATAAGGCCGTGGAATGGTCAACCGTAGAAGTCCGGGAAGTGACAGCCTCAACCGTCGCCGACGCCATATCCGTCTACCGCCTGACGGCCCGGCAGCCGTGAAATAATCAATCGCAATTGGTCAATTTTGGATCAGAGAACCATTTCTATAAATGTCTTTATTCTTGTGCTCCGCTGCCAGGCGGGAAATGGTTCCCTGACCCCACCAACTCATATCCGGCACGCACTGCATCGAGGTTCATCTGCGCATATTTCTTTGGCGTAATCCGCTCGATAGCCGCTTCGAGCGTCGACAGGCTGCAAATTTCCGTTAGGGCGATGAGCGCGCCCAGGCTCACCACGTTGGTGACACGCAGATTGCCCAGTGCAATCGCCGTCTTGCTCAAGGGTAATGCATGAACCTTGAAATCCCCGGATGGCGGTTCAGGAACCAGTTCCTCATCGACCAGCACGACTGCCTTGCTTTTAATCATTCCATCCGAAACGGGTGCGGCACGCTGATCCAGGATCAGCAGGTAATCCAGCGCAGTCGCCAGCGGGTAGCTGGCAATACCCAGGGTGACTACCAGGTCGGAACGGCTCATGCCACCGCGTGAAGTGGGTTCATAGCTTTGTGACTGTGCCACATGCAAACCATCACTGCTCAAGGCTGCAGCCAACATTTTTCCACTCAGGCCCAGCCCCTGGCCGCCTGTGCCGCTGAGCCGGATTTCGTATCCTCTGGCACCATTCATTTTTTCTTTGCCCACTGTTTCATACCTGAAGTTTCCTACTCATTGTTTGTTGGCGCCACCGATTCCCAGCACTTTGTGGCAATGCTCACGATAGGCCCGGTAGTACTCGGGCCGCTGTTGACGTGACAATATTCCTGTTTCCCAGTTACCCGCGCGGAAGGGCTTGTCGACGGTAGTGCCATCGAACTTGGGCAGAATGCTGCGTTTCTGGCTCAAAACCATTTCCGGCGAGGAGCCGAGTTCATTCTTGCGGCCATAGATTTCCGTGCAGTCGGAAATTACCTCGATAAAGGCAAAGCCATCATGGCTGATGCCCTCCCGCATCAGGTTTTTCAGCGCGGTGGTCTGCAAGGTGACTTCACGCCCCACGAAAGTCGCCCCGGCGCCCCTGGCCAACGCGCAGGCGTCAAAGCTCGGTTCCTGGTTGCCCAATGGGGTCGTGGTCGTATACCGGTTGAGACTGGTGGTCGGTGAAACCTGACCGCCGGTCATGCCGTAAACCTCGTTGTTCAGCATGATGCAGGTGATATTCAGATTGCGGCGGGCGGCATGAATCAGGTGATTGCCACCGATGGCCAGGCAATCACCGTCTCCAGTAATTACAATGACCTCGAGATCTGGCCGCGCCAGCTTGAGGCCGGTGGCGAATGCGATGGGCCGCCCGTGGGTGGTGTGAAAGGTGTTCGCATCGATGTAGGCGCTCAAGCGGCCAGAGCAGCCGATGCCGCTGACCACCGCCAGTTGGTCCATTTCAATATCCAGTTCATGAATGGCCCACAGCAGTGCCCGCAGTGCAATGCCATGGCCACAACCCGGGCAAAGGAAATGGGGGAATAAATCCAGCCGCAAGTAATCGCGAATCTCGAATTGATCGTCAGTCATTGCTTGATTTCCTCAATCTTGGCCAGGACTTCGTCCGGATGGATGGGCTCGCCGTCAAAGCGGTTGATCCCAATCACGGTCGTGCTGTCCGGACACAAGCGCTCAATTTCCAGTATCAGTTGCCCCGCGTTCATTTCCGGAACCAGCACATGACTTGCACGCCCCGCAAGTTCTTGCAGGATTCTTTCCGGGAATGGCCACAAAGTTATCAGCCGCAGCAGACCCACCTTGATTCCACGCTCCCGCGCCATATTGACTGCGCGTTCGCTGGAGCGTGCGGTGATACCGAATGCCACCACCAGGATCTCTGCGTCATCACAATGCATAAGTTCGTATTGCTCAATCGCATCCCGGTGATTTTCGATTTTATCCAGCAAGCGGCCGGTGACCCGGCTTACCTCGGCGGGAACCTGCGTCGGAAAGCCGCTCTCCAGGTGCGTCAGGCCCGTTGTATGAGTGCGGTAACCGTCACCCGGCAGCGGCATTGGCGGGATACCATCCTCATCCGGCTGGTAAGGCAGGTAGCCTTCGGCCGGGCCAGTGGCCCATTTCCTGTCTTTTATTTCAATCTCCTCCGGGTCCGGCATTTCAACGGTATCGACCAGGTGCCCGATGGCTTCGTCATACAGCACGATCACGGGTATCCGGTAGGTCTCGGAAAAATTGAAGGCCTGGATTGTCTGTTGGTAAATCTCCTGGACGGATGACGGTGTGATTACGATGATCGGGTGATCACCGTGCGTTCCCCAGCGTGACTGCATGACATCACCCTGGGCTGGACGTGTCGGCATGCCGGTGCTGGGGCCACCACGCATCACGTTGATCACCACACAGGGTATTTCGGCCTGGATTCCGTAACCGATATGCTCCTGCTTGAGCGAGAAACCGGGACCACTGGTTGCAGTCATCGATTTCACGCCGCCCATTGAGGCGCCAAGTACCGCCGCCATCGACGCGATCTCGTCTTCCATCTGAATAAATACGCCATCAACTCGCGGCAACTCTTTTGCCATGCGTTCGGCAATTTCAGACGAAGGGGTAATGGGATAACCGGCGAATAAACGGCAACCGGCGGCAATCGCGCCGAGTGCACAGGCCTGGTTGCCTTGCAGACTCTGGCGTTGTGGCATCTGTGACATCAAGCTCTTACCTCTGTGGTGGTTTCTGCCTTAATTTTTTCTGTGGGAACGGTTGAGACATGAACAGCGATCGCAAAATCCGGGCACAACCACTCGCAAACCCGGCAGCCGGTACAGGCCTGGGGGTTCACCAGCTCAACAATCTGACGTTGATCCAGCGCAAGACAGCGCTCCGG
The DNA here is from genome assembly GCA_036447475.1 of Lysobacterales bacterium. Classification (GTDB taxonomy): domain Bacteria; phylum Pseudomonadota; class Gammaproteobacteria; order Xanthomonadales; family SZUA-36; genus JAJRRA01. The sequence goes on along the minus strand of JAZFUZ010000197.1, from coordinate 924 downwards.
GCACATCTTCACGCAGATGTCGCAGCTTTTACACCAGGACTCGGTGATTTCCAGCTTGACCTGGCGGCGTAGTAATGGACCGGATGGCGCCGCTACAGGCGGCTTATCCAGTACCGGTTCATGTGCTTGTTTGGTCCAGGCACGGCCCGCTTCGAACGCTTCCAGGTTGGTGTCCAGTGTCTTTGGTGGAACAAACTCCGCGAGTACTTCCCGCCAGGTTTCAACCGCGAAGTCCATGACCGTGGACAACACACCGAGCAGGATCGTGTTGGCAACCCGTTCGTTGCCCAATTCAATGGCCATTCCAGTCGCGTTGGGCGCATAGGCATTGGGTACCTGGCTGACAATTTCTGCAACCGCATGGTGCGCATAACCATGCCGGGCATCAAAGCTCCGATCGCGACAGGAAAATGGTGGAATGATCCTATTGGTATCCGAAATAAAGGTTCCAACACCCGGTTTCAGGTAACGCAACCAGCGCAGACCCTCGGCCCATTCCAGGCCAAGGACGACATCAGCTTCGCCCATCGGAATGGTCGGCGACCACACTTCTTTACCAAAGCGGATGTGGCTGAACACGGAACCGCCACGCTTGGCCATGCCGTGCACTTCACTTTGCTTGACCTGCAGCCCCTGCAACTGGCTCAGCCTGGCGAGTATTTTGGACACCATGATCACGCCCTGCCCGCCAACCCCGACGATCAGGACATTGGTGGATTCCGCCACTGCGGCCGATTGTTCCAGAGACGCCTCTGGGGTCACTGCTGAGGTGCTGTTCATGCCGAAGCCAGTTCCGCGGCCGGCCGGATGCAGTCGCTGGGGCAGATCTGAACACACAGCGTGCAGCCGATACACGATGTTTCATCGATCTTGATCTTGTGGTGGCCGTCCAGCATTGCATCACTCCAGGAAAGCGCCGGACAA
>JAZFUZ010000196.1:0-5522 GCA_036447475.1 Lysobacterales bacterium | reverse complement strand
TCTGGTGGAAAAACACGGTGTGGATTGCTGGTATGCCGATGACATCTACCGGCAACTGGGTGTGGATGAAACGAAATACGAACGGCTAAACGATATTCTCGATGTGTGGTTCGACTCGGGCGTATCACACTGCTGCGTGCTGGACGAACGCGAAGAACTGGCGCGTCCGGCCCAGCTTTACCTCGAAGGTTCGGATCAGCATCGCGGCTGGTTTCAGTCGTCCCTGCTCACCTCGGTTGCCATGCATGGCGTCGCTCCCTACGAGCAGGTGCTGACCCATGGTTTCGTGGTCGATGCGGATGGGCGCAAGATGTCGAAGTCACTGGGCAACATCTTTGCGCCGAACAAGGTAATGAACACCCTGGGGGCTGACGTGATGCGCCTGTGGGTAGCGGCAGCCGACTACCGGGGCGAAATGACCGTTTCCGACGAAATTCTCAAGCGCGTAGCGGACGCCTACCGCCGCATCCGCAACACGATCCGGTTTCTGCTGGGCAACCTGGATGGCTTTACGCCCGAACAGGTCCTGGATCCGGAAGACATGCTGCCGCTGGACCGCTGGGCCGTGGACCGTGCCGCGCAATTGCAAGAGCAGGTGAAGCAGGCTTACGATGATTACCAGTTCCTGCAGATTTACCAGAAGGTGCACCATTTTTGTACCGTGGACATGGGTGCGTTCTACCTGGATATCCTGAAAGACCGTTTGTACACTACCGCTTATAACAGCCCGTCGCGCAGATCTGCACAGACCGCCATGTACCATGTACTGGAGGCCATGGTACGCTGGATTGCCCCGGTACTTAGTTTTACCGCTGAGGAAATTCACCAGCATGTGCCCGGTGAGCGCAGCAGCAGCATTTTCTTCGAAACCTGGTATGAGGGGCTGTTTGAACTGGATGATGCCCAAAGCGGACGCCAGCGCTGGCAGCAGATCATCGCGGTGAGGGATGCGGTCAGCAAGTCCATTGAAACCGTCCGGAAGGACGGCAGGGCCGGTTCTTCACTGGCCGTTGAAGTTGACTTGTGGCTTGACGGGGAGATTCGTGATGCCATCGACTGGCTCGGCGATGAACTGAGGTTCGTGTTACTGACATCGGAGGCCCGCATGGGTAATTTTTCGGCGGCATCGGCGTCGGCTGAAAACTTCCAGTTGGAAGATGGCAGGCTGGCCCTGGTGGTTACGCCTTCTGAGCATGAAAAATGTGTGCGATGCTGGCACTACCGGGCTGACGTGGGCTCCCACCGGGATCACCCTGAGCTCTGCGGCCGTTGCGTGGACAACGTGGATGGGAAAGGAGAGACCAGGCGCATGGCCTGATGATTCTGCTAATGAGTAGTGCACAGACAAGAACGGTACGCAGCGGGTTTCCACCTCTGCCGTGGATGTGGCTGGGCGTCAGCGTGCTGGTGATTGTGCTGGACTGGCAATCCAAGCAGATGGCCAGTGAGTCGCTGGTTCTATACCGCCCCCATGAAATTTTCTCCTGGCTGAATATGACGCTGGCACATAACTACGGTGCAGCGTTCAGTTTTCTCAATAACGCCGGTGGCTGGCAGCGTTGGTTTTTTGTCGTGCTGGCATCGGCAGTAAGCTTGGTGTTGCTGGTTTGGTTACTCCGCCTGCCGCGCCAGGAGTGGCGCACCGGCTTGTCGCTGGGACTGATTATCGGCGGCGCAGCAGGCAATCTGATCGACCGTGTCCAACTGGGCTATGTGGTGGATTTTATCGATGTCTATTTTCGGAACTGGCACTATCCGGCATTCAATGTCGCAGATTCTGCGATCACGATTGGCGTGGTATTGCTGTTGCTGGATGGTATTCTCCAGGCTTGTAAGCGGGAGGACACACCGCAATGAAAGTTTTCCTTGCCAACCCGAGGGGGTTTTGTGCCGGCGTGGACCGGGCCATCGATATCGTCGAGCGCGCGCTCGAATTGTTTGGCGCGCCGATGTATGTCCGTCATGAAATAGTGCACAACCGTTTCGTTGTCGACAAGCTCACTCAGGCCGGGGCGGTTTTTGTTGATGAGTTGGACCAGGTACCCGACAACTCTAACGTGATATTCAGTGCACACGGCGTTTCCCAGTCCGTGCGGGAGGCCGGAAATGAGCGCGGCCTGAAAATATTCGATGCCACCTGTCCCCTGGTGACCAAGGTTCACATGGAGGTCGCCAGGCACTGCAGGGCAGGGCGTGATGCAGTGCTGATTGGCCATGTCGGCCATCCCGAGGTGGAAGGTACGCTCGGGCAGTGGTTGGAATCACCGCCTAATGACAACCGGATTTACCTGGTCGAGTCACCTGCAGATGTGGATTCCCTGGATGTAAGGCACCCGGAGAATATCGCCTACGTTACCCAGACGACTTTGTCTGTAGATGACACACAGAACGTAATCCGGGCACTTACGGAGCGGTTTCCGGCTATCCGGGGACCAAAGCGCGACGATATCTGCTATGCCACCCAGAACCGGCAGGATGCCGTGAAGGTACTGGCGCAGAAGGTGGACCTGATGCTGGTCGTCGGCTCCATCAATAGTTCCAATTCGAACCGTTTACGCGAATTGGCGGAAAAGCAGGGGATTACCGCCTACCTGATTGACGGTGTCGATGATATCGAGCAAGCGTGGTTCCAGGGGGTCAATACCGTTGGCCTGACGGCCGGTGCTTCTGCTCCTGAGAGCCTGGTCCAGGGGGTCTCTGAAAGCCTGAATAAACTGGGTGGTTACGTGGCTGAGGAAGTCTCCGGCAAACCGGAAAACATGGAATTTGCGCTTCCCAGGAAATTGCGGATTCAACTGACAGACTCCCGGTAGAAATCAGCGGCCCGCCCAGCATTTTTGTAAGCTGTCTTGCGGTCCGCTGATACCCCGCGTGCCGGATTGGTCCAGGCTGAGACTCCCGCAGATATCGTGTTGTTGCCGTTCGAGCGGTTCGGCGATCAGCACAAACTCATTGGATGACGACTGCCCTTCCGGTTCAATGATCAGGCGGTAGAACCCGTTGTCAGCATTTCCCAGGCAGCGCGTTGGATCGAAAGTGCCGCTGCGGGCCCGGTAACGTTCCTGGCAAGCGGCCGCTGTCAGTAACAAGCGGATCGCTTCCACCCGGTGTCCGCGTTCGAGGTAAGCCTGGTAGCTGGGCATGGCAAGGGACAACAACAGCCCCAGCAGGCCGACCACCAGGACGACCTCGACCAGGGTCATTCCCCCCGAAGGTTGATGCGGGTGCATGGAATTGGCCTGTTTCATCGCCGCTGTCTCCAGGCCAGGCGTCCGCAGTCATGATCCTGTTCGGCTGTAGCGGCAAACTGAAGACAAAATTTGCTGACTTCGGGGGCAGGTGGAAAGACGTCCAGCCGGTAGTCACCACCCCAGGGCCTGGCGACGATGGACTCGGTTACAGCGATCTTTCCCGCTTGTGTACCGGTACCCCGACTGAGAATGCGGTAGTAGCCCACACCTTCAAAGGGGTTTCCATCACCCGCGTTTTCAGCCACTTCAAAATGCAGCTCTTGCAGGATCCACAGCGGGGGATTTGCACCACTTCCCGGATTGCCTCCCATCGACTCCCCTGATTCCGGATTGATGCCCACCTCAATGCCGTTACTTTGCCACCAGCCTAAATCCTGGTATTCCGCCTGGGCAGGTATTGCATCCACATTGTGGATAGCCACGGGCAAAGAGCAATCCGCAATGCAGGCCTCTTCACGCTCATGATTCGCCCGGCTGTACAGCCACGCAACAGCAAAAGAAGAAGCAATGGCCGAATTCTCTAGGGCCAGTTTATTTTCATGGTAATTGGCCGCCATGTGTCGCTGCAGGATCATCCCCGATGTAGCTACCAGGGCCAGCAGGCTGAGGGCGGCCAGCAAGGCCAGGCCGGCAATCAATGCCACACCCCGCTGATTCATCCGCTGCGCCCCTTGATGGCGACAGTAAATTCAAGCAGGCGGTGAAGTCTGCCATCCGCACGGGTTCTGTGCTGGAAATCAAGGATGGAAAAATCCTGCGCGACCTGCTCCACAACCACGTCACTGCTGCCCAGGAGCAGTCCCAGCCTGACCCCGAGCACCTGCTTTTCATCCGACCACTGGCCGCCACGGACCCAGCGGTCGATACTGCCATCGTGGTCGCGGTCTTCCCCGTAAAGCACCTGGAAGGATTCCACATTCCGGATAAATCCCTGGCGACGAATCTGGGTGATGAATTCAGCGACTGTCGGTCCGTATCGGCAGGTGTGGGTCAGATCGCGGCGGCTGTTCAGGTCGAATACGGATTCCCTGATGAAGAAAGCAGGTTCCCCGGATTCGTCCTCTATGGGGTTGCGGTTATCGAAACAATTAAGGGCGGACCAGGAACGGAGCGCAAGGCGATCGCTGCGACTGCTCACCCGGTCCCGGGTATCGGAAGTCAATGCCTGCGACTTAAAGCTCTCATTCCAGGGCTGCGGGCTGAACCCCGCCTGATGGATAAGCACTCCCAGCGTGGCAATTGCATGACGCCCGTTTTCCTGCACCTCCGCCTCATTTTCCTGCAAGCGAAAACTGCTGCGAGCGGCGGCAACAATTTGCACCAGCCCAAGCACCAGAAAGGCCGAAAGCAGGACTGCCAGTAACAACTCCGCCAACAGCATGCCTTGCTGCCCTGGCAGCTTGATTTGCAGGGCCCGGGCACGCATCAGTGGGGCAGGCGGGTCACCAGTCGCCTGAGGCCTCCGTCCTCATCACCGTGGTGACGCGTTTCCAGCCAGAATACCTTGACCACGAGATTCCCCATGCCGTCGCATGCGGGATCGGCGGAATGACCATCATCCGGCGTGCTGTCCCGGCAGACCAGGCCGCTGCCCCTGGGCAGTTCGCGGGCCAGTTCCTCCAGCCAGTGGTCAAGGTCAGCAGATGCCAATTGCTCGTTGCTGCAATCATCGCCAACCATGCATGGCTCAGCCCCGGGGAGCGGATTGATGTAATGACCGGAGGCAGCAGAGTTCATCGCGATCATCTCGGCCAGCGAACTGGCCCTGGTGGAAGCGATGGTCTGGTGGCCCGCCTCGGCCGTGCCCATCACCGCCGTAAGCAGTAGCAGGGACAGCCCCCCCAGTCCCGTCGAAAAAATCGCCGCCGCGATGATGACCTCGATCAGTGAGAAGCCCGATTCACAGGAATTGCGTTTTTTCATGGTTGTTTCCCTCAGCAACTGTACGTTCAATGCAACATGATTTGTCTCGAACGTATATTCTGAGAAACGGGAACGGTTGAAAAGCGGAAAATGCCCGCCAAACGTGTAAGAGATTGGCCCAAATTCCAGTAGGCATTCAACGCGGTATTGTTAAAAAGAGGGGTTTTGAATATACTGGCCGCCCTTCCATGTGCCGACATAGCTCAGCTGGTAGAGCAACGCATTCGTAATGCGTAGGTCGGGTGTTCGAGTCACCCTGTCGGCACCAATTAAATCAATTACTTAAAGACAAATACGTGAATGTCTTGACGGGAAATGGCGCAAATTTGGCGCATTCTTGAAAGACAG
>JAZFUZ010000195.1:0-6952 GCA_036447475.1 Lysobacterales bacterium | reverse complement strand
ATCAATTCAAAAAACATGGACCACTTCCAGTGGATCGTAGCCCTGACACGCGTGATGTCCGCCGTTTTCAGGAAAGGTGGTGATGTCACCTTTCTTGCTGAAGAATTGCAAGCCGTGTTTGATCCCAAGGGAGGTTATTTCAAACCGGGAGGAAAGTTCATGCCTTCCATAGTTGCTGAAATCGGGGCTGTCATTGAACACCATCTGCAAAAAATCGGTTTGATGGAAAAAGAAGAATTATCCGAACAGCAGCAACTTATCCTCGACCAAAAGCGTGCTGAAGCAGAGGTTTCAGATCAAAAAAAATCGGTAGTTGGTGCGGAAACTGACGGATCGTATCCGGCTTCGGCAGTTTTGTGTAACAAGTGTTTGACCAAGGCTGTGGTGATTATGGACAATTGTGCGACGTGCCTATCCTGCGGCTACTCCAAATGCGGCTGAGGCCTGGTCAGGTCCGCGATTACGGCGTTGCCACATCTCCCTGCGCGCTTCATTACCTGGATTGGTAAATCCAGTGCTCGGGAGATGCGCGCCTTGTACTCACGAACCTGACCAGGCCTCAGCAGCTTCGATTAGCGTCAACTCCGCCGCTCGAAAAGCCATCATCACACCCTGACGAAAACAGGCTTTGCAGCTAGCCCGCATATTGCAATATGCGGGCTAAACCATTCCGGGCATAAACACGGACCGCGCAGTCAAAAATTTACTTCTCATAGTGACCGCTTTGTGACAGATTAACCGGGTGATGGAAGGCATGCCGCCAGTGTTTCTGCATTTTCTATGGTTGATACCTCTCGTCCTGCTGATTGCCTATTTGGGTTCGCCCCGGTTTAAGGGAACCATGGGGGAGGCCCGGGTGGGGCGTCTGTTGGCAACGATGCTTGAGAGGAATCGCTACACCGTGCTCAACAATCTGATACTGCCCAGTAACGGCGGAACGGTGCAGATTGATCACCTGGTGATTTCCAAGTTCGGGATTTTTGTTATCGAGACGGTATTTCTTCGCGGCTGGATTTCCGGAGCCCAATTCCAGGACCGGTGGAAACAACACCGGTTTAAACGCTTTACACGGTTTCAGAACCCCATGCACCAGAATTACCTGAAGGTACAGGCGCTTGCCCGTTGCTTGCAGCTGCCTGAGTCGAGGTTTCATTCTGTGGTGGTTTTTACGGGGCACAGGGGTTTCAGAAAGAGTATGCCAATCAACGTATTGTCGGCTGAGAAATTGATTTCATACATCCGCAAGTGCTCGGTGAAACTATTGGCTGAAGACCAGACCAGGCAGGTACTCACCGGGCTCGAACAAGCCCGGCTCAGGCCCGGTCTGGGATTATTGGCTGATCCCTGGGTATTGCTCCGCCTGCTATTGATCGTTGCCTTGTCGGCAGGCGCTTGGGTCGCCTTTCATGATGAGTTGGGTCAATGGGTAAACGCGATGAAAGAACGTTCGGAGATGAGGTCTTCACCCGAGAAATTTCACTCCGACGGCCAGCCCAAAACAGAGCAGGAACGATGGCAGGACTCACTGATCTGCGCCTGGTCAGTGGATGCCGGGCGTTGTTCCTGTTACGAACGGGGTGGTTCAAAAGTTAATCTGGATCCGGAAAAATGCCGTTCTCTGGCCGAGAGAGGATCGATTCTCAAGCAATAATGGTGATGTCCTTAATCCTGGTGATCGAGCATGTATTGCCAGGCCATCGCAGCCATGGCTTTGACCCCGTTGTCGAACCCACTTTCATCGATGAAGACCCCGGGTGTGTGATGTGCGGCGACTTCTTTGAGCGCTTTACCACGTGGTTTTCCACCCAGCGAGATGTAGAAACCAGGTACTTCGTTCGCGATGTAGGAAAAATCTTCAGCTCCGGTAACGGGCTTTAATTCCCGCACATTTTCTTTTCCAGCCACGGCCTCGAGCACGGGCAGCATTTCGCCGGCCAGTTCGGGATCATTGTAGGTGACGGGGTAAGATACGGTATACGGAATCTGTACTTCTGCCGTGGCTCCCATGGATTGCGCAACACCTTCGGCTATTTCACGAACCCGCTGGTGAATTTGCTCGCGCATCCCGGTATCCAGTGCCCGGATGGTGCCCACCATTTCCACGGTTTCAGGAATGATATTGGAACGCAAGCCGCCATGAATGCTGCCAATGGTCACAATGCCGGCGTGTTCCGTGATCTTCAGGTTGCGGCTGACAATGGTTTGCAGGGCGTTAATGATCTGTGCGGAGACAACGATGCTGTCTATCCCCATCCAGGGTGATGCACCGTGAGCCTGCACACCGCGTACCGTAATTTTGAAATCATCAACGCTGGCATAGCGCGGCCCGGACGCCCAGCCAATTTCTCCGGCATCCTGGATCGAATTTATATGCAGGGCAAATGCAGCGTCAACCTTAGGGTTTTCCAGCGCGCCCTCGGCCACCATCAGCTTCGCTCCGCCACTTTCGCCCTTTGGCGCACCTTCCTCGGCTGGCTGGAACAGGAACTTGACGGTCCCGGGCATTTCGTCTTTCATCTGCGCTAGAATCCTGGCCACACCCAGCAGCATGGCAACGTGCGCATCGTGGCCACAGGCATGCATCACAGGTACTTCTTCGCCGTTGTATTCACCGATTGCCACGGACTTGAACGGTAAATCGTTACGCTCCGGTACCGGCAGTGCGTCCATATCCGCCCGAAGCAATACAACGGGACCGGGTCTGCCGCCTTTGAGTACGCCAATGACTCCGGTATGGGCTACACCGGTCTGCACCTCCATACCCAGCGCCTCGAGGTGGTCGGCCACGATCTTTGCAGTACGGAATTCCCGGTTGGACAATTCCGGATGCTGATGGAAATCACGCCGCCATGCGATAACCTGTTCAGACAGGTCTTTACTCAGGCTGCTGATGGTTTCCAGCGGCAATGGTTCAGCGAAAGCAAATGGAGTTGATATAAAATACAACGAAAATAAAACAATAAATTTACAAATTGAACATTTCATCTGAGGATCACCCAGGCATTTAATCGGTACGAGCGCTACAGGTTGAAGCAACGTCGCCGTTTTGGCAAGTACAGAAAACATGAATCATTACGATGCACTACACTAGGCCCTTTTGAAGAAAAACCATGTACCTGATTCAGGAGTTGATAGAAAAAAAGCGTGACGGTGTGGTCCTTGCTGCAGATGAGATTGCTGCATTCGTTCAGGGTGTGACTGCACAGACGGTCTCCGACGCGCAGATTGCCGCATTTGCCATGGCTGTCTGGTTCCGGGGCATGGACCTGGATGAACTAAAATCCTTGACGCTTGCCATGCGGGACAGCGGTGAAGTCCTGCGCTGGCCTGAGCTGGGTGGTCCGGTGCTGGACAAACATTCAACCGGCGGTGTTGGTGACCTCGTCAGCCTAGTGCTTGGTCCGGTAATAGCCGCTTGCGGCGGCTTTGTACCGATGATTTCCGGCCGTGGTCTCGGTCACACGGGAGGTACGGTGGATAAGCTGGAAAGTATCCCGGGTTTCAGCACATCGATTGCCATCGATCTATTCCAACAACTGGTGCAAGCCAACGGAATTGCCATCATCGGGCAAAGTGAAAAGCTTGTCCCTGCAGACCAGCGGTTCTATGCCGTGCGCGATGTCACGGCCACGGTTAATTCTGTTCCACTGATTGTCGCTTCCATTCTCTCTAAAAAACTGGCGGAGGGCCTGGACGCCCTGGTAATGGACATCAAGCTGGGGTCCGGTGCCTTTATGCGGGAACTTGGGGAAGCGGGCAAGCTGGCAAAAGAAATTTGTCGGGTCGCCACGGACTCGGGTCTGCCCTGCAATGCGCTGATCACGGATATGAATTCCCCACTCACTTGCTCGGTTGGAAACGCGCTGGAGGTCCGCGAAGCGATTGAATTCCTGACCGGCAGACCACGGCACGAGAGGCTTCTCGGCGTGGTCGAGGCATTAGCCAGCGAGATGCTGGTACTGGGAGGAGTGGTAGCCAGCAGGACCGAGGGCAAAGAGAGGGTGCGCAGTTCACTGGATTCAGGCGAGGCAGCTGAACGATTTGCGCGCATGGTGACCAGCCAGGGTGGACCGCTTGATCTGCTTGACCGGCCTGGAAAGCATTTGCCGTCTGCGACCATTTCCAGGCCGGTGTTCCCGGATTCACCCGGTGTTGTCACCTGTATGGATACGCAGTTGATAGGTTATGTCGTCGTGAACCTTGGTGGCGGCCGGCAGCATGTTGAGGACAAAATTGATCCGGCCGTGGGCCTGGCGGACCTGTGTGCGGTAGGCCAGCAACTGGATGTGCATACTCCACTGGCAACCATTCACGCTTCGCGTGAGTCAGACTGGCAACAAGCGGCGGCCAGATTGAAGTCCGCAATCCAAATGGATGATAAACCCACAGCCGGGCCACAGCCGGTAATCCATGAGCGAATCGATGGAGTGCAGATGTCATGAAACCTTTACCAGAAATAGTCGCAATGCTCAAAATCCATGCAAAAAATGCGGCCTTCCAATCCTACTCACCGTATAGCAAATTCAAGGTAGGGGCTGCGGTGCTTGGAGAGGAAGGCGAGATTTTTGCCGGGTGCAATGTCGAGAATGCATCCTATGGTTTGACCCAGTGTGCCGAACGCAATGCGATCAGTGCGGCAATAGCCGGTGGTTTGCGCGCGGGAACCCTGATGTCGCTGGTCGTCTATACGCCCGGCGAACATGTGTGTCCACCCTGTGGTGCCTGCCGCCAGGTCATGCATGAAATGATGGCAGAGGAGAGCCAGGTAATTTCGTGTTGCGATGGGGATATATACAAAACCTGGAGCAGGAAGGAATATTTGCCTGACCCATTTGTCGCCGAGATTTCTGAGTAATAAAAGCGAATGAGAATTTTCCTCCGTAAACTTCACCGCTGGCTTGGTTTGTTGATGGCGATACAAATTATCGCCTGGATGGCAAGCGGCCTGTATTTCAGCATTTTTCCGATCGAGGAAATCAGGGGGGCGCACCTGACCAGGGTCCCCGAGTCGCTTAAGGCCGAAGGTCTTTCCCAAATGGGTTCGCCTGCAGCGGTAAACCGTGAACTGGACAGGCATTTTGGACCGGGCTGGGAGTTGACATCGCTAAGTCTGGTCAGCAAGGGAGATCAAATGACCTGGCGGATCGATGGCAGGGTGGACGGTGTAGCTTTCAGGCGGCTAGTGCTTGGTGATGGTACAGGTGTGCTGCCGGTTTTGTCCGCAGCAGAAGCGGTGCAGATTGCCCAGGGCTGGTTATTGGATACCGCTGAAGTTCAGGCGATCGAATGGCTGGAGTCAGCATCTCCGGGGTCGGAGATCAGAGGCAGAAATTTTCCCATGTGGAAAGTTACTTTTGAGGAGCCTGAATCCCTTAATCTTTACCTGGACCCGTGGACCGGGGAAATTCTGGCCAGGCGGACCACTCGATGGCGTGTTTTTGATTTTTTCTGGATGTTGCACGTCATGGATTTTGAAAACAGGGATGATTTCAATCACCCCTTGTTGCAGATAGCAGCATTCCTGGGTTTGTTGATTGCACTCAGCGGAGTGATTTTCTGGGCTATGACTACATCACTATTTCGGAAAGGACAACGTGTACGTAGTGCCTGATAAAGCAACTGGTGCAATATGTGACTTAAAGGATCTGTGCCAGCTTTAAAACCTTGGCGCCCATGATATGCCCCTGTTTGAGCTCGATTAATGCCGCATTGGCCTCCTCAAGAGAATATTCCGTCACCTGTGGCTTCAGTGGGATTTGCGCAGCCAGGCGCAGGCATTCCCGCACATCTTTGCGGGTGACATTGGCCACCGACCGGATCGATTTTTCCAGCCATAGATGCCGCTCATAGTCCAGCTGCATCAACAACTCCCGGTCACCTGCCTCTTTTCGAATGGCATTGATGACCAGGCGCCCGCCCGGGACCAGGTTTTCCATTGCCGACAGCACCGGGAGCCAGGCTGGCGTTGTATCAATAATCGAATCAAGTAACTGAGGTGGCCGGTCGCGGGTGTCACCCGTCCAGAATGCGCCCAGTTTAGCAGCAAATGCCCGTTCTTTTTCGCTGCGCGCAAACACGTAAATGTCGGTGTCCGGGTACAGGGATTTCGACATTTGCAAAACCAAGTGCCCGGAAGCACCAAAACCTGTCAGCCCCAGAGCCTGGCCATTGCTGAGTTTGCACAGCTTGAGTGCCCGGTAGCCTACAGCGCCTGCACACAGCAAGGGAGTGGCTTCACAATCCCCGATTCCTGCTGGTATCTCGTGTACAAATTCCTCGCGAGCTACCATGAATTCTGCATATCCGCCGGGTGCATCCCTACCGCAGGCGATGAATTCAGGGCACAGGTTTTCCCTGCCGCTGGTGCACCACTTGCATGTCCCACAGGCCGAACGAATCCACGCAACCCCAATCCTTTTACCTTGCAGGCCAAGGTGGCAGTCGGGGCCTTCCTCGATTGCAGTGCCTACGACCTGGTGGCCAGGAATCATGGGCAGTACTGACGGAGCGGCGCGACCTTCAATCTCGTCCAACTCGGTGTGGCAGACGCCGCAGGCATGAACCCGGATCAGTATCTCCGAGTTTCGGGGACGGGGCGTGGCAATGACATCGAGTTGCAGTGGGGGGGAAGAAGCGTCTATTGGGCCCAGCCGGTGAATACGCATGGTGCGCATTTTTGACGGAATGCTTGCACCAGGCAGGCTAATTGTCTCAACCATTGGCGTATTCCCTTTCATTTTTAAGCATTTGTAGGATAACGCCACCGGTTCAGAGCACCCTTGACCCCGGGTCATCCAACGTTATGTGCTATGGGCTAGTGTGCTGTCACACGTATATTGTAGGGTTCAGAGCTACCCTGATGTTCCAAGACAAGGCGCAGTCCGCAGGGAATGGCTTGTCCTTTGCAAGGGCTGCAACGTCGTATTGGAGCATCAGGGTAACTCCCTTCGGG
>JAZFUZ010000194.1:0-10247 GCA_036447475.1 Lysobacterales bacterium | reverse complement strand
TCGCAAACCCGCCCGAGGATCGCCGGAAATATGTTGCTTTCCCGGTTCACCATGTAGGCGTCGCTGAAACGGCCCTGGGCAATCAGCCTGATGTATTCGGGAACGTCAGTGTGTGCGGGACAACCCCACTGGCAGTCCACTACCTTGTGAAAATATTCCGGATTAGAAGTGTCGGTGCGTTTCATTCTACTTTTGACGCAAGCCCTTTTCCGGGCTCCTGATACCGGGTATTTGCGCAAGGATAACCCTTTTGATTCCTATTCGCATCCTGATTTTTTGAAAGGTATTATTATGGGCTTGAGAACTGCCTGATTTGAAGTACCACGGCCTGCGGTAAAGGGCACACCAAAACAGCAACCGAGGCCACTGCACCAGGAGATTATTATGACACCTGAACTGAAATACCTGGCCTGGACCAGCATACTATCTGCACTGATCTGGATTCCCTATGTTGTCAGCGTACTGGCCAACAACCGGTTGAGCGATGCTGTGGGCTACCCGGATTCACCGCTGGTGATGTCGCCCTGGGCGGAGCGCTTGAAAAAAGCCCATTACAACGCGGTTGAGAACCTGGTTGTTTTTGCCGCGCTGGTCCTGATCGCCAATGCACTCGACATCAGCAACAACGCCACGACTTCGGCAGCTGCAACCTTTTTCTGGGCCCGGTTAGTGCATGTCGGTGCCTACACCGCCGGGATTCCCTGGGTACGGACTCTGGCCTTTGTCGTGGCCTGGGCTGCGGTTCTGTGCATTGGATGGCAAATTCTAGCCTAAGGTTTTACGGTAGGAGTCCGCAAGCGGGCTCCTACAACAGTATATCCAGCGCCGTGATCAGCCTTGCCACCTCATCCGCACTGGTGTAGTGCACGAAGGACGTGCGCAAAGCACCATCTTCGGTATCGATCCCCAGGGCTTCGATCAAGCGGTAAGCATAAAAATGACCGACACCAACGCCCAGCTTGAAACCTGAAAGCTGCGAGGCCAATTCGGAAGAGCGGTGGCCGTCTGCTGTGAAGGCGATGGTGGGGGCGCGGCCTTGCGCATTTTTCCTGCCGATCAGGTGCACTTTAGGATGTCCGCATAAAAAATCCAGCAGGGGTTGCAAAAGTTTGCTTTCCTGTCGCCGGAACAGATTCATCACTGCTGCCGCTTTGTGCACCTCCGGGGCATCTTCACCATGATGGTGCTGATACACAGCTTCCATGTAATCCAACACACCATTCACTGACGCAATTTGCGCGTGGTCGGGGCCGGCCGGTGTAAAACGCGCAGCGGGAATACCCGCATTAAAGAAGTGGCCCTGGTAGGGAAGATCACGATTCAACTCCTTAGCCATGACCATCACACCCAGGTGTGGCCCATAAACCTTGTACAGTGAAAGCAGGTAGATGTCCGCACCCAGCGCCCGGACATCGGGCAGGCCATGCGGGCAGAAGGAAACTCCGTCAACGATGGCCAGGGCCCCCGCCTCGTGAACCATGTCGGTAATTTCACGCACCGGGTTGATGCTGGCGACCAGGTTTGAGCAATGCGTGAAGGCCACGGCCCGAGTCCGCCCGTTTAACAGGGCCTCCAGGTCAGGCAGGATCAACTCCGCAGTATCCGGCTCGACTTTCCATTCCCGCACCACGATTCCGTTGTCCTCCAGCCGCCTCCAGACGCCAACGTTGGCCTCGTGATCCTGATTGGTGACGACAACTTCGTCGCCGGGCTTTAGTTCCTGGCGCAAAGCCTGGGCAAGCACATAGGTATTGTGTGAAGTGGACGGGCCGAAATGGACCTCTTCGGCGTCGACGTTCAACCAGGCCGCCAAGCGCTGTTTCGCTGTATCCATCTGCTCGCCACCCTTGGCTGAAGCCGGAAAATCATAGTGGGGCTGTACTTTTGTTTGCCGGTAGTAGCGGTTCAGCCAATCGATGGTTTGCCCGCAAGCATAAGAGCCGCCAGCGTTTTCGAAGAAGCCCCATCCCTCAAGGGAGGGCTCACTGAAGGCAGGAAAATTGGAGCGGATGAAATCAAGATCAAGATCAGCCATGAGGGATACCCCGGTTCGAAAGCATGCATCATCTTAGCAAGAGTACTTTCACTATAACCACAAGCTGAAATATTTCCGCTAAGGTAGCGGGCACCGGACCTGTAAACGGTATAACGAGGATATTATGAAACCATTCAAGCTTTACGGTGATCATCGATCAGGCAATTGCTACAAGGTGGCTTTGATCCTTTCCCTGACCGGAAGGTCGTTTGAATGGGTGGAAAGGGACGTGATGAAGCAATCCACCCGAACGCCGCAATTCCTGGCAATGAATCCGAACGGAAAAGTGCCAGTGCTGCAATTGCCGGAGGGCCAATACATGGCCGAGTCCAATGCGATGCTGCTGTATCTTGCTGAGGGCAGCTCTTACTTGCCCACCGATGCATGGGAGCGGGCTCTTGTTTACCAGTGGCTTTTCTTTGAACAATACAGTCATGAGCCATATATTGCCGTGGCGCGGTTTCTGGTCAAATTGGCAGGCCGGGAAGTCGAGGATGCCGGCCGGCTGAAATTACTCCGGAAAAAAGGCGCAGGTGCCCTGAGGGTGATGGAAAAGGACTTGTCATCAAACCTATTCCTTGGCGGCAGCCGGTTCTCGATCGCGGACATCGCCTTGTACGCTTACACCCACACGGCCGAAGAGGGCGGTATCGATTTGTCACCCTGGAATGCCGTGCGCCAGTGGCTTTTAAGAGTCGAATCCGTTGCGGGTTTCGTACCGATGGCGCAAGCCTGTGGCTGACGAGATCTGTCTGAGCAGTGGTTGTCACTGTGGTGGCGGCCTTCGCTGGATGAAAAGATGAGATGACGGAGCTTTCAATCTCGTTTGAGCATCCGGAACAACAGATTTTGTTTTGCCGCTGTTCATTCGGGGCTGATATCAGGTATTCTTGCGCTTCACTCCTGAACAACAAAACTGAGGTCAGAACATGAACAAAGTACTGCTGATCGTCCTTTTTTCCGCCGTGCAAGGCCTTGCCTTTGCCGCCAATTTCGATGCGGTCAAGGGCAAACTGGAAATCGCCATGGCGGCCGACGTGCGCAGCGAGTCAGAAAGGGGCCGTGACCGTAACCGCAGGCCGGTCAGTACGCTCGAATTTTTTGGTTTGCGTGATGACATGAAAGTGGTGGAACTACTGCCCGGCGGCGGTTGGTACACTAAGCTGCTCGCACCCGTTCTGGCTGAAAATGGCGAGTTCTTTGTCGCCTACGGGACATCCAGGGTGTCAAAAAACATACTTGGCGAGGATGGCTTCGATAAGGTCCAACTCGCTGCCGGTGAAGCGAAAATTTACCGGCCGGAAGGATCACGTTTCTATGTGCTGGAAAACGCCGACCTCGGTGTAAGCGAGGTTGATATCGTTTTCACTTTCCGCAACTACCACAACTTCAACGCTGAAGGCCGCGCCGCATTGAACCGGGCGGTCTATGCGGCCCTCAAGCCGGGCGGAATCTATGCTGTGGTTGATCACAATCGCCGCCACATGCAATCTGACAATTCCGAAAACCGCCGCAGGATGGACCCGGTGCTGGCCATCAAGGAAATCCAGGCTGCCGGTTTTGAGCTGCTGGACTATTCCGATCTGCATTACCGCGCTGATGATGAACTGCGCTATGAAGTTGGACGCAAGACCGTGACAGGTAATACCGACCGCTGGACCCTGAAGTTCAGGAAAAACGGGTAAGGGAGGTCAGCGCGGCCGGATCCTCTATATCGGCCAGATCGATGACCGCATAACGCACCGACAGAGCGGCGGCAACGGCGGCCGACCCGGTTGCATCCGGCCTGTCCAAACCAGTAGCGGGCTTGCAGGCCATCAGCAATGCAATGACTATTGTCGTGTTGACTGAACGGGATAGCATTGACATCGCCTAGGTGTCAATTCCGGCCAGGGTGATGTATTTGATTTCGATGAATTCCTCGATGCCGTATTTTGAGCCCTCGCGGCCGGTGCCGGATTGCTTGACGCCCCCGAACGGGGCAATCTCGGTTGAGAGGATGCCGTCGTTGACGCAGACCATGCCGTATTCCAGCGCTTCGGCTACCCGGAACACGCGACCCAGGTCGCGGGCGTAGAAATATGAAGCCAGGCCGAACTCGGTGGCATTGGCCAACTCGATCACTTCTTCTTCGCTTGAGAATTTGAACACCGGCGCCACCGGGCCGAAAATCTCCTCGGTTGCGAATGCCATATCCGCGGTTACGCCACTGACCACCGTGGGTTGGTAGAAAAAGCCACCCAGTTCGTGACGCGCCCCGCCCTCGATCACACTGGCGCCCTTATCGATCGCATCAACCAGCAGTTTTTCAACTTTATCGATCGCATCGGCGGAGATCAACGGGCCGATGGTCACACCGGCTTCATCACCCCGCCCTACCTTCAATTGCCGGACTGCTGCGGTGAATTTTTCGACGAACTCATCGTAAACAGATTCCTGCACGTAGATGCGGTTGGCGCAGACACAGGTCTGGCCGGCGTTGCGATACTTGGAGGTGATGGCGCCCTGCACGGCGGAGTCTACATCCGCGTCGTCAAATACGATGAACGGGGCGTTACCGCCCAGTTCCATCGACACCTTTTTCACCGTCGAGGCACACTGGCGGATCAGGATCTTGCCCACCTCGGTTGAACCGGTGAATGAAAACTTGCGCACCAGCGGGTTCTCGGTGAGTTCAACCCCCACCGCCCGGGAGTTTTTCGTGGTGATCACGTTGAACACCCCGGCGGGAATGCCCGCCTGCGCTGCCAGTTCGGCCAGCGCCAGGGCAGACAAGGGTGTCTCTGAAGCTGGCTTGATCACGATCGGGCAGCCTGCCGCCAGTGCGGGCGCAGCTTTGCGTGTGATCATCGCGTTGGGGAAATTCCACGGCGTGATCGCCGCTACCACACCAATGGGCTGCTTGATCGTGAGGATTCGGCGGTCGCTCAGGTGGGTGGGAATAACATCGCCATAAACCCGCTTGGCCTCTTCGGCGAACCATTCGACAAAAGAAGCGCCATACACCACTTCCCCGACCGATTCGACCAGGGGCTTGCCCTGCTCCGCCGTCATCAAGACCGCCAGATCATCTTTGTTTTCCAGCATCAGGTCAAACCAGCGGCGCAGAATGACAGAACGTTCCTTGGCCGTCTTGGAACGCCAGGCTGGCCAGGCAGTGTTCGCGGCCTCAATGGCCGCCCGGGTTGCCACAACATCCAGTTCGGCCACTTCGGCCAGCAAAGAGCCGTCAGCCGGGTTGGTCACTGCAAACGTTTCACCATTTACAGCGGAAATCCACTCGCCGTTGACGTAGGATTGTTCACGGAATAATGCCGGATTATTTAATCCCAGCTTTGTTTTGAGTTTGTCGAGCATCGGTATAAATCCTCTGCACCTGCGGCCAAGAGCCTGTCGGGTTTAACCAATCGTAGCGGGGGCAAGCCGAGATCAGGTTAAATCCGACAGGCTCCTGGGAAATAATCGGGTGATCAATCCTACTAGACTGGTGCTTGTGAGACCAGTGTAGTGCATCGATATTATTGGCACATTCAGAGGCAGCCTGTGCCGGCTAAAGACGGGTACAATGTAACGCATTCTTTCATCAGAATTTTTTCATCAGAAATACATGAACCAAACCTGCAAATTGAATATCGAATCCCTGAGGAGCCAGATAATCGGAGCAGACGCAACCGTTGCAACACCCTTTGGGGATCGCCTGATGGTGTATGCCGACTATACCGCTTCCGGTCGTTGCCTGGCGCTGGCTGAAACGTACCTGCAAAACCTGCAACGTATTTACGCCAACACCCACACCGAAGACGACATCAGCGGCCGTTCCATGACACAACTGCTGGTGCAGGCTGAAAGCAGTATCAAAAAATCTGTTAATGCGGGGCCGTGCGGGCGCATTATTGCGGTGGGCAGCGGGGCTACGGGCGCGATCGACAAATTGCAGCAAATCATCGGTGTTGCACTCCCCCCGGCCACCCGGCAAAGCCTGACCGAGATGATGGAAGACTCCCTGGGCAGCGACGCACATGTGAAGTTCAACCAATACCTGGAACAGCATCAGCCGGTGGTCTTCGTCGGCCCCTATGAGCACCACTCCAACGAAATATCCTGGCGGGAAAACCTGACCACGGTAGTGGAGATCCCGATGGACAGCGAGGGCGCCATCGATTTGCAGTACCTGGAGAAAAAGCTGCAGGATCCCGCCTACCAGGGCCGCAAGCGAATCGGTTCCTTCTCAGCCGCCTCCAATGTCACCGGGATGCGCACACCGGTGCACCAGATCGCCAGCTTGCTGCACAAATACAAGGCCATTGCCTGTTTTGACTTTGCCGCCAGCGCTCCTTACGTGGAAATCGATATGGATCCACCACCGGGGAAATTCGACGGTGACGCTTCACTGGATGCTGTGTTTATTTCGCCCCACAAATTTATCGGCGGACCCGGTTCCATGGGAATACTGGTGTTCAAAGAGCATATTTATCACAAGGAACTTCCACCCAGTGTCAGCGCCGGTGGCACCGTGGATTACGTTGGGCCAGACAGCCAGAATTTTATCAAGGAAATTGAAGAGCGCGAAAAGGCCGGTACCCCCGGTGTGTTGCAAATTCTTAAAGCCGCATTGGCGTTTCAAATCAAAGACCACATTGGCGTGGAGGCCATTGAAAAACGGGAAGGTGAGTTGCTCAGGCGGACCTTCGACCGCTGGCTTGCCAATCCGTACATTGAAATCCTGGGCAACCAGGACCCGGACCGCCGCATCGGCATCATTTCATTCAACCTCAAGGATCACCGCGGCAAGTACCTGCATCCGAAATTTGTCACCAGCCTGCTCAATGACCTGTTTGGTATCCAGACCCGCGCGGGCTGTTCCTGCGCCGGCCCCTATGGCCACCGCTTGCTGAATATCGACGATGAAACATCCGAGCAGTACCGCAAGTGGGTCGTAAAAGGGCTCTGCGGTATCAAGCCGGGCTGGTGCCGAGTGAGCATGCACTATGCGATGGATGATCTGGAAGCCGACTTTATTCTGGATGCCGTTGAATTTGTCGCCGACCACGGCCATCACTTCTTGTCCCTGTACAACTTCGATCTGCACAGCGGCACATGGACGCACAAATTCGACCAGGTGGACCTGGAGGGCTTCTCACTGGAAGCGGCGCTCGAATGCACTGGCTATCACAAAAGTACGCTGAGCGATCAAGCACGGAAATACATGTATTGCGCTTTCCTGGAAGAAGCCAAAAGCCTGGCCGACCAACTCGCCAAGCAGGGGTTACCCAAGGAGCACCGCCTGGAACCCGAGCTCGAAGCCCTGAAATTCTTTTCCATGCCGGAACCCAGCGTGGTCAACCAATAGCGGTAACACTATCGCGCGCCAGACGCGCTCTTGAATCAGTCGCAGCCTTCGAAGCCGTCAGCGGCCATTTTTGCTTCGTAAGGGCTGGCAACTTCGCTGCCCGGGGTGAGGCCACTCTTTACGCTGTCCCAGTCATCCGGTTGCAGGTGCACCATCCAGGCCGCATAAGGATCGTCATTGGCCATGCTCGGGTTGTTGATCAGTTCTTCGTTGACGCCAATCACTTCACCGGCGGCGGCGGACTTGGCAGGGCCGACCCACTTGCCGGACTCTATGGTTGCGCAGGACTTGCCGGGGCGGACTTTACGCCCGACTTTCTTGGGCGTGAAGGCCACCAGCTGGCCAGCCAGGGCGGTGGCGATGGTTGTCATGCCGATCTTGACCGTGCCATCGCCGACTTCGGTAAACCAGGTGTGGTTCTCCACGTCGTAAAGTAAATCGTCGGGCAGATAACATCCGCGAACTGTTGGCATGAGCGGGACCTCCTGGGTTTGTTATCTATTTCTACTGCGCTGGAACAGATTCGTCAACCTTTTCGCGTAATGGTTTTGACGCACAGCAGAAATCACCCAATTCCCGTGACTCCAATTTGCCGCTGATGAACAGGAACAGGTGCCTGGCTACCAGAGGCATCATACGGGCCCGCTGAGCTGACTCCGGGTGCTCCGGCTCCATCGTGAGCAGGTTGTAATGGTAAACCAGTTCGCGGCAGGTTTCACGGCAGGCATTGAAGCTCGGATCCTTATCTGCACCTTGACGGTGCAGGGCCAGCAACCTGTAGCCTTCCCTCAGATCTGACGTGGGTTCTTTCCCTTTGGCGCGAACCCAGTGTTCCAGGGCTGTTTCGCCAAGCGCCAACAATTCTGCAGCATCGGAGGGTTGCGCAGGCTGCGCAACCAGTTGGTTCAGGCGCTGCCCGATGTTGGCCAGAGATTTCAAACGTGTGTCCTCAAGCCAGGCCCTTGTTCTTCACGAAGTCAAAGGAATCTGAGATGTTCTCATGCAAACCAACGGCCTTCGGCTTAAGGCCCAGGGCCATGCCCAACAACTGGGTGAAGTAAATGATCTTTACATTGGTCTTGATGCCCAGTGTTTTTTCAGCACGAATCTGGTGCATTTCCAATCCGCTGTGACAGGTCGGACACTCGGTGGCGATGACTTCCGCACCGGCGGCTTCGGCGGCCTGCAGGATGTTGGTGACAAGGAGAGTGGAGGTATCACAGTCTGAAAGCGTGTGAGCACCACCACAGCAAGCCGTCTTAAGCGGAAACTCAACGTTTTCAGCACCTGCAGCTTCCAGCAGGTCATCCATGAAATGGGGTTTGAAGGTGGACTCACTGCCCGGCCCTGCGTCCTTTTCCGGGAAAATATGCCGGGGGCGCGTATACATGCAACCGTAGTAATTGGCGATCTTGATGCCAACAAGCGAGTTTTTCACGCGCTCCCTGAGGCCTTCCTCACCGATGGTCTCCTTAATCCAGTCCAGCGCGTGGATGGTCTCCACCTGACCGGGCTGGTAGGTATCGTGGCCCGCCTTCTTCGACAGGCGGTCTACGACTTCCGCGGTTTTGTCGTCATTGGCCAGATCGTACTCGGCTTTTTTCAGATTGTGGTAACAGCCATTGCAGGGAACCATCACCGTGTCCATGTTCATTTTGTTGGCGGTGATGGACATGACACGGGAAGAGAGGTAGGTTTGGATCTTGGGATCAATGTTTTTCACTTCCATCGCACCACAACAGTTCCAATTTTCCACTTCCTTGATCTTCAGACCCAGAGCCTTGCCCAGAGCCCTGGTTGAGGTATCGTAAGCAGAACCACTACCTTCCAGGGCACAACCGGGGTAATAGGCGACTTCCTGGTATTTTGCTTTCTTGTCGGACATAAATCAGTGGCCCCCTAATTCTGTTTCGGCCATCTGGACCAGATCATCCAGTTTCAGAGCTTTACGGTGATGCGCTTCGCGCTCGGCTACGTATTCACCGATGGCATCGCCGGCACCAGACCAATCACGGGTACGTGGCGTGATGAAGTTGGCCAGTCCCATGCGGGTCAGCATGCCGATGGGCAGGTTGCGCATCAAGCTTTTGACCATTTCAATCAGCCAGGGCTGGAATAAGGCCTGGCCGGTGCGCTGGAAGTAGCGGCGCACGGTGCGGCCGTCCTCGATTTTGCCGGTGGCCATCACCTGCTCGTTGAAGATTTCATCAAAAATCGTCGAGTGTGACTTGGGTGTATGGCCTTTAAGCTCCAACCAGTGGGCGGTGGCTTTCATCACGCCTTCAGGCTCCACGTCGCGCGGACAGGCGTAGGTGCACTTGTTGCAGGATACGCACTGCCAGATGATGTCCTTGTCGCGCAGCAACTCCTCTTCCATACCCGTGCGGATCAGGTAAATCCAGTAGCGCGGGTTGAAGTCCGGGTTGATCGCATGGACCGTACAGGAGTTGGTGCAGGAGCCGCATTGCTAGCAACGGTGGATAAATTCGCCTCCGGGCAAGGCTGCAATTTCCTCTTCGAGATCTTCGTTGTAGTCGGTCACTACCCGGCTTTCGATGAAGGTGCTCCAGTGCCCGGATACATCGATGCCCTCGATTTCAATGTTTTCCTGAACGTGCAGGTTCTCGGGGCGGATCAGTGATTTTTCATGAATGGGCATGGTTAATTCGACTCATCGATGATGAACGCTTCGCCATTGATGGCCTTGAGCCGGGTACGGTTGGAACCAACCCTGACGCCATCCAGTCCCAGCAACCTGCGGACATGCTCCATCGGGTCTTGGGGGGTAGAGAAATCTGCCCGCAGGTAGACACCGCCCTGGGCGCCGATGTAGTCCGCGTAAATTTTTGCGCAGAGCAGGTC
>JAZFUZ010000193.1:0-5086 GCA_036447475.1 Lysobacterales bacterium | reverse complement strand
TTCCATCCGCATGCCGCGAAGTCGGCTTTCGGCCAGCCGGGCCAACGTGGTGTCGGGGTAGCTTTCCTGCACCTGGGTGAGAGCGGCGCGGGCGCTATTCCATTGCTTCAGTTCGTAATGGGTGTAACCCATTTTCAGCAGTGCATCCGGCACTTTCGGGCTGTCCGGATAACGATCCATCAGTTCCTGAAAAGCCGTCAGGGCAATGTCATAATTGCGGGTCACGTAGTAAGATTCGCCCAGCCAGTATTGCGCATTATCCGAATACTCACTATCGGAATAACGGTCCAGGAATGACTGGAATTTCTCGGCGGCATCCGCGTAGCGCAAATCCTTGAGCGCTTGGAAAGCCTGGTTGTAAGCTGCTTTTTCCTCTACGGCTGACGAGGCCGGTGTCTGGTTCTGTGCCACAGGCTGTCCAATTCCGGTGACACTCGACCTGCTGGTCAGGGGTGCCCGTACTTCCGGGGTATCTTCTGCGGGCGGGATCACTGTTCTGCCCTGGGCAGGAGTAGCGGCCGTACCGGGTCTGCCAAAGGTCGCAGGCTGGCTGCTGCGTATATCGGACAGGCGCTGGTCCAGGTCCAGGTACTGGTCGCGCTGGCGGCGCTTCAGGTTCTTAAGTTCCCGGCTCTGTTCTTCCAGTTGCCCGCGCAAGCTACGGACTTCGTCCTGTAATTCCTGTACCTGAATTACCAGGTTCGTAATGACTGTCTGATTGGCATTCTGTGCCGAAGCCGGTGCAGAAAAAATGATGGTCAGCACCAGGCTGACCATCAAGGACTTACCAGAAAAACGTCGAACCATGGTCATCGGGCCGTGTAAACAATCTCCACACGACGGTTCTGTGACCAGCAATCCTCATCGCTGACGCGACAGGTGGGCCGTTCTTCACCGTAGCTCACGACAAGCTGCTGGCTGCCGCTGGCGCCTTGTGCGGACATCAGTCCCATCACGGCGTTACCGCGACGCTCACCGAGTCCGAGGTTGTATTCACGTGTTCCGCGCTCGTCGGCGTGGCC
Organism: Lysobacterales bacterium; assembly: GCA_036447475.1. Lineage (GTDB taxonomy): Bacteria > Pseudomonadota > Gammaproteobacteria > Xanthomonadales > SZUA-36 > JAJRRA01. The sequence goes on along the minus strand of JAZFUZ010000193.1, from coordinate 4,064 downwards.
TTCAAGCGTCACTCTGGCGCTGGAGTGCGAAGCTGCATACGCCGCATGTGCAGATATAATATCGCGATATTCCGGTCGCACTGAGGACTTGTCAAAATCGAAATAGATAATCCGCTTGGAAAGCATGCTTTCCGGATTATCGAAATTACGCGAATCCGTGTAATCGTGCGGATCCGGAGCTGCTGTAACTTCCACATCTGTTATGGGCTCCGGCTCCGGCTCTGGAGTGGGCTCTGGTACAATCTCTGGTGTTGTCTGGCAGGCTGTCAACGCCAGTGCAATAGTCATTGCGAAAGTCAATCGCCACACGATTTTCATTCTATCCTCCTCGTTATTAGTTTTGAGCCGTTTGCTACGGCATCAATTTAAGAATATCTTGGTCTAGTTTACCTGATTACGGGTGACCATGCGGGTTCCCGAACGTCTCCCTCACTCAATATCAGCCGCTGGCGTACACTTCCATCCACGGACACCGCGGATAACACGCCGCGTGTCCCTTCCCGGGGTGCGTACAACACCATGCTTCCATTGGGTGCGAAGCTGGGCGACTCGTCCAGTACACCCGGTGTGAGGACCGTAAATCGTTCGGTTTCAATATCCCAGACCGCTATACGATACTCGTTTCCTCTGCCATGCGCTACAGCTATTCTGCGTCCATCGGGCGCAATACTCGCCCGGGCGTTGTAGTCCCCTTCCAGGGTGACTCTTTCGGGTTTTCCGCCAGTCGGCGCGATGCGGTAGATCTGTGGTTTTCCGCCCCTGTCCGAGGTGAAATAGATGTACTTCCCATCCGGCGCCCAAACCGGTTCGGTATCGATGGCCCAGTGCCGTGTCAGCTGGGTCAAGCGGCCGGTTGCCATGTCCCGGATGTAGATTTCAGGATTGCCGGAGCGGGACAGCGTCATGGCCATCTTGCGGCCATCCGGTGAAAACGACGGTGCGCCGTTAATGCCTTTCCCGCCTGAAATCAATTCCCGCGAACCGGTCGCAATGTCCTGCAGGTAGATGGCCGAGTTCCCTTGCTCGAAGGATACATAAGCCAGTTTCTTTCCATCCGGAGACCAGGCAGGAGAAAGCAGGGGCTCGGGTGAACCCACCACGGACTGCGGTCCGAAACCATCCGCATCCGATACCACCAGTTCATAGTGCAAATCCGAACCCTCGCCGGTGGCCGTAATGTAAGCGATCCGGGTTGCAAAGGCGCCGGGCACCCCGGTCAGAGCCTGGTAGATGGCATCCGCTACGCGATGTGCGCCAAAACGAAGATCACCCGGACCGACGGTGGTGATCTGCGACAAAAGGCGTCGTTGCGTGTGCACATCGAATAACTGGTAGATCAACTCATGTCCCTGCCCGTCAACCGGGGTGCGCACTCTGCCGACGACGATGTAGTCGACTTTCAGTAAACGCCAGGTCCCGAACCGAATGGACTCTTCGTCAACTGGTCGTTCCATCATGTCCGCTGTATCCATCGGGTCGAACAAGCCGGAACGGTACAGGTCACCGGAGATGATCTCACCCACGGTGCTGATCGGGGGCGGCGTGGCATCCTCCCACAAGAAGGGCACAATCGCGATGGGCAGGGCACTCGGATTGCCGCTGATGATTTCGATTTGAAGCTGGGCATGAACTGCCCCGCTGCCCGTCAAAACGAGCAGAAACATAATCAGATTTTTCACTTTGTCAGTCACCGTCGTAAATAAAATAAAAGTCAATTTCACGCCGAAAAACGTTCTCGAACCCGCGGTAGGGCAGTATACCAACCCGTTCAACCGCCGCCACGATGGATCGGCGAGTCGCCGGATCACCGTTGCATTTGCCCGCAATGGCAGCGGAAATAACCTCGCCACCGGGGATCTGAACAATTTTCAGCGTACATCGCAATCCGGGTTGCGCGGTAGGTGGCCGCAGCCAGTTTTGCGTCACTACCGATTGTATAGCCAGCTGGTACTTGTCGCGAAGTGTGGCTATCTGCCCGGCGCGAAATGCGCGCTGCTCAGCCTCGACCTGCTGCTTGCGTTCCGCTGCCTCCAACTGGCGTCGTTGTTCCAGGGCTTCATCCTGCCGGCGATCTTCAATTTGCCGAAGCCGCTGTTCCTCCAGCTTGCGTTGTTTATCCGCAGCTTCCCTCTGCTTGCGGATATCCTCCAGTTCCCGAGCCTGTTTCAGGCGCTCATCTTCGCGCTTTCGTTGCCGCTCCATCCGTAGTTTTTGCAAGCGATCCTGTGCATCACGCTTGCGCTGCGCCTCAAGTTCCTGCTCGCGCCGCTGTTTCGCTTCCAGATCCTTCCGGGCCTTCTGCTTCTTCTGCTGTTCCAGACGCTCCGCTCTCTTCCTGCGCAGATCTTCGCGTTCCGCCGCCCGTTTTGCCTGTTCGCGCTGCCTGCGAATTTCGCTGGTATCTACAATCACCGCCTCGATGGTCAGACCCACGTTCTGTGGTTTCCGGAACGGCTCCCATTTCATGGTGCTCACCACCACCAGCATCGCCATCAGGACATGGACGCCGAGGGCAAGACTGAAAGCCCGAAATTGAGCGCCGAGTTCCTGCCGGGAAAACATCTATTCCGTGGCATCCTGCTCCCCGCCCAGACCTACATCCAGGGGGTCGCTCATCAGCCCTACCTTGGTCACTCCGGCTTTTTGCAACAACACCATGACGTTATATACCCGCCCGTAGACAACCCGCTCATCACCACCCACCAGCACCTGTATCTTCGGGTTGCGGCGGACGATGGCGGATACCGTCGTGACCAGGGTTTGCGGATCAATCAAGCCACTGGCCGTGCCGTCGAGATCCCCGCCGGCGTTCAGGTAGAGATCACCGTTTTGCAACACCGTCAGCACCAGAGGCTCGTTATTTTCCTGTGTGTCCAAGGCTTCGGCATCCGCCTTGGGCAGTTCCACTTCTACACCGAGGTTGAGCAAGGGCGTGGTGATCATAAAAATAACCAACAGAACCAGCATCACGTCGATATACGGTACGACGTTGATTTCAGACATTGGGCGGCGGCGTCCCCTGCTGGATTCCATGAGACCCTACTCCTCGCTGAGTTGATGCGCCTGGCGTTGCAGGACGCTGGAAAACTCTTCCTTGAAGTTGTCGTAGCGTACTTCCAGGCGATCGACCTGGTTCGAGAAGCGGTTGTAAGCAATCACCGCCGGTATGGCCGCAAACAGACCCATGGCGGTGGCGATCAGCGCTTCGGAAATTCCGGGAGCAACCATCGCAATCGTTGCCTGGTTGACGTTAGCCAACTGGTGAAAGGAAGTCATAATGCCCCACACCGTACCGAATAAACCGATGTATGGGCTGGTGGAACCAACCGTTGCCAGGAAATTCAGGTGGTGCTCCAGTTCCTCTGTCTCACGTGTCAGCGCGATGCGCATGGAGCGCTGGGCACCTTCAACCATCGCGCTGGGTGACAGCTTTCCCAGCTGCCGCATGCGCAGGAACTCGGCGAAACCGGAATCGAAAATACGTTCCATGCCGCTGGTGAGCCGGTGAGCGCCGGTAATACTTTCATGCAACTGGGTCAGGTCCGTGCCGGACCAGAAGCGTTCCTCAAATACCAGCGCCTCCTTTCCCGCTTTTGCCAATATCTGGCGTTTACGGAAAATGATCACCCACGAAGCAACGGAGGCAAGCAACAGGATCGCCATCACCCCTTGCACCAGCCAACTGGCCTCCAAAACCAGTTGCCAGATTTGTAATTCATTCTGCATTTTCTATAGAACCTCCATGCTCCGACTCCGTCTTGATCCATGCCGGCATCGTTGTCCTCAAAATAAACCCTTACAGGCCAGACCAACGGCACCGGCTTAAGTTCACTCATTTTTATAAACGTCTAAACCCCCTAAAAGGGTTGTCAATGGTATCTATTTTCCCCGGTCGAACAGGTCGCCACCCGGCCCGGAGGGGTGATCGAGACCGAAAAGCCGGTAGGCTTTTGCCGTGACCATGCGGCCCCTGGCTGTTCTGGTCATGTAGCCTTGCTGGACAACCGCCGGCTAACAGCACACACAAAGCCGAGAGTGCCACGAGGTTCGATTCGACTCTCATT
>JAZFUZ010000192.1:0-8517 GCA_036447475.1 Lysobacterales bacterium | reverse complement strand
CCAGACTGCGCCACGCCCCGACATTTTGCATACCCCGCCGATGGTCCCGAATGAGACGCGGGCGAGACGCGGGATTTTACCCTAATAATGGGTTTCGGGATACCGGGCAATTGGCGGGTTAAACTTCAGCGTTTGAGAACGTGGAGTACCTGTTCCAGTTCCATGCGGACCTGGCGGATGATTTGCTGACTGCGATTAATGTCGTCACGGGCCTCATCACCTTCGAGCATCTGACGGGCTCCGCCGATGGTAAAGCCCTGCTCGTACAGCAGGCTCCGGATCTGGCGGATCATCATTACGTCACCGCGTTGGTAATACCGACGGTTACCGCGGCGTTTGACCGGTTTTAGTTGCTCGAATTCCTGTTCCCAATAGCGCAACACATGCGGCTTCACACCACAAAGTTCACTGACCTCACCTATTGTAAAATAACGTTTCGCCGGAATCGGCGGAAGATCACGGTCAATCCCCGGATCCAACATAAGCTTCTACCCTTGCTCGTAGTTTTTGACCCGGCCGGAACGTCACCACGCGGCGTGCGGTAATCGGAATTTCCTCCCCCGTCTTGGGATTTCTGCCTGGCCTTGGATTTTTATCACGCAATTGGAAATTACCAAACCCCGAAAGCTTGACGTTCTCGCCGCCTTCAAGTGCTGTCTTGATTGCCTCGAAATATGCATCCACAAATTCCTTGGCTTCCCTTTTGTTCAGCCCAACCTCCTCAAACAGGCGGTCAGCTAGATCTGCCTTAGTAAGCGACATTGTTATCCTCTCAACTGGGCACCCAGCCGTTTCTCCAAAGCTGAAACCACAGTTTCAATCAAAGGATCAACGTCTTCATCTTTTAGAGTGCTGGAAACGTTCTTAAAAATCAAGCCTATAGCAAGACTTTTGTAAGATTTTTTTAAATTATCGCCCTGATATTCATCAAATACAAGCACTTCTTCCAATAGAGAACCTGCGGTAGAAGCGATGCAGTCCTTGACCTCCTGGTATGTTACATCATTTTGCAACAGTATTGCTATATCACGACGAATCGACGGAAAACGAGAAATTGATTTCGCGTATGGAACTTCCCTGGACAGCAGTTCATTCAAGTCCAGCTCAAAGGCAAAGACATTTTTTTTGATTTCCAGTGCCTTAAGCACATCTGGATGGACTGCTCCACACCATCCAATTTTCCGATTTTCAAGGGAGATTACAGCACTTGCTCCGGGATGCATCCACGACAGATCCCCGGCCCTGAACAAGGGCAGCTCGGCATCACCGCGCAGTGAAAACAAGCGCTCTACTGCACCCTTGATGTCGTAGAAATCCATGGTGCGAGCAGGTACACCCCACTGTTCCGGCAATGCATCACCGGTGGCGACGGCTGCAATACGCTGACTTTCAGTCAGTTTCTCGCCTTGTAAAAAGGCAAGGCCGGTTTCAAACAGGCGCACGCGCTTATGTTGCCGCCGCGTATTCCGGGCCAGCGAAGTCAGTAGCCCCGGTAACAGGGTGGTACGCATCACGTCCATATCCGAGGACAGGGGGTTGGCCAGTGGCAAGACCTGATCCGCGTGATGGACCGCCTTGAGTTGCTTGCTGGAGATAAAGCTGTAATTGATGGCTTCCTGGTAACCCATCGCGCACAGGGCGCCACGAAGCTGCCCGAGTGACACCCGGCACCCGCTGGTTCTGCCGATGGAAAGAACACCGGAGGGCGGTGCTTCGGGAATCTCGTCATAACCATAGATTCGAGCGACTTCCTCGATCAGGTCTTCCTCGATTGCAATGTCGAATCGGATCGACGGGGCGGTCACGGTCCAGCTGCCATCGTGCCAGGACACATCCATGCCCAGGCGCTCGAAGATGTCGTCTACGATCTCCTTCCCGATTGTACAGCCCAGCACCGCGTTCAGGCGATCATGGCGCAGCGAAACAGGCCGGCTGCGCGGGATGTCCGCAGGCTCTTCGGCCAGCAGCACCGGACCGGGCACACCACCCGCGATTTCGATCAACAGGGCGGTGGCGCGCTCAAGGGCGGCAAGCTGCCCCTGGGGATCTACACCGCGTTCGAAACGATGCGAGGCATCGGTGTGCATGCCCCAGGCCCGGGCCTTGACCATGATGGTCGCGGGCTTGAAATAAGCACTCTCAAACAGGATGTCCGTGGTCGAATCGCTTACACAACTTTCCAGTCCGCCCATGATGCCGGCCACAGCCACCGGACCCTTGCGGTCACAAATAAGCAGCACGCTTTCATCCACATCGACTTCCGACTCATCCAGCAGTACCAGCTTTTCGCCTTCCCTGCCCCGCCTCACAATGATTTCATCCGTCAGCTTTTCAAGGTCGAATGCATGCATGGGCTGGCCAAGTTCCAGCAAGACATAGTTGGTAACATCCACCACCGGGCTGATGCTGCGCTGACCGCAGCGGCGCAGGGTTTCGGCCATCCACAGGGGCGTCGGGGCACGCGGGTCGATGCCGCGAATGATGCGCCCGGCATAACGCGGGCAATCCTGCGGGCTTTCCAGCCGAATCGGCAGAGCGTCATTCGAGACCGCGGGCACCGCTGGTACATCCATGCCGATGTAATCAGCGCTACAACTGGCCGCAACATCCCGCGCCAGGCCACGGATGGAAAGACAATCCGCCCGGTTGGGGGTCAGATTGACTTCGATGGTCACATCTTCCAGGCCAAGGTATTCACGCAGATCCTTGCCGATGGGGGCATCATGCGGCAGTTCCATCAGGCCGGAATGATCTTCTGAAAGCCCCAATTCCTGGGCCGAGCAGAGCATGCCGTAGGACTCTACGCCACGCAATTTTGCCTGTTTGATTTTGCAACCCGGATCGATACTGGCGCCAACCCGGGCCAGGGGCACACGTATCCCGGCACGGGCATTGGGTGCACCACACACGATCTGCAGGCGCTCAGCGGAGCCGTCCCCCGAGCCGTCCCCCGAGCTGTCATTAACCGTGCAAAGCACCAGCTTGTCGGCGTTTGGGTGCGGCTGACAGGCTTCAATTTCCGCCACAACCACGCCGGAGAAATCACCCGCCACCGGCTTGACGCTTTCCACCTCCAGGCCTGACGCAGTCAGCCTGGCAGCCAGTTCTGCGGCATCCAGCTCAACCGCCACCCACTTTTTCAACCATTCAACATTGAATTGCATGATTTTTCTCAGTGAAACTGGCGCAGGAATTCGAGGTCATTCTCAAAAAACTGCCTCAGGTCGGTCACGCCGTAACGCAGCATAGCCAAGCGTTCAACGCCCATTCCAAAGGCGTAACCGGTATATTTTTCAGGGTCTACATCACAGGCACGCAGCACATTGGGGTGCACCATTCCACAGCCCAGGATTTCCAGCCACCCGGGTTCCGAGCCGTCACCCTTGTCCCAGCGGATATCAACTTCCGCCGAAGGCTCCGTGAAAGGAAAATAGGAAGGCCGGAAACGCATGGCCAGCGAACGCTCAAAAAATGCGTTGACAAAAGTGTGCAATACACCCTTCAGGTCCGCCATGCTCACGCCCTCGCCCACCAGCAGTCCTTCGACCTGGTGAAACATCGGCGTGTGTGTCTGGTCCGAATCACTACGGTATACCTTGCCGGGCGCGATGATCCGGTACGGGGGCTCACTTCGTTCCATCACGCGAATCTGAACCGGCGAGGTATGGGTACGCAACAGGCGGCCGTCGCCGAAATAAAAAGTATCGTGCATGGCCCGGGCCGGATGATGCGGCGGGAAATTCAGCGTTTCGAAATTGTAGTGGTCATCCTCGACTTCCGGGCCGGTAGCCACTTCGAAACCCAGCTTGTTGAAAATACCAATGGCGCGTTCCATCACCCGGGTCACCGGATGAAGGCCACCGCCCTGCTCTCCCCGGCCCGGCAGGGTCACATCTACCCGCTCGCTGCGCAGCTTTGCTTCGAGCGCAGAGGCCTCCAGGGTCTGGCGGCGAGCCGTGATTGCCCGGTTGAGCGCATCGCGGGCTGCATTTACCGCCTGGCCGAAAGACTTGCGCCGTTCCGGCTCCATGCGGCCCAGTGTCTTGAGCTGTGCGGTTATTTCGCCTTTCTTGCCGAGGTAGCGGACACGCAAATCATCCAGTTCCTGGAGATTCCCGCTGGCCTTGATTTCCGCCAGTGCGCGTTGCTGTATTTCGTTGACTGCGTTCACTTTAAATGGACCTGTGGGAGTTTGTTGGCAGGCGAATGTAAGAGGCACCTTGGGTGCCGAAAAGCTCAGGATTTCGACAACTAGCTACCTCTTACATTGCGGAAGCACACTCCTGGGCTATTTACCCCAAATTGGCCTTGGCCTTTTCCGCGAGCACGCCAAAAGCGGAGATGTCATGCACGGCCAGATCGGCCAGCATTTTACGGTCCACTTCGATCTCGGCTTTGTTCAGTCCGTCGATGAAACGGCTGTAGGACAGATCATATTGGCGGGCGGCCGCGTTAATGCGCACGATCCAAAGACGCCTGAACTGACGCTTGCGCTGACGGCGATCGCGGTAGGAATATTGCCCTGCCTTGGTGACTGCCTGCTTGGCGACGCGATAGACTTTACGCCGCGCGCCGTAATAACCTTTTGCTGCTTTTAATACTTTTTTGTGACGGGCTTTTGCCTGTACACCACGTTTTACTCTCGCCATTATCCTGATCCTCCCCAATAACGTACGCTATGCGTACGGCAGCAAACGCTTGACGACCTTCTTGTCGGCAGCACTAATCATGTCGGTGCCGCGCAAGCCGCGCTTACGCTTCTGGTTTTTTTTGGTCAGCATATGACTGTGGTAGGCGTGGCCGCGCTTGAATCCGCCCGAGGCGGTTTTCTTGAAACGCTTGGCCGCACCCCGATTGGTTTTCATCTTGGGCATGGTCTTGCTCCTATTTTCGCCCTTAGGGGGCTCTACATGTCACGTTACACAAGCGGCCTTGTCAGGCACTTTCAGATAGTTCAGGACACTACACTAGCTTGGCATCTCTTATTTATGGCCCGCGACATCTTTCGTCGCGGGGTTCTGATGTTCTTACATCTTGTTGATCAATGCTTCTTCGCGCTGATCATCATGACCATCTGGCGTCCTTCCATTCGCGGGTACTGTTCAACCGTAATTTCTTCGCCCAGATCGGTTTCCACTCTTTTCAGCATTGCAGCGCCCAGTTCCTTGTGCGCCATTTCACGCCCTCGAAACCTCAGCGTCAACTTGACCTTGTCGCCTTCATCCAGGAACCGGCGCACATTGCGCATCTTCACCTGGTAATCAGCTTCATCGGTGCCTGGCCGGAATTTTATTTCCTTGAGCTGGGTGTTCTTCTGCTTTTTCTTGGCAATTTGTGCTTTTTTGGCCTGTTCAAACTTGAACTTGCCGTAATCCATGATCCGGCAAACCGGAGGCTCCCCGTTTGGCGCGATCTCCACCAGGTCCATTCCATCCTCGTCGGCCAGGTCCAGAGCCGCTTGGATAGCCATGATTCCTGCCTGTTCACCGTCCGCGTCAATGACACGAACCTGCGGCGCAGTGATATTTTCGTTGCGTCTTGCTTCTTTTTTTGCTGTGATCTGTCGATCCTCCTGGTTATTTAATATTTCGTCCCCGCCGCTTCACGTCCTCGGCGAGGTGTTGTGCAAATGCTGCCACTTGCATGCTGCCCAGATCCTCACCCGACCTGCTGCGTACAGCGACAGTCCCACCTTCAACCTCACGATCGCCGACCACGAGCAGATAAGGGACCTTGGCTAAAGTGTGCTGGCGAATTTTAAAGCCGATCTTCTCGTTTCTCAAGTCCAAATGCACCCTGAATCCTTGATTTCCAAGGGTTTCGACTACTTTTTTGCAATAATCGCTCTGATTCTCGCTGATATTGAGCACCACAGCCTGCATTGGCGCAAGCCAGGCCGGAAAAGCGCCACCGTAATTTTCGATCAGGATGCCGATAAAACGCTCCAGCGAACCGAGGATCGCGCGGTGCAGCATGACCGGGGTCTGGCGGCGGCTGTCCTTGTCGATATAGGTCGCATCCAGCCGCTCCGGCATGAAAAAATCAACCTGCAGGGTACCGCACTGCCAAATACGCCCAATGGTGTCGCGCAAAGAGAATTCAATTTTCGGGCCGTAGAAAGCACCCTCCCCCGGGGTTTCGTCCCACTCGATACCCGCGTCGTTCAGAGCCGCTGCGAGGGTCTCTTCCGCCTGATCCCATTGCGCGTCATCACCGATCCGGTTGTCCGGGCGGGTGGAGAGCGTCACCAGGACTTCATCAAAGCCGAAATCCGCATAGATCTTGTACAGCAGCTTGATAAAGTCAGCGGATTCGCGCTGAACCTGTTCCGGCGTGCAGAAAATATGGGCATCGTCCTGGGTGAAAGCGCGTACGCGCATCAGGCCATGCAGGGCACCCGACGGTTCGTTGCGGTGACAGGAACCAAACTCCGCCAACCTTATCGGCAGATCACGGTAACTGACCAGGCCCTGGTTGTAAATTTGTACGTGGCAGGGGCAATTCATCGGCTTGACCGCGTAGCTGCGGTTCTCCGACTCGGTGATGAACATGTCGTCCTTGAATTTTTCCGCATGGCCGGATTTTTCCCACAGCTTGATATCCACCAGTTGGGGTGTATTCACTTCCTGGTAACCGTTTTTACGCAACTGCCCGCGGATGTACTGCACGATCTCGGTATAGATGCGCCAGCCATTGTCGTGCCAGAACACCATGCCGGGCGCTGCTTCCTGGAAGTGGAACAGGTCCAGTTGTTTGGCCAGGCGGCGATGGTCCCGTTTTTCCGCTTCGGCGATGCGATGCAGATAGGCTTTGAGTTCCTTCTTCGTCGCCCAGGCAGTGCCGTATATACGCTGCAGCATTTCGTTGTTGCTGTCCCCGCGCCAATAAGCGCCAGCCAGCTTGGTCAGGCAGAACTCGCCCAGGGCCGAGGTATTGGGAACATGCGGTCCACGACACAGATCGACAAACTCACCCTGGCGGTACAGCGTGATGTCCTCACCCTCGGGCAGGTCCTCGATGATTTTGGCCTTGTATTCTTCCTTTTCCCGCCGGAAGAACTGGATCGCTTCGTCCCGGTGCCAGACCTCACGCTTGACCGGTAGGGCATCCTTGACGATGCGGCGCATTTCCGCGCCAATGCGCTCGAGATCCTCCATCGTGAAGCCGGGCGGATGGAAAAAATCGTAGAAAAAACCGTCCTCGATCACCGGGCCGATGGTGCACTGAGATTCCGGATAAAGGCGCTTCACTGCCTGCGCCATCAGGTGCGCGGTCGAGTGGCGGATGATTTCCAGCCCTTCGACATCCCTGCCGGTGATGATACGCAGGGAAGCATCACCTTCGATCAGATGGCTGGCATCGCGCAGCACACCATCAACTTCACCGGCCAGGGTCGCCCTGGCCAAACCCGGGCCGATCGCGGCCGCCACGGCCATGACCGTGACCGCCTGCTCGAATGTTCTCTGGCTCCCATCGGGTAACGTAATGGCCGGCATACCCTATTCTCTCCCCAATAAATCAAATGTCAGATACGAAAAAAAGCGCAAAGCGCCCATCCTTTTTCGCTTTGCTGCATTGGTTCTTTACACAGTAGTTCGCATCCAAAAATTCATGCAGTCTATTGTAGCAAACAACCAAGGAAGCAGCCATGCAAAACCAGCCACCGGAAAAAATAGCGTCGTTTATATTTTTTTATTCAGCATGATGAGAATTACGCTATAAAAAATCTACCTGCTGCAGCGATCGCCAGCTCAACAAAATTTTGGGCAATATCACATATCAAGGGGTACTCGTGTCTGGTATTAACAGAGTTCTTTTCATCATCACCCTGGCCATTGTGGTGGGGTCCTGCCATTCAGAGCAGCACCATCACCAGGTGGATGTGCCAACAACCGCACCACGGGACATCTTTTTCGGCGACGTACACAGCCACACCGTTGCGTCCACCGACGCGACCGCGCTGGACACCTTCACCACGGTGGAGGAGCAATTCGCTTTTGCCCGCGGCTCCGTGAGTGTAGCGTACAACGGTGAGCTGGTGTATCGCGGCGGCAACACCTCGGGGTTTCCCTACGGCTACACGCAGGCCCGTTCCGTCCACGACCTGATCCGTCTCGTCGACCGGGAATGCAATCGCAAGACAGACTGCGATTACCTGTTGATCGATCACAACCCGATTCAATCCAAGGGCACCCGTTTCTCGATGCTGGATAAAAATGGCAAACCCTGGACCCGGGAGTCTGCCCGGGCCTATATCAATCGTGCGCCCCTGGTCGAAATTTTTCAGAACAAGGGTAACCAGGAATGCCGGACAGGGTTCGGCAATGATGACCCATTCTGTAATTTTGAGAACGTTCCCGCCAGGCCCGACCCTGTGTTATGTCCCTCACCTGGCCAGGGGGGATATGGCTGCGTCATGGCCAGCAACTATGTACGTAACGGCTTGAAAATAGGGCTGCTGTTGCAGGAAAGCATTGGCGCCAATCCCTACAAAAAGGGCTTTATTGCAGCCACCGA
>JAZFUZ010000191.1:0-8078 GCA_036447475.1 Lysobacterales bacterium | reverse complement strand
AACCCTCATCTTGCACCAGCAGTCCGGATGATGGCGCATGATGTTGATCAGGGCGTTTGTGATGAATGGTATTTTCGGATCTGCGCATGATACATTGGCCTGCAATCAATCCTGATCATAACAATTTCTCATCTGGCGGGTTCATCCAGAAATGATTATTGATCGTTACCTGAGACGTGAAATCAGCGTGCCATTCCTGGCCGTGAATGCCGTGTTGGTTGCGATTTTTCTTACCTTTAGCCTCACCCGGTTCCTGATCGACGCCAATGCCGGTCTTTTGCGCGCTTCGGAAGTCATGCAACTGACCTTACTCAAAGCACTCATTTCTCTTGAACTGTTATTGCCTCTCAGTCTGTATCTTGCGGTCCTGATCGGGATGGGCCGCTTGTACAGTGACTCTGAAATTTACGCCATGAGAGCCAGCGGGATCAGTGAAATGCGTTTGCTCAGGCCGATTGTCCGGTTTGCGCTCCTGCTGGCGGTTCTGATCGCTCTTTTTTCCGTTTTTGTTCGACCGTGGGCCTATGCGGAATCCTACCGGATCAAGGCGCAGGCGGCGGCTTCGACCGAAGTCGACCGAATTCATCCCGCGCGTTTCTACACCTTTGGGGATTCCGGGAGGACTGTTTTCATCAAGGGAATTTCGAGTGCGGGCACTGAGCTGGAGGAAGTGTTCATTCGTACGCGGAAGAACGGTGATCTGCAGGTCATTACTGCGGGCGCCGGGCGCATGGAATACGAGGCCAGGTCCGGCTATCACCGGCTGATACTGTATGACGCGAATGTCTACAAGCGCGTGGCAGATGGTCCGGACGTGTTCGCCGAGCTGGGAACTTTTTCGCTGTGGATTCCGACCGCTGAAGCCGGTCCGGTAGGTTACAAGACCAAGTCAACCAGCACCTTCGATCTGCGGGATTCAGGCAGCACTCAAGACCTGGCCGAATTCCAGTGGCGTATGTCCACGCCATTGTCCGCATTGTTGCTGGCCCTGTTGGCCATACCCCTCAGCCGCAGTAAGCCGCGTCAGGGACGCTATGCCCGGATGCTGGCCGCCATCGTGATTTATACCGTGTATTTCAACCTGCTGGATGTTAGCCGCACCTGGGTGGAAAGCGGGACTTCAGCGGGAATATGGTGGGTGCCCGCGTTGCTCGGCCTGCTGGTCTTTGTGCTATATGTGCCCTGGTTAAGGTTCGCCCGTAAGCTTCCGCTGAGGCAGGGCAGGGTTTCGTGATCATCCTGGACCGCTACATCATGAGTCATTTTGTGAAGGGTGTGTTGCCGGTATTGTTCCTGCTGCTGGCCCTGTTTAGTTTCCTGACGCTGGCCGAAGAACTGGAAGATGTCGGTAAAGGGACGTTCACGCAGTTGGATGCCTTCCTGGTGGTTCTGCTTACCTTACCGAGGCGGATTGTGGACCTGTTGCCAGTCACGGTATTACTCGGTGGACTGATGGGTCTGGGAGCCATGGCCAACCACCAGGAGCTGGTCGCGGCCCGGGCGGCCGGGATGTCCCGGGCGCGCATGGCCTATCCAGTGCTCCTGGTTTCCCTGTCACTGGCCGTGCTGGTGGCGCTGATGCAATCGGTGCTGGTCCCGGTCAGCGAGCGTGAAGCTTCTCAATTACGTTCCCGGTCGCTGGAGGAAACCTCCGTGGATGCTGTGGGCAGGCTGAAATTCTGGACGCGCAGCGGGGGCAATATTGTTCATGTGAATGATGTTCTATTCAACCGCATCCTCAGTGATGTGGAAATTTACAGCATGGACCAGCATGGCAAGCTCAGGCAATTGATCCAGGCGGAGCAGGCGACCATTACCGGTGTAGATACCTGGCTATTGAAAAACGTAGTGCGCACAAGGCTCGATGGTATGTCGGTGAGCGAGGAACCATTAGCACAGTTGAAATGGACCGGGCTGTTGTCGGCGGAACAGACCGATATCCTGATGCTTCCATTGGAGTCCCTGGCTCCCTACGAATTGTTGCGCTACATCAGTCACCTGGATGAGAACGAGCTGGATACGCACCACCTGCTGGTGATTTTCTGGTCCCAGATGAGCGTCATGATTGCGGTAATAGCCATGGGGCTGCTGTCCTTGCCCATGCTGGTTGGATCCACACGGTCGATTTCAGCCAGCCAGAGAATTGTAAGCGGAGGGATAATCGGCATTGCTTTTTACCTGCTCCAACAACTGAGCGGGCACATGGCGAACCTGTTCGGACTGCTGCCCTCAGTGACCATCATGACCCCCGTGCTGGTGTTGCTTGCGGTCGCGGTACTGGCCCAGTTCTGGCATGGTCCCCACCCGCGAAAACGTCATGATCCAACGACACTTTCCGGTAGCAAGTCCTGATCCAGGGCAAAAAAATCATGAGCGTTTTGCCGGAAATAAACAGGCTGGTCTCGGCACAACTGTCCAGTAGCTGTGACTTTCCTGACCAACAAAGAGACCAGTTGCTGGCGCAGATTCAGGACCGGTATGGAAGCGGTCTGTTGGCTGTCCTGATTTACGGTTCCTACCTGCGCGGCCAGAGCGACACCCTGCTGGACTTTTACGTGCTGCTGGACAGCTATGGTTCCGTGCCCAAAGCCTGGCATGGCTGGTTGGCCAAGGCGCTGCCGCCCAATGTGTACCAGATTCAACACGGCTCACCACCGAATGAAATTCGCGCCAAGTACGCTTTGCTGACAATGGATCGATTTGAATGCGCGGTCCGCTCTGATTTTCATTCCTATTTCTGGGCCCGGTTTGCCCAGCCATGTGGCCTGCTCTGGTGCCGGGATGAGTCCACCAAACGCCGGTTGATTGGCGCAGTCGGGACGGCTGCAGCGACATTCATCCGCAGGGTCCTGCCCACTCTGCACGATACTTTCAGTGCACAGGATGTGTGGACCCGAGGCCTCAGTTTGAGTTACCAGTGCGAACTCCGTTCCGAACCACCGGGGTACGCACAAAAGCTGTTCAGTTTCTGGCCTGATTATTACACTTCAATCACCACGGCCCTGGCGGGGCAGGGCTTGGGTTTCGAGCTGACCGAACAGCAAGGAAAATTCATCAACACGACCAGTGGCAACGCCAGGCGCTGCTCAAAGGTCAGTTGGTGGTTCCGGCGGATGCAGGGCAAGGTCCTGTCTGGTTTGCGCCTGATCAAAGCTGCGCTGACTTTTGCCGACGGTCTGGATTATCTGCTGTGGAAAATAAAGCGTCACTCGGGTGTCTACATCGAGCCCACCAGCCGGCAAAGAAAATACCCATTGATTTTTGTTTGGCCGCTACTTTGGCGTCTCTACCGGCAGGGTGCATTCCAATGAATATGGGATACTGGTGCAATATGCGGGTTAGCCTTGCGAGCAGGTGCCGGGCATGCTGAAACGTGTGCTGAAGAATTTTGGTGTTATCTTGCGCGGGCGGGGGATCGGGGCAATCTGTTCCGTCACGGCTACCGGCCTGATGGCCAATGCCTTGTCGGCCAAGGAGTTCGGGCTGGTCATCCTGTTGCACACCTACGTAATGGTGGTTCGCGGCGCCCTGAATTTCCGGACTTACGAGACCATCGTCCGGTTTGGCATACCGCTCGGCGATGCAGCAGACGACAGCGGTCTGCGATCCTTGTTGCGATCGACCTTGATGATCGACGTGGTCGCTGCCCTGCTGGCGGTGATTCTTGGTATTGTCGCTGCACCGCTGGCCGGGCACTTCCTGCAGTGGGACAGCGATATGGTGGTTTGGGCAGCGATGTACAGCCTGATCATTCTGGCCACGGCCAATAGCACACCCGACGGTATCCTGCGCATTTATAACCGCTTCGATGCGCTCGGTGTCCAGGCCACTGTTGGGCCGGCTCTGCGTCTCCTGATGGTTTCCATAGCCTGGTCGCTGGATGCACCGATGTCGGTGTTTATCGTCGTCTGGGGGGTGGCTTTTTCGGTAGGGCATATCTACCTGACCGTGCGCGGCTTCAAGGAGTTGAAGGCGCATATGGATACCAGCCTGTGGAGTGGGTTCCGCTGGCAGGAGATTCGCGATCGGCAGCGAGAGTTCTGGAAATTTATCGGGGTAGTGTATTGGCAGACTAATATTGACCTGTTGCCAAAACATGTATCGACACTGTTGGCCGGTGCCTTGCTGGGGCCGGCTGCAGCCGGATTATTCCGTCTGGCACGGGAATTTTCGACCGTGCTCACCCACCCGGCCATCCTGTTACGCGAAGTACTTTTCCCGGATCTCACCAGGAGTTTCCATGCGCAGGATCAGGGCTTTCATACCGTACCCTGGAAGACGGCCTTTTTCGCGGGTGCCGTCGGCTTTGCATTCGTTATCCTTTCCCTGTTTATCGGTCGACCAATTTTGGGAGTGGTGGGTGAGGAATATGTCGCTGCGGCACCGCTCCTAAGCCTGATGCTGCTGGGGGCTACATTTGAACTTGCTGGCGCATCGCTGCGCGCTGCGGTTTACGCGATGGGCAGGGTCACCTCAATTTTGCAAATTCACGTAATCGGCATCAGTACCTATGTGGCTATGTTTTTTGTTCTGACACCGGTTATCGGGCTGATTGGCCCAGGTCTGGCGGTCGTAACGTCTTCTCTGCTGGTGCTCATACTGACCGGCTTGCTGATCAAGCGGATCGTCTAGTGTGACAGTACACTAGCCCGCATATTGCAGGCTGGTAAAAGCGCTGATGATTCCTTCTAACTGTGCCGGTGTGTGCGCGGCACTGACGCTGCAACGAAGATAGCTGAAGCCATCGGGCGATGCCGGCGGGATGATCAGGTTGGTGTAGACACCTGCTTCAAGCAGACGATTCCAGTAGGACAGGGGCTGTTCCTTTTTGTCCAGCCGGACGGCAACCACCGGGCTGACTTCCGGACCAAGGTGTAAGCCGAGTGCTTTGAGCCCCTGGTACAGGCGGTTGGCGTTTCGCCACAGGGTTTCACGAAGTTCCGGCCGGGCCCTCAGTTGGCGCAAGGCTTCGTGCGTGCTTGCAATGATCGAGGGGCTGGATGAGGCGGTGAAAATGAATGGCCTGGAAACGTAGCGAATCAGTTCCAGTTCCGGGTGCGGGCTGACACAGAAGCCACCCATCGCGCCCAGGCTTTTACTGAATGTGCCGACCACGAAATCGATTTCCCCCAGCACACCTTCAGCCTCGGCAACGCCACAGCCACTTTCGCCGTAAACACCGAGTGAATGTGCCTCGTCAACCAGCAGCAAGGCACCGTACCGATTCTTTAATTCCACGATTTCTGCCAGGGGTGCGGTATCACCCCGAACGCTGTACATACCTTCGGTGATCAGCAGGCAGTCTTGTGCTCTGTCGCCCAGGCGTTGCAGTCGCTTTTCCAGGCTTTTGAGGTCATTGTGCCGGAAGCGGAAAAGGTTGGCGCCGCTCATCTGGCAGCCATCGTACAGGCTGGCGTGACAGTCGGCATCGAGTAAAACCGTGTCACCGGATTTCACCAGTGCGGTCAGAGTACCCAGGTTCGCCGCGTATCCCGTTGAGAAGACCATGCCATAGGGCAGCTGGAAAAAGTCGGCCAGATCCCGTTCCAGAGCGATATGCGTCGCAAAGCTGCCATTGGCCATGCGTGACCCCGTTGTCCCCGTACCTTGCTCCTCAATGGCATTCTTACCCGCTTCGACACAAGCGGGATCGAAAGTCAGGCCCAGGTAATTGTTGGTTCCGGCGAGTATCGTGTGGCGGCCCCCTACAAGTCCTTCGGTCGGTGAAATAATCTGCTCGATAATGACGCTGGTCGGATCTTGTCCACCGGCACCGAGCTGGTCACGGATGGCCGCGGTTGGTGCAAATTTGTCCAATAAGGCCATGTGCTTACCGGCTATTTTCCAGCAGCCTGTCGACGACTTTCGCCAGCTCATTCACGGTGTGGGCATTTGCCAGATTGTTCACGTCGATCATGATGTCAAAGCACTCTTCCATTTCCATCAGGAACTCCATGACCTGGAATGAATCCATGGTGAAATCCGAGACCAGATTGGTGGCCCCGCTAATCTCGCCGTGCTGCTCCAGTTCCGGATGCCCGCTGGATTCCAGGTAGCTGGCGAGCAGTTCTTTGATCTTGCTTTCAATTTCATCAAAACGGGTGTCCAAATCAGCTCTCCGAATGCCGGTTTTCTTGCTTGGCGAAAGTTTTTTTCAAGCCGTTTTCTAAGTCAATTACCGGAGACCATCCGGTCGCCAGCGTCAGGGGTTCATTGTCGCATAACCAGGTCGGTTGAATCAGTTCCCTGGCCTTTCCCGGCGACAGCATTGGTGCATAGCCGAACAGTCCGGACAACAGCAGATTGGTTTGTGCAGCTGCAAACAGCAGCGGGCTGGGGATTCTGAATGAGTGGTATTTGCCTCCACTGGCTGTCTCAGCAATTTCCCGCCAATCGTAGCCGCCGGAATGACCATCGTCGAGTGAATAGATCTGCCCCCGGCAAGTGGGCCATGACGCGAGCCAGTCAAGCATGGCCGCAGTCAGGTCGTCCACATGGATGAGTGAAAGTTTCTGTTGAGCCGGCCCGGCCCGGAACACGATGCCTTTTCGGGCCAGTTTCAATAAGGGCAGCAGCTCCCTGTCCCCTTGGCCATATACCGCCGGCGGGCGGAAAATAGCCCATGGAAACCTTGCGTGATGGATGACTTCTTGCTCTCCAAGGAATTTGCTGTTGGCATAATCCGAAAGCCGGGGCCGGCTGGCAGCCAGGGACGAGATCAGCAACAGGGGTGCTTCTGTGCCGGACCGGTTCATTGCATCGACCACGGAGCGAACACCTGCGATATTGGCTGCCTTGAAGTCGTCCAGGTTTCTGCCACGTACTGATCCGGCACAGTAGATCACGGCCTGGCAGTTCGCTATGGCAGCTGCCAGCTTATCGGTGTTTGACAGATCAGCCAGCAACCTGTGGACGCCGCAGAGCAGTTGATCCATGTTTGATGATGACGGCCTGACCACCGCGATTATCTGCCGGTCGTTGGCCAACAGGGCTTTTTGCAGACGATGGCCTATGAAACCCGTAGCCCCGGTGAGTAATACGGGGTTTTCTGGAGCAGGCAAATCAGGCGATTTTTCGATTGGTTTCCACAATTCCGGACAGGTAAGAGTCCGGGGTTTTCTGGCGCATCAGGAAAGCCTCCCGGGACTGGAACCTGGATAGTTTGCCCGACGACGTACGCGGCAGAGTTCCCGGTTTGACCAGGTCAATGAGGACATTGATACCAAAGTGCTCATGCATTAATTTGGTTATTTCCTGTGCCAGCCTGTCGCGCTGATCCAGGTCTCTCTGCCGGGTTTCCACCACCAGGATAGCGAGCTCCTCATCACCGAAACCGGAGATTGAAAATGCTGCCACTCCGCCAAGGCGAACATCCTCGACGCGTTGAGCGACGACTTCCATATCGTGTGGCCAGATATTGCGGCCCTTGATGATGATGACATCCTTGCTTCGCGCGGTGATGAAAATGCGCTCTCCGACCCGGTAACCGATATCACCGGTGTCCAGCCAGCCTTCCTCATCCAGGATGGCCAGTGTGGCCTTCTCATCCTGGAAGTAACCGCTCATGACACTGGGACCTTTCAGGTAGATTTCACCGCACTGACGCTCTGCCACCTGATTACCCTGGTCGTCGCGAATTGACAGTTCGAAGCTCGGTAATGGAAGGCCACAATCGACATAGGAGGCTACATTGGCGGCTGATGGATCAATTGGAACCGCTTGGCCGGTGGATGTCATTAAGTCCTGATCCACATAATCAACGCTCAAGCCCAGGTTCAATGGTGCAAAACTGATCGCCAGAACGCACTCCGCCATACCGTAACAGGCGACAAAAGCTTTTTCATCAAAGCCACAAGGCGCCAGCGCTTGCGCAAATGCTTTCAGCGGTACCGGGTTGACTTGTTCGGCCCCGACACAGGCTACACGCCAGGATGTGAGGTCGTAGCGCTCATAATCCGTCGGCCGCAAACGGTGCGCGCACAATGCGTAACCGAAAGTCGGGCTGGATGAAATCGTGCCGCGGTTATCGGAAATGAGTTTCAACCACAACCTTGGCCGCATGGCAAAGGTCCGTGATG
>JAZFUZ010000190.1:0-5787 GCA_036447475.1 Lysobacterales bacterium | reverse complement strand
ATTACCACTACCCGAAATCCCATCGAGGTCTATCTGAAGACCGGCGTCAAGTCAGACGGCACGTTTACGGCCCGCTACGCCCGCAGTACGCTGGACTGTGGCGCTCACGCAACGCATGGTGCGGAAGTCATCATGGTGCATGGCATGTTCGGGATCTTGCTCACTTACCGTTGCGCCAATCAGAGCTGGGAAGGACTTACTGTTTACACCAATAACATGATCGGTGGGGGTTATCGTGGTTACGGGTCTCCGCAGGCTTCCTTTGCCGTCGAGTCGCAAATCGATGAGATTTGTGAAGCATTGGATCTCGACCCGATCGAGTTTCGATTGAAAAATGCCCACAAAGAAGGCGATCCGCACCCAATGAATCCGGACTTTACGCTGTCAACCTATCGCTTCGAGGATTGCCTGAGGCTGGGGGCTGAACGCATCAACTGGGCACAACGGACTCCCCCTGGAAGCACTGGCGGCATCATGAAGCGCGGCATCGGTTTCGGCTGTCAGCCTTTGTGGGTCAGCGGTTGCCTGGGACTTCCTGATATTTACGAACACAGCGGCGCAATTATCATGCTCAATCCGGATGGTACTGCCAACCTGTGTAACGCAACCGTCGACATGGGATCAGGCCAAATCACGACCCTGTGTCAAATTGCGGCGGAAGAGCTCGGTCTGAGGGCCGATCAGGTACGGATGACCTATGCCGATACCGAAACCGTGCCTTTTGATGCGCCGAGCCATGCCAGTCGTGTCACCTATTGCGCCGGCACTGCAGTCAAAGCTGCCGCGGCGAACGCCAAGAAAAGGCTGCTCGAAGTCGCCAGCGTGATGTTCGAAGAAAACACGGAGAACCTGGAAGTTCGGGACGGTCATGTACACATCAAGAGTTCCGACAGGAAACTGTCCATCAGCGAGGTCGTCAAGCGTGCAGAAGGGCCGTTCGTCGTGATGACCGAAGAGGGGCCCAAACCGACTACGATCGAGGAAAAGGGAACCATCATCGGCGTGGCCAGTATGGCTCCACCGGCTAATCCGTCGCCGGCCTCGGTCGAGTTTGTCGAAGTTGAAGTCGACACCGAAACCGGTGAGGTGAAAGTGCTCCAGGTGGTGTTCGCGCATGATATCGGCAAGGTCATCAATCCTTCGGCGGCACAAGGTCAGGTTGAAGGCGGGTTTCAGCAGGGAATGGGTTACGCACTGATGGAAAATATCCTGTTCGATGGAGAAACCGGTGCCTGTCTGACCGCCGATTTTCTCGACTACAAGATGCCCACGGCAGTGGAAATGCCGTCCAGGATCGAGAGCATCTTTATCGAATCGGATGAGCCTACAGGGCCATTTGGGGCCAAGAGCCTGTCGGAACCCTGTGCGTCGGTACCGGCACCGGCAATTGCCAACGCAATCTACAATGCCGTGGGTGTCCGGGTACGAGAACTGCCGATCACACCGGAAAAAATTCTCGCCGGCCTCGGAAAACTGTGAATTTACAAACATGAGAATTGCCAAGAGTTTTACCATCAAAGCACCGCAGGACGAAGTGTGGCGGTTTATCAGCTCACCCGAGAAAGTGGGTATGTGCTTCCCCGGTTGTCAGAATGTCACAGCGCTTGGCGATAACAAGTATAAAGCCGCCATCAAGGTCCAGCTTGGTCCGATAAAAACGGTGTTCAATATTGACTTTAAAGAGACTGAAAAACGGCCGATGGAGTATTCGGCCTACACCAGTCGCGGTGAGGAAAACAACCGCGCCAGCCGCCTGAAGGCCGAGAGCACATTAACCTTATCGCCAATCGACGAATTCAGCACACAGGTTGACTACACATCGGAATTGTCGATAGTGGGACGGCTGGGCAAGTTCGGGGCCGCTATGATGAAGAAAAAGGCCGATTCGATGGGCGATGAATTCGTGCAGGTTTTGCGCATGCAAATCGAAGGTCCGCCGGAAGTGCCGGTTGCGGCGGAGAAGGCCGGCTTGAGCGGTCAGCAGAAAATGCTCATGGCGGCACTCACTGCTGCCATCATCGCCCTGCTGGCATACCTGTTTACGCGCTGAACGGCGGGATGATCCACCCCGCGCCAAAATCTCAATATGAAAAGTGGGGCATTATAAGGCAGTGAAGGAATTCAGCGAATAGTAGCCTGGTGAACCACCAGCCCTAAGGCTCTTGCCGGCGTAACCCCCGGCAAAGTCAGATTCAGCGTTGATCATGCTTTGAAACAGGCGTCTCGCTTGTATCAAGAGGATCATTGTTTTCGGGTGGCATCCTAAGGACATATGCCTGCCGAAACAGGATTTCTATTCTCACACCCTTCTCCTCGTTTTTTCCCGGATCACTGCCAAAGCTCACCAGAATTTTTCTACCTCGGACTGATTTTGTCTTTGCCACACCTCCATATCAGCCCAATCCCCCATTGCAAGGACAGGAAGATTCGCGCTCCCAGTTCCTGGTTCAGTTTCCGAACGAGTCGAATCTGCGCTTGCAACTGGCTGTCATTTACCAAGAGTCTGGCGACATTGAAACCTCAATTCATCTCGCCGCAGAAGCCTGGACCCTGAGCCCGTTGGATGTCGAAACCGTGTGTTTTTACCGTATGTTGCTACAATCAAAGGGAGAGGCCCATAAAGCCGCATTGCTACAGACAGTTGAAAACCGCATGAAAGCTTTGCCCTTCACGCATGATGACAATGACCCGCATGGCCAGGGGCTTTCAAGGGCTCTGGCCTACGAGATTAACAGCTTGTTGATGAAATCAAAGTCCATTGATGTGGTTGGCTACGAAAGCGCCAGTGGGGTTCAGTCGCGTCTCGGCTCCGGCGAAGAAATCATACCCATTGCAGACCTTGCCGCTACGCGTTGTGACATGCCGGGTGATCAGAATGCGTTGGAACGATATTACACGGCGCGTCACTTTGTGGAGAAGCGTACTGAAGGCGAGCAGTCCGTGTCGGAACTAAATGAAGCAGTCACTCTGTACCAAGGGCTGATCGAGGATTATCCGGACTTTTCCCAGGCACGATCCGGTCTCGCTTGGGCCCTGATGCACCTGGTCGTCTATGACGGGGACAACCATAGTGGGAAGGTCAATAAGCCGCGCGCACAGACTTTAGCACGGGAAGCTCTGGATATCTGTGAAACGCTCGGTGAAGCGTTGGTACTCCTGCCCAACGAGGCGGACGACTCCGAGAACGAGTGGATCATGGGAGCAAAACCTGCAGCTCTGGATGGAACTGCAGCCGGAAGCTACCGAGAATCACCAGAAATACATACGCCATCTCAGGGAGGTCGGCCGCATCAGCGAGGCCAGGCGCGTGGCGGAGAAAAACTATGCCTTGAACCCGTTGTCCGTGCGCTCGATCAAGAATCTGTCCTTTGTATACCAGTATGAGGAGCGCTTTGATGAAGCGATTGCGCTAGCGGAAGAGGCTAAAGAGCTTGGCAGTACAACGCCAGATTTTGCGCAACAAGGGAAACGAATGGCCCGCTGTGATTTTGATCTTGACTGTGTGCTTGATGAGCTTATACCGGAGCCGGATCCGATAAAAGACCAGTTGAGACAGATCTATACACTGCCTGCTACACTTGAAGACCTGGAGGTAGCGCTTCAGCTGGCCGCAAGTCTGCTTCGTGAAAATCCTGTTTTGGTCAACTGGTTCAATGGCGCATCGTGCTGGTACGATCACCTGACGCCGCTGTTTTTCGAAACCTGGGAAATCGCACAGGAGACCGGTGCCTACTGATACTGGCCGAACCTGTGGTTGAAAACATGCGGCAATGTCTGGGAATCGGAAGCGTTTCCAGCCTTTGCAGAAGAGGTGGGCCTGGTTGATTACTGGCGCGCTAAAGGCTGGCCGGATGCCTGCCGTCCTGAAGGCGAGTCTTTTGCATGTGGACAGGCGGTCTATAAGCAAAACATTTCGAATACCGGCGGTGTAGAGGAAGGATAAAGGCAATATGAACGACTCAAAACACGCAATCCTGCACCTGATGAACGAATACTGTTACCGGATCGACAGCGGCGACCTGGAAGGCTTCGCCAGGCTGTTCGAACACGCCACTTTCCACGTCCTGGGCGATCCGGATGGCACGCGGACCGGAACCGGCGAAGTACTCGAGTTGCTTCGCCAAGTTACCTTGTATGATGGCAAGACCCGCACCAAGCACGTACTGAGCAATGTCCAGATCGACGTGGATGAGGCCGACGGCACCGCCACGGCCCAAAGCTACATCACCGTGTACCAGGCGGTGCCGCCCGACTTCCCGCTGCAAGCCATTTTTATTGGTCATTACCATGATCGGTTCGAGCGCGCCGGTTCCGGCTGGCGATTCAGGCAACGCGAAATTTCTCCAGACCTCATCGGTGATCTCAGCTTCCACCGCTCGGACATGGCCAGAGAACATGAGGACAAGAAATGACTGACCAGGATGAACCACAAGAGCTTCCACAATGGATTGAAGATCATGTCAGGCTTTACCTGGAGGACCCGGATCAAGCGCACTACTGGGATTCAACACCCTTCGATGGCCCGGGCATCCTGCCCACCCTGTTGCTGACCACCACCGGGCGCAAATCTGGCCAAACCCGGATGTCGCCACTGATCTATGGCAAGGCGGGTGATGCCTTCGTGATCGTGGCGTCAAAGGGTGGAGCTCCTTCGCATCCGGCCTGGTACCTGAACCTGGCGCATCGCCCGGACTGCCAGATCCGGGTTGGACGCGACCGGTTTGACGTCAGGGCCCGTACGTCCTCAGGTGAGGAGCGCGAAAAACTGTGGCCGTTGATGACGGGTATCTATCCGCCGTATGACGATTACCAGGCAATCTCTCGAGGGCGTCAGATTCCCGTGGTGGTGCTGGATCCGATATCTCCCTAAGTCTTTAGCGCCGCTTTGACGGCTGCTACCGCGCGGTCTATGTCTTCCCCGGTTGTGCGGAAATTGCTCAATGAAATCCGCATGACGCGCATGCCGTTCCACCAAGTGCCACCAAACCAGGCTTCGCCGCTTTGGTTGATGCGTTTGATGATCTCGTCGGTGCGCGCATCGTGGCTGTCATCAGCAGCGAGAAAACGCACCAGTCCCTGATTGATGATCGGCGTAGTGAGTACTTCTACGCCGGGCAACTCGCCCAGTTTTTTCACGATATCCCGAGTCAGGTCGCAACAACGCTCGATCATATCGGCGACGCCTTTGCGACCCAGGGTCCGCAGTACGGCGTAAAGCGGTATTGCGCGGGCACGTCTTGACCACTCGGGACCCCATTCGAACTGGTCGCGTACGTTTTCGACTTCGACCTTGTACGCCGCCGGGATCGTCATCGCGGTTCTATGTGCCTCGGGGTCGGCAACAAATACGACTCCGCTGTCGTAGGGAACATTCAGCCATTTGTGGGCATCGGTTGCCCAAGAGTCGGCTTTTTCGATCCCTTTGACCAGGTGGCGCAGCCGGTCACTGGAGGCCACCCACAAACCGAATGCGCCATCGATGTGCACCCAGGCATTGTGTCTATGGGCCAGCTCACAGACCTCATCGAATGGGTCGAAGGCGCCACGATTCAGGTCACCGGCGGCGAGCGCAACAATCGTCGGTGCATCAGGGTTTTTCTCAAGCTCGGTTTTCAGTGCGGCGACAGCGATAGTGCCATCATCTTCCATCGAAACGCGGACAACGGCGTCGGTTCCGATACCTAGATAACGCAAGGCGCGCAACAGAGTTTCGTGGTGCTCCCCGACCAATATGCGAATCGGCGGGCTGCCGGCCAGGCCCCTCTCCTCGACCGGCCAGCCCTTGTC
>JAZFUZ010000189.1:0-4555 GCA_036447475.1 Lysobacterales bacterium | reverse complement strand
TGGTCATGGACACTTGGTCATGGAGTCTGCATCAACCCCGGTAGTATTGGCTGTAGCGGCTGTAGTGGTAATAGTAACCCGACTCGCCGTAGCCCAGGTAGCCATAGCGCTTCAGGTCTACCTGCTGCAACACGATGCCGGCGATATCGGTGCCGCCCTCGCGCAGCAGATCAATCGCGGCCCGCGCCACCTTACGCGGGGTCTTGTCCCAGTGCAGCACGAACAGGGTTTTATCGGTAACCTTGCCGATCACCCGGGCATCGGCCACCGCCATGATCGGGGGTGTATCGAACAGCACGAAGTCGTAGCGCTGTTTCAGCGTTGCCACGATGGTCTGCATGCGTATTGAGCTGAAAATATCGGTTGCATTGGCATACCTGGCATCGCCCGTGTGCATAAAGTCGATACCGGATTCCTCATGCGGGATGATGAACTCATCCGGTACATCGGTGGAGGCCAGCACGAAATCGGTCAGCCCGGGGCCGTCTGCAGGCAAGCCCAGTGTCTTGGGCAGGGTGGACCGGCGCAGATCGGCATCAACCACCAGCACCTTTTTGCCTTCTTTGGCCATCGCCACCGCCAGGCTCAATACCAGCACTGACTTGCCCTCCCCGGGTACCGAAGAAGTCACCTGAATGGCCTTGACGCGCACATCCGGGTCGGACAGCCTGAGCGAAACCTTCAGCGAGTTGATGGCCTCCATATAACCCGAATGCGGGCTGCGCATCAGGTGTTCGTACGGCTCGGTCCCGGGCGACAGTTTCGGGATCATGCCGATGGTGTGGAGGCCCAGCACCTGTTCAACCTGTTCCGGGTTGTGCAGGCCGGGATTGAGGAAATGCAGCCCGAAGACCAGAGCGCAGGCGGCCATCAGGCCGAGGATGACGATGATAATATAAGACCGTTTCTTGTTCGGGTAGGAGGGAAATAGCGGCACCTCGGCCGCCGAAATCACCCGCGCGTCGGAGGTTTCAATGCCTTGGGTCGAAGAAGTCTCCTTGAAGCGGTTGAGAAAGGTCTCGTACAGCACCCGGTTGGCCGTGGCCACGCGCTCCAGTGCCCGCAATTGCACGGCTTCGCGATTCTGTGCACCGCTTTGCTTTTCCGCTTCGTGCAGGCTGTTTTCCAGGCTGCGTTCGCGTGTGCGGGCCACCTCGACCTCGTTTTCCAGCCCCTGGGTGATCTTGGTGATTTCAGTGGCGATGCGCTGCTTGATGTCCTTGATCTCGGCATTGACCTGCAACATGCGTGGATGCAGGGGACCAAACTCGATGGAAAGCTCTGATACCCGGCGCGTGACCTGGGCTTCCTGGTTGCGCAATTGCTGGATCAGCGGGGAGGAAAGCACTTCAATGGCCGTCTCAATGCCCTGCCCGTCGGGCCCGACCAGCCGGTTAATCTGTAACAAACGTGCCTCTACTGCCGCGCGTTCGGCCCTGGAGACGATCAATTGGCTGTTGATCTCGGACAAGCGCTCCGTCAGGATGCCCGTCTTGTCGCCCGTGGTCAGGCCGTATTTGTCGCGGTAATACTCCACCGCACGCTCCGATTCAGCGACCTGGGTTTCCAAACCGGATAATTGTTCAGTCAGCCAGGTGGTGGCCTTTTCCGTGGCATCGAACTTGGCCTGCAACTGGTCCAGCATATAAGCCTCGGGCAGCTCGTTGGCAATACGCGCCGCCAGCACCGGGCTCAGCGAATCAAACTCGATGGACAGGACATTGGTCCGCTGGATCGAATCAACACTCAGCTTGCTCAGGAAGATGTCCGTCGCCTTGGCAAGCTCGCGCTGGGCGATCTCCTGTTCGCTGTGCGGGATATATTGCACCTTGCCGCTGATGGCTTGCTTGAACGACTTTTGCCAGCTGTCCGGTATCCAGGTAGTGGGGTTCAGGACCTCCAGGAAATCAAAAAAACCTGGCTCAGGCACATGCAGTGAAGGGTTGAATTCATCATATTTGAGCAGTTGCAGCTTCTCGATGACCTTACTGGCCAGGCTGCGCGAGCGCAGTACCTCCACCTCGGCGACTGGATTGTTGCCGTAAAACTCCCGGCTCAGCACCTGCTCAATATCCACCACCTGGGTTTCCTTGCCACCGATCATCAGCGTGGAGGTGGCGGTATAGATGGGTTTTAGCTGGTTGACATAGATAAAACCGATGACGGCCACGAACAGGGTTACGGCGATGATCAGGCGCCGCCGGGACCACAGCAACTGCAAGTAGTCGAGCAGCGGGAACGGATCTTCCTCTGCCTGAAAATCCTGTGCAAAGTAATCCGGGCGAAAGTTTTCCTGAGGGAATTTATCCCGGGGGGGGTAATCGGGTGGCGACATGCCTGCTCGTTCGACTTGCATGAAGGGCCCTAAAACATCCGCTCGGAAATCCGGATAATGTCACCCGGTCGCACTCTTTCCTTTACATCCAGCCTGCGTTCTTCGCCATCGGGGTCACCACCACGGACCACGTATACGCGGTCCTTCTTGGCGCGGTAGGTGTAGCCGCCGGCGATGGCCACCGCTGTGAGGTAGGTCATGCCATCCACGTAGGCATAGGAACTGGGTTTTTTGATCTCACCGATGATGTAGAACGGACGGTAGCTCTTAACCCCTACCGAAATACGCGGGTTGACCAGGTAATCCGGTTTCAGCCTGCTGATCAGCAGCGCTTCCAGTTCGTCGGACGTTTTGCCCACCGCATCGACCTGACCGATCAGGTGCATGGTAAAATGCCCGTTGCCGTCCAGTATGTATTCACCGGTCAGCTCGTCCTGGTTGAAAACATTAATTTGTAGTTTGTCCCCCGCCCCAAGGCGGTAGGAAACATCCGCCTCAGCGCTCGAATCATTTTGCGCCCGGCAGGGTGCAGAGCCAAACAACAGGAAGACAGGCAGCATGAACATAAGGAGCAAGAACGGCAGGCAAAAACCATGGCTGTCGACAACGGTCCTGTCCAAAGTGTGCGGGGAGTAGTTCTGCGGTTTCATGAATCCTTGTCAATCCTTCGGCTTGCCTGCCTCAATGAAGTGCCATACAAATAGATGACCACGCCCCCCACCTGGGCGGGGGCTGTGGCCATCTATTTAACAATTAACCGTGCCTTGTGCGGTTAGAGATCCAGCCCAAGGGTCACAAACCAGCGGTTGGTGGTGTAATCAAAGATGGGGGTATTGGCTTTTTGATCCTCATAAATATACCCACCACTGATGTAAACATGCCGGTTAAACAGGTAAACCATGCCGAGACCGGCCCGAACCACCTCGGTATCGATCAAAGCGTTGGTACCGCTGCCGCTGAATTCATAATCGTTGTTCGTGTAGGACAACCGCACATTGGCCAGCAGGTTGCGCCGGAATTCGTGTTGCAGGCGCACGGAATACAATGTGCTGAAATAACCGGAAGTACTGCTCTGTGTGGTTTCCTGCGGGCTGTTGGCAAAGCGGACGTTGATATTGGTCAGCTCGGTGGGCGTCCAGTCCAGGTTGGCACCAATACCGAAACCCTCAATATTGTTAAATGTCGGGTCGTCGAATTCCTGGTCCAGGTATTCCACAAAAACGTCACCAGTCAACACACCGGTCAGATCCCAGTAAACACCACTCTGTAACTTGTAACCGTCGGATGAACGCGCAAATCCGTTGTTATCGAATTTCCGGTCGTAATCGACTTCGTTGGATTCAAAGCCGATAAAAACGCTGCGTTTCGGTGAAAGCTCGTAGCCCAGCCGGAGGGTCAGGGCATTGCGTGTTCTGTCACGATCCTGGTTGTCCAGGATGTTGCCGTCGCCATTGATGTTGTTGTCGTAATCGGTATCGACGGTTGCAAAATTCAGGGCCGCAGTCACGCGGTTGAAGTTGTGGCTGTAACCTGCGCCAAATCCGCTAAAGCTGAACTGGGTCGGGGCGATGCCACGAACATCATCGGGAGAGCTGCGGTTTTCATGCAGTTGCATGTAAGTGGCTGCATAGTTGAAATAACTGCCGCGTTTGACGTCGATGCGTCCATCCAGGTTAAGCGCCCAGTCCTCGTAATCCTCACTGCCGAAATCATCATAACGCCCGATATCGGCATAGGCGCTGAGGTTCAGTTTATGCCGGCTCCAGTCACTGTTCAGACTGGCCCAGGGCCGCACATGTATGATGGAATCGCTGCTCTCGATGCTCTCGCGGTAGTAGATGTTGTCATTGTGTTCCAGGGCGATATCGGCCCCGGTTTTCAGCGCAAAACTGCCCAGGCGTATGCCCGCCGACTGGAGATCGACCGGCTTGCGGTCAACCGTTTTTCGCAGCAGTCCGGGATCGTAATACTGCTGCGCGACTGCGACAGTCGGCGATACAAGCCAACAAAGGGCCAGCAGAAAGCTGCTGTGCTTAACGATCTTGGTCGGGCTAAAATCCATTTTGGTTTGCTACTTGGCTGTGTGACGCTGAATTTCCTATTCAACGCTTGTTGGTGCAACGAAGGAGTCTTTCCTTCCACCTTTTACTCTGTTTTACTCAATTACGACTGGGTACCTGCTCTATGGCTGACAAGGCCGTGGTGAGGCGAAAGTCTGCG
>JAZFUZ010000188.1:0-11820 GCA_036447475.1 Lysobacterales bacterium | reverse complement strand
GAATGGATCAGTGAGAGCAACAAAACGAATCAGGATGACTTCAGGAGAAGCCGCATCATGAGACTTCTGTTTCCCAGTACCGTCGCGTTCCACCTCGTGCTGGCCGCCGCCGTGGCGGTTGCGGAAGGCGGTCGGCCCGAGGTCTGGATGCACCACGGAAACTGGCGGGCGTTGGCCGAAGGCGAAGAGGCCTGGCCGTTTGTGGCCGAGAACGTCGACGGGGTTCAGTTCTTCATCGATTCGGTACGGCGCCCGGCGACCGAACCGCTCGAACGCTTGGGCGCGATTCTCCAGAAGAACGAGATCGGCGTCTCGGTTGAATGCGGGGGAACGTTGGGTTCCATCGATCATGTCATCCTTGCTGTATTCAAACAGATCCAGGGTCATCTGGCACGCAATAAGGCGTACTTCTGCCTCTAGAGCATTTTCCCTCAGTTCTTCAATAGTCGCTATACCTTTATTCTTCATCAGGTTCTTCATCATCACCGACGCGGCGGCATCAACGCCTGGGATGACCGATACCAGATTCGGCATTCCAAGGTGGCCCCCCATCATGGGCATTTTCATCGCCGGATTGCCGAGCGAAGTGACTTGCAGGTCAAGTTTCTTGAACAACAAGGGTAATCCGTAGAAGGTGAAGAACATCGTAACATCCATGCCCATGGCTGCCGCCGTGGTGCTGAGGATGAAAGGTGGATAAGCCCAATCGAGACTACCCTTGGTGACGATAATGGACATGGAATTCGGATTAATACCGTTTCCGCCGTTATTTTCTGCTGACATAAGCTGTGGGCCCTCGTGAAATAGTGAGAATAAGGGAATCTATTGTATACAGATTTCATTTATTAGGGAAACCGAATACTATGTAAAACCCGCGGAAAAAAAACCGCAACAATCAGGAGCGCAAGGCCATCTCTATAGAAACTCTCCAGTGGCCAGGCTGTGTACTTAGATGTGAGACCGGAGCAAAGGCCTGCTGCTTTCATAGGTAGCCGGATTTACCGCAAGCAAGCATTCGGCGGCAACCACCCCTTGTCCATACCGCGGATCGAGGGTGTCATGGATGTTTGCGCCATGCTGGGCTGGCTGGGAGATGACGTATTTTACGACAGCCCGACAGCGACCAGGGCCCAGCTGACCAGGTTTCACGAGGCGCAATATGTGCAGGCGCTGAAGCGGGCGGACGAACAGGGCAGCGTGGCAAAGGAAGTACGCGAACGCTACGGGATCGGAACCATGGAAAACCCCGTCTTTCCAGGCTTGTTCCAACGGGCATCAACTACGGTCGGTGGTTCGATTCTGGCTGCGCAACTGGCCCTGGAAGGTAAAGTGGCCTTTCATCCTGCGGGTGGAACCCACCATGGCCGGCCGGACCGGGCCAGTGGTTTTTGTTATTTCAACGATCCTGTTTTCTCGATCATGACATTGCTCGAAGCCGGTCTTGATCGTGTACTTTACGTAGATCTGGATGCTCATCATGGCGATGGTGTGCAGGACGCGTATGCGGAGGATCCGCGCGTATTCACAATATCGATACATGAGGAAAAGCGCTGGCCGTATACGGGTCCGGTAACGGATCGTGCCGGTGGCGCTGCTCGTAACCTGCCGGTACCCTGTGGTTTTAACGACAGTGAGTTATCGCACCTGATGGAACGCGCGGTGCTTCAGTTGGGACGGGAGTTTGATCCACAGGCGCTGGTGGTCACCTGTGGGACTGATGCACTTGAAGGGGACCCCTTGTCCGGGATGGTGCTCAGCAACACAGGTCTGTGGACTGCGGTTGAGCAGCTGCTCGAGCTCTGTGATCATAATGTCGTGCTCGGTGGTGGTGGCTATAATCCCTGGACAGTTGTACGCTGTTGGAGCGGGCTCTGGGGTCGCCTGAGTCATCGCAAGATACCCGGATTGCTGCCTGCGGATGCTCAGGCATTCCTGCAGGGCTTGGAGTGTGACCTGGTGGATGAAGAGGATGTCAGGCCCCAGTGGACGACGACGCTGGCCGATAAGCCCAATACCGGCCCGGTGCGCGAACAAGTAAAGGACCTGGTAGCCAAAGTCCTAAATTGAATCAGGGCCTGCAACGCAATTGACCTTGCAAATCGTTCACAGGCCCTTGTACATTGAAAAGCCCGACAGGCTCCTGGCAAACCAACAGAGGCATAAACAAGACATGGCATGGCTGGAAACAATTACCCGGATTGAAGAACTCGAGGATGCGGAATTCGACGCGGCCCTGGTAGCTGAAATGGAGCAGGCTGCGCCAAGCAATGTTTCCAGGATGGTCCGCTTCTCAACGCCCACCTTCAAGGAGTACGAAAGTTCCGAGCTGCAAAGCTGTGGCAAAAACAGCTTTCCTGCGTTTTCAATCACTGCGGGTGGCTGTGCGCTGATGTGTGATCACTGTGAAGCCAAAATCCTCGAACCCATGTTGCCGGCTACCAAGCCACAAATGCTCGATCAAAAAGTACGGCAGTTGATTGAAACTCAAGATCTGCAGGGGTTTTTGCTCTCTGGCGGTTCCAACAAGCGGAACGAAATACGTTACGCACGTTTTTACCCGGTGCTGGAAAAGCTGAAGCGGGATTTTCCTCATCTGCGGATTGCCATTCACACAGCCCTGACCGATGAGGCTGGCGCAAAGGAAATGGAATCAGCCGGGGTCGACGTGGCCATGCTCGACATCATCGGTGCCGAGGAAACCATCCGCGAGGTTTACCACCTCGATCGCCCGGTGGATGATTTCGAGGCGACGCTGGAGGCTTTGTGCTCAACGTCGATGCAGGTCTCACCCCATATTGTCATCGGCCTTCACTACGGCCGGATTCTGGGCGAGGCCAATGCGCTGAACATTCTCAGCCGCCATCCGACCCATGCCCTGGTGCTGGTTGTGATCATGCCATTTTATGCCAAGCCGGGGACTTTTGTTACGCCGGATACCCTCGATATAGGGCGCATTTTTCTTGCAGCCAGGCGCCGGCTTCCCGATCGGCAGGTACTGCTTGGCTGTGCGCGACCACCGGGAATGCACAAGCGGGTAACGGATGCCTACGCCGTGATGGCCGGACTTGATGGCATCGCCTTTCCGGCCGATGGCGCAGTGGCCGTGGCGGATACCATTGGACGGCCTTTTCATCAGGCACACGCCTGCTGTTCCATCAAGCTTGGAGATAGCATCGCGACCCTGTCCCACTCAAGTTGCGCGGCCTGATTCAGGAGATATTTATGAGTTGTGTGAGATTCGAAGCGGCCCAGCCGGCGGGAACAGGACGTAACGGCCTGGACTTCAATCCATTCGAAATAATGGAGCCGCGAACCCCGGCCAAAACGCCGAAGAAATTCAGGAACGGCGCCCGGGTGAAGTCACAGGACATAGCGCCGGAGGGTATTTATCACCCCGATTACAACATTCTCACGCCACATATGCGTTCACCCCAGTACGTTCAAATTTCCACCGCAGCGGCGATTACTCTGGGCGTGACCACGGGCAGAATGTACCGTTGCTCCTGTACTCGCTGCCTGAACTTGCTGCTGACCTATCCGGAAGGTTGCCGCGCCAATTGTGCTTACTGCGGGCTGGCCCGCCACCGCGAGGCCGAGCGTGATTTTGCCGATCGCAATTTCATCCGTGTCGATTGGCCGGCCGTGCCCATGGATGTGATTGTGGACAAGGTTGCCGGCGACGTTGAAAATAGCCCCTTCCATCGCATGTGCATTTCCATGATCACCCACCCTCGTTCGGATGACGATACCGTGGCTGTGCTGAAAAACTGGACCGAGCGCATCGATCCGGACGCCATACCGGTTTCGATTCTGTCCAATCCCACCACCATGAACCGCGAGGATGTTGTGCGCCTGAAAGACCTGGGAGCTGATATTTTCACCGTAGCGATCGACGCGGCCACACCTGAAATATTTGACCGCACTCGAGGCAAGGGCGTGCAGTCACCCCATAAGTGGGATAAATACTGGGAAATCATGCTGGATGCACGTGATGTCTTCGGGCCGCAAAAGTTCGGCGCCCACATCATCGTTGGCATGGGCGAGACTGAATACGATGTGCTGCAGCTGGTGCAAAAGCTGGTTGACCTGGGCGGTCACAGCCACATGTTCTGTTTTTTCCCGGAGGACGGCTCCTTGATGGACCATCTGCCGGCCACGCCGCGCGACCAGTGGCGCCGGGTGCAGCTGGGTCGCTACCTGCTTGACTATTGCGACGAACGCGTCGACCACATGAAATTTGATGACCAGGGCCGCGTGACTGATTTCGGCATTCCCCGGGGTGAACTTGATGACATCATCGATGCCGGAATTGCTTTTCGGACCTCGGGATGCCCGGGCAAATTTCAGGACGACATTTCAGCCTGTGACCGCCCGTATGGGGATTCACCGCCCAGCGACATCGCGAGTTATCCGTTCCAGCCGAAGAAAAAGGACATCAAGAAGATCCGCAGGCAGCTGAACATACCCCATCAACTGATCTGAAGGCGTTGAACCAGAACGAGTGTTCAATATCGATATTGAAATCTGTAGCGGGACACATATCAACATTGTCAGGCGCCGCACTTGTTAATCTTGAAATTGCTTACAGGGAAATTGAAAGGCGGACAGGCTGTAGCGGAGGGTCACCACTCCCGTAATATGAAATGAAAGACGACCGCTTTAGAGACGAAGAATATTTTTTTCAAAGGAAATATATCTTTCATAGATGCCTGGATTTTGGTTCTGGAAGAGGGTCGTTTACAAAATTCCTGAGAACACGTGGACACAAGGTAATTCCTGTTGATATTGAAAATCATAGTGAAGACAACAGCGTTGCTCCTACACTCTACGATGGACATGTGATTCCATTCAGAGACGATTACTTTGATACCAGTTTTTGTCTGTTTGTATTACATCACCTGGCAAATCAATCGCAAATTCTGAAGGAATTGGGCCGTGTTACAAATCAATACATCATCGTTGCTGAAGATATATTGGAGCTAAAAATCGATACCATCATTTGCGACCTCCATTTACATGCTAAAGAGGGTCTATGGAATCCATCTGGCCTTAAAGACACTTTTCACAGTGATGAAAAATGGCATGAAATTTTTAAACAAAATAAATTGTCTTTAGAGTCAAAATATCGCATGCCGAGGTTTAAAGTCATCTCGCATCCAATTCCGAGAATGATTTATGTATTGAAAAATGCAGACCAGGATAAGGCGCGCATGTAAGCTGCAGCTGAGTTTGGTCGTGCCTGACGATCTTGGTGCGAGAGCAATCCCATGGTACAAACAAATACGGGCAGTCAACTGGTGCAAAATGCGGGTTAAGCCCCTTCGTGTTATCGATTCTGGTGTGATTGAAGGGCGCCGGAACATTGCCATCGGGCAGGCTATGATCGAGGTACACCAGCAAGGGGCGGTACCCGACACCCTGCGGTTTTTGCGCTTTCCGCCCACCGCGCTGGTCGGGCGGCACCAGGCGCTGGGACAGGAAATCAACCTCGACTATTGCCAGAAAAATGACATTGCTGTGGTGCGGCGGATCACCGGCGGTGGCGCCATCTTTCTCGATCCCGGTCAGTTGGGTTGGGAACTGGCGATCAAGCGCTCAACACTTGGCATCAGTTCACTGACGGACGTGGCACGCGAGATTTGCGAGGCTGCAGCGGATGGAATCAGCAGCCTGGGCGTCAAGGCAAATTACCGGCCACGCAACGATATTGAAGTGGATGGACGAAAAATCAGCGGTACCGGCGGTTTTTTTGACGGTGACACCCTGTTTTTCCAGGGAACCGTGCTGGTTGACATGAATCCACAACTTATGGTTTCGGCCCTGCGGGTACCCCAAGCCAAGCTGGCGAAACGGGAACTGGATTCGGCCGCACAGCGGGTGGTTACGCTAAGGGAACTGCTGGGCGAGGCAACACCCGGGCTGGATCAGATCCAGACTGCGCTGGCGGCGGCATTTTCACAGCGGTTTGGCCTGGAGATCGTGCCCGGTGAGCTGGGTGAACCCGAGTTGGCACTGGCTGAGAAGTTATTCCGGGAGGAGGTTGGTACCGAGGAGTTTGTTACCGAAATCGAAGAACCACCGGCGGCGAGGGGCGACCTGGTGGGGCGCCATACCAGCCCCGGGGGGACCATCACCAGCTTCCTGCGCCTTGAGGGCCCAGCTCAGAACCGGGTGCGTGCTGCGCTTATAACCGGTGACTTTTTCGTTACGCCACCGCGGCTTATTTACGACTTGGAATCCAGCCTGCGCGGAGTGTACCTGAATGAACTGGGTCAGGTGATCAGGAAGTTTTTCGACGCGGCACCGGTTGACATGCTGTCGGTATCACCACAGGATTTTATCACTTCGATCGACAACGCTTTGTTGGGAAAAACGCCGAGTCGGCTTAAATCCGGTGAGGCCAGTTAGAATGATGAACCTGCTCAATGTTGTACAACACACCTCGGCGGATTACCTGGGCCTGATGGAGGACCACCTGGAGGGCAGGCGTATTCGCTTCCGGTATTTCCGCCCGTTCACGGAGCAGGGTGCCGTACCGCATCCCGGGGACACCTGTGACGGCCTGGTGTTACTCGGGGGTGGACCCTGGGGCAGTGCAGGCGGTAGGGATGTGCCCACATTGGACGCTGAAATCAAACTCACCCGTGCGGCACTGGACCAGGGCCAGCCCGTGATTGGCATCGGGCTTGGTTCACAGATACTGGCTATTGCGTCGGGTGGTGGATCCGTGCCGACCCCGCTGTGCTTTGAAATATCGTATGCCACCCGGGTGGTGGATGATGCTTTGAACGGTTTCCTGCCCGAGCGCTTCCCACTGGTCACTTACATGCGCGATCGGCCGCTGCTGCCCGATCATGCGACCGTGCTGGCCGTTGATGAACACGACCGGCCGGCCGTGTTCCTGGTAAGAGAAAACGCCTTGGGGTTTTGCGGCCACCCCGGATTCAAGCCAGCCAT
The DNA here is from genome assembly GCA_036447475.1 of Lysobacterales bacterium. Taxonomy (GTDB): domain Bacteria; phylum Pseudomonadota; class Gammaproteobacteria; order Xanthomonadales; family SZUA-36; genus JAJRRA01. The sequence goes on along the minus strand of JAZFUZ010000188.1, from coordinate 4,863 downwards.
GGCTGAAGACCTGATCATGGAGTTTGCAGAAGGACCGGAGAATCCGATTCCCAAACTGGAGAAATTCCGGAGTATGGTGCGGGAGATCGAAGATGCGTTGGTTCCCATCATGACCGGAATCATCCAGATCACTTATTTGATGCAGAGCAGGCGGCGCATCCCGATCACACTACAGACTGATTAGAGCCGGTCAGGCAATTAAGGTCATTTTTGGCATCAAATTAGCTATTTACATTAGGGTACCGTAATATTAGTTGATTATGCGTTAAGCTAAATATGGGCTGGCCTGCCGAAAAATCGGCCCCGAATGGATATACGGCTGGTTCGGCAGCACTAATTTGGACGATCTGAACAATGGCAGAAAAACTCATCATCATTATGGCGAACTCCGATCCTCGCAACGGCGAGGAACTGGGTGCTCCGATTTTCCAGGCAACCGTTGCAGCGGCAATGGAGTACGAAGTGGACGTGATCTGCACCGCTACTTCGGGCCGCCTGATGAAAAAAGGTGTGGCTGAGAAGCTGTTCGTCAAGGAAGGTTCACCCAAGTCGGTACTGGATTTTATCAAGGACGCACATGAAGCAGGTGTTAAGTTCTATTGCTGCTCCCCCAACCTCGACCTGTTTGACATGACCATCGACGACCTGATACCCGAGTGCGAGGGAGTCGTGGGTGGCGCCCACTTGATCGAAGAAGTCATGGAGGGAGACTGCAAGGTTTTGACCTACTGAGGAGATTTATGGCCCACGCGCACTCAAGCAGAATACAGAATTACATCGGCGACCCGGTTTCGGACAACCCTGTGGTTGACCGGGATAAGCTGGAAGAAATTTTCCATGACATCCAGGCGGATATCCGCTATGACCACGAACTCAATGGATGCCTTAACTGCGGCATTTGTACAGCCACCTGCCCCTCCGCACATTACTACGACTTCAGTCCGCGCGAGATTGTCCAGTTGTTATGGACGGAAAATCTCGAGGGCATCTACGACGCAATGCAGGAAAAAATCTGGGCCTGCGCCCAGTGTTATACCTGTGCCGCACGCTGCCCGTTCGGGAATTCACCGGGTGGACTGATCATGTTGATGCGTGAAGCGGCCATCAAGCACGGCATGGAGTCCGCCAAGAACGTGTTGAGGCCGTTCAGCCGCGTGATGCTGAAGCTGATTTCCACCGGTAACCAGCTTTCTCCGGATATGATCACCGCAGACGCTTTCCCTGACTGGGGCCCCAATGTTTCCAAGATCGATGCGCCGCTGGAGGTGCTCCGCCAAGCCATCCCGGTGCCCACCCTGAACACCACCAAGACGGCCTGGGAGGTCAATCTGACCACCTCCATCGAGCTGTACACGATCTGGGAAGAAACCGGCGTGCTGGACCAGCTCGAAACCATCGATGAAAACCTTTACGACGTGATCGTCGACATCATGGATGAGAAGCGGGAAGACCTGGAAGACTGGAAGGAAGAACAGGAAGGAGAGACTTAAACGCCAGAATTAAATGCCGGAAACCCCACCGGCGAACCACTTGGAGATACACAGAGAGATTTGAACATGAGCATTGAAAACCCAAACAATGGCAATGGCGAGCGCTTCACCGGTCACGGAGCCGAGTGGCGTGATGCAAACCTGAGCTCCAAAGACGCACGCACCGCTACCGCCTGGGTGGAACAGGTTATCAACAAGCGCTCCATGGAAACCAACAAGGATCGCGTGGAAGACGTGCGCGATATCATGTGGCAACTGGAAAAAGAAGGGGAAATAGTCGTTCACCGGATCAACGAGGAACACGCGCCACGTATCGCAAAAACAATCTATGGCTGGGACAAGAAAATTCCAATCAATCAATTGTGGCACCACAAATCCTGTGGCCAGTGCGGCAACATCCCGGGCTACCCGGCCTCCTTGTTGTGGTTGATGAACGAAATGGACATCAGATACCTGGACGAAACCGACCAGACTTCATGCACTGCCTGGAATTACCACGGTTCCGGCATCGGCAACATCCAGAGCCTGGCTGCCGTTTTCCTGCGCAATTTTCACCAGGCTTATATTTCCGCCCGCGCTCAGGGCCTGCCCGACGGCTACTTCTATCCGCTGGTGCACTGTGGAACCTCGTTTGGGAATTACAAGGAAGTGCGTGCCTACCTCTTACGCTCCGCCAAGTTGCGGGAGCAGGTCAAGAAGATCCTCGCCAAGCTGGGCCGCCTGGTCGACGGAAAACTGCTGATTCCCGAGGAAGTGGTGCACTATTCCGAGTGGTTGCACATGGTGCGTAATGACGTCACCGAGCGCCAGACCATCGATGTCAGCAACATACGCACCACCATTCATCCCGCCTGCCATGTGTACAAGATGGTACCGGAAGATGCGATTTACGATGATGACATTCTTGGTGGCAACCGTTTGGCGGTTTCCACCGGCATCATGGAGGCGCTGGGTACACAGGTGATCGACTATTCGACCTGGTACGATTGCTGTGGCTTCGGTTTCAGGCATATCATTTCCGAGCGCGAGTTCACACGCTCCTTCGCCATTGACCGTAAGATACGGGTTGCGGTGGAGGAGGCGAATGCCGATGTGATGATCGGCCACGACACCGGATGCATTACCACGCTGGACAAGAACCAGTGGATTGGTAAGGCTGCCGGCAAGGACTATAACCTGCCGGTACTGGCCGATGTGCAGTTTGCTGCGATGGCCTGCGGTGCACACCCCTATAAAATCGTTCAAACCCACTGGCATGCAACGGCAACCGAAGTGCTGATGGAGAAAATGGGCATTGACTGGCTGGCAAAGAAAGTGGAATTCGAGGCCTATCTGAAAGAAGTGGAGGCAGGCAAGTTCGAAAGTCTTTACGACCCACGTCTGGCCATTACCTCCGGACCGGGGTTTCAGCCCATTAAAAAAATTGCCAACAGACCCATTGAGATTAAGCAAATTGAAACGGCAGAATAGAGCTGATTGAGAAAAATTTTCGAGAAAATATGATGGCAAAACCAATCTTGATTGTAGGTGGGGGGCCGGCTGGGTTGGCCGCGGCACACTCACTGGCCACTTTTGGCCAAGCGTGTATCCTGGTGGAAAAAGAAGACCGGCTGGGTGGCGCACCCATCCTGGAAGGTTACGCCAAGCTGGTGCCTTCCGGCGAATGGGCAAAGGATGCCATCGGCGGCATGGTCAACCGTGTTGTAGAGGCTGAACTTGCCGATGTGAAAAAGGACACCACGGTCACTTCATTTAGCGGCGAGGCAGGTCATTTCACGGTTGGCTTGTCCAGCGGGGAGTCGGTTGAAGTATCGGCTGTCATCCTGTGCACCGGCTTCACACATTTTGACTCGGCCAACAAACCCGAGTGGGGTTTTGGCACCTATCCGGACGTTGTCACCACCTGCCAGGTCGAGCAGATGATCTCTTCTGGTAATGGCGTGCGCTGCCTGTCGGATGGCCGCAAACCCAAACGCGTGGCTATCCTGCTGTGTGTGGGTTCGCGTGACCGCCAGATCGGCCGCGAGTGGTGCTCCAAGATCTGTTGTACGGTGTCGGCCAACCTGGCCATGGAAATCCGCGAGGAATTGCCGGATTGTCATGTGTACATTTATTACATGGACATCCGCACTTACGGCCTGATGGAGACCAAGTATTACTGGAGAAGCCAGGAGGAATTCAAGGTCAAATACATCAAGGCCCGCATCGCGGAAGTGACCTCCGATGGTAAAAAGCTGATCGTCAAGGGCGAAGACACGTTGGTTAAGCGCCCGATCACTATTCCATTCGACCTGGTGGTTCATGCTATCGGCATGGATCCGAATCTGGATAACTCACAGATTTCATCGTTGTTCGGTGTGGACCTCGAGCCCAACGGATTTCTTGATCACGCCAGCAGCTATTCGGCGACCGGCATGACCAACAAGACCGGTGTATTCGTCGCGGGTTCAGCCACCGGGCCGGAAACCATTGACGATTCGATCGCCCAGGGCAAGGCTGCAGCGATGGCTGCACTGGAGCAGCGCCAGCTGGCAGCGCGGTTGGTGGGTTAACAGGAACGATCCGTATGGTATCCATACCCCGATTTCTGCAAACCCGGAGCAAGGGTGGGCTTCAGCAGCTGCAGCGGCCACAGCTGGAGCTCAGCGGCCCCATCCTCAAACATGCCTTCGAGTCGCTGGTATCGGGCGCTGAGTCCCAGGGAGGCGTGGAACACTGGATCGGCGCTCTGAAACTCAAGCAGCAGATGATGCAACAGGCGCTGGGGCAGGGTCATCCCGCGGATTTACCCTTGGATACGTTCAAAAGCCTGTGCGCTTTCATGGTCAGTGTGCGCCGGCGGGTTAGCCTTTACCTGGAAAAATCAGCTTATGGGGAAATGGTCGAGGCGATCGTGGAGCTGCTTTCAGGCCACCAGGATACCGCCTCCACGGATGACCGGCTGGCAGCCTTTTGCGCGCGGTTCCCTGAAGACAAAAAACATCGCTGGGTACGGGACCTGGCCGCGGAAATCCTGCATGGTGTGGACCCGCAACGCTACCCCTTGATGAGCCGCTGGATATGGGACCGCAAGGCCAATACCGGTGTGATCCGCGAAATCTGGTTCGACGATGACATTGACAACATGACGCTTAAAGTCCCGGATGGATACGGCACTCACATCATGTTGCGGGAGGAATTAAGCCAGTTCCTGACCAACAATGGCGTGTTTCGCGACGTGATCTGGTACGTGGACCTGCTCTGCGCAAAAATTTACGCGGACTACATCGGCGCCCAGGGCGGTGTCTACCTGCGGGCAGATTTCTCTACCCCCCAAGACCCGATGGAGCATGTCCGCAGGTTGCTGGGACTGGATGGCGTCAGGGTTGGTTCC
>JAZFUZ010000187.1:0-9911 GCA_036447475.1 Lysobacterales bacterium | reverse complement strand
TGTTCGTGTCGGATGAACTGAAGCAAACCGGCCGGGTTATGGTCAAGGACGAGAATTTCTGCATCCACTGCGGTCTGTGCGCCGAGCGCTGCCCCACGGCAGCCTGGGACATGCAGAAATCCCTGTTAAAATTCCCCCAGGCCCTCGATTACGGCGGCGCCAACATCGGTGATACTCCATGCCAGCAAAGCAAAGCCGGATAAACGATTTTGTCCTCAAAATCGGAACCGTCAATGGAACGGGTTCCGCCAGCGCCAACAGCCTGCTGATGAAAGCCCTGTTTCGCATGGGTATTCCGGTGACCGGCAAAAATATGTTCCCGTCCAATATCCAGGGCCTGCCCACCTGGTATGAAATCCGCGCCAACCGCCATGGTTACATGTCCCGCGTGAGCCGCGTGGACGTCATGGTGGCAATGAATGCACAAACCTATCAACAAGACCTGTCGACAGTCAGCCCTGGCGGTTTTTTGATTTATGATTCAACCTGGCCGCGGGAACGTATCTTGAATCGCAACGATATCATTGTGCTGGGTGTGCCGCTGTCCAAACTCTGCAATGAGCACTTCAGCTCCTCCCGCCTCCGCATCCTGATGAAAAACGTCGCTTACGTGGGCGTGCTCGCGGCTCTGCTGCAGATCGACATGGAGATCATCCGCACCTTACTGCAAGAGGCTTTTGTCAGCAAACCAAAAGTGATTGACAGCAACCTGAAGGCCCTCATGCTTGGTTTCGACTATGCAAAGCAGAATTTCAATTGCCCCCTGCCGGTGCGGGCCGAGGTCATGGGCGACAACAGCGGGTACATTCTCATCGATGGCAATACGGCTGCGGGTCTGGGCTGTGTCTACGCAGGCGCCACCGTGGGCGCCTGGTATCCCATCACACCGTCTACTTCGGTGATGGATGCCTTCACAACCTATTGTGAAATGTTCCGCACCGACCGGACAAGCGGTGAAAAACGCTACTGCATCGTACAGGCTGAAGATGAACTGGCGGCTGCCGGCATGGTGCTGGGCGCTAACTGGGCGGGGGCCCGCGCGTTCACCCCCACTTCGGGGCCAGGTATCTCACTGATGAGTGAATTTATTGGTTTTGCTTACTACGCGGAAATACCGTCTGTATTCATTGATGTGCAAAGGGTAGGGCCATCCACCGGCATGCCGACCCGTACGCAGCAATGCGATCTCATGCTCTGCGCTTACGCCTCGCACGGTGACACCCGCCACCCGATCCTGTTCCCGGCCAATCCCGGGGAATGTTTTGATTTGGTGATCACCGCTTTTGACCTGGCCGACCGCCTGCAGACCCCGGTCTTCATGTTGTCCGATCTGGACATCGGCATGAACGACTGGATGGTTCCGGAGCTGGTTTGGGATGACACTTACCAGCCTGACCGCGGCAAGGTGCTGGGTGTCGAGGAGTTGGCGGAAATGGACCGCTTTGTCCGCTATCTGGATGTAGATGGTGACGGTATCACCTATCGTACTTTGCCGGGCGAGGACCCCAAAGGTGCTTATTTTGTCCGCGGCTCGGGCCACAATCGCTACGGTGCTTATACTGAAGATTCAAGCCAATACCAGGACGTGATGGACCGTCTGCTGGTGAAGTGGGAAACTGCAAAGAGCTTGGTGCCCAAGGCTGTACTCAACCAAGCGGAATGGCGAACCAAGGTCGGCATCATCGCCTTTGGCAGTTCAGACGGAGCCGTGATCGAGGCGCGTGACCGGCTTGCGGAACAGGGCATTCACGCTGATTACCTGCGCATCAGGGCCTTTCCCTTTGGCCGGGAAGTGGTGGATTTCCTGCATGATCACGAGATGATATTCGTGGTTGAGCAGAACCGGGATGCCCAGATGAAATCATTGCTGATGCTGGAAACCAATGACATTGCCGACCGCCTGGTGTCGATCCTGCATTACAATGGCATGCCCATTCCCAGCGAATGTGTGGTGCGGGGTATCAGCAATCATCTGAAATCGGAGGCTGCCGCATGAGCTTCATTCGCAAGCCAAAAATTGCACTGCCTGGACAAAAGAAGAACAAGTTAGGACTGTTCCTGGGGGACTATGAAGGCTCCATGTCCACGCTGTGTGCCGGTTGCGGCCACGACTCGATTACCGCAGCGCTGATCCAGGCCTTGTGGGAAATGTCCATCGCGCCGGAACAGTTGATCAAGTTGTCCGGCATCGGTTGTTCCTCCAAGACGCCGGCCTATTTCGTTCACGGCGCCCACGGCTTCAATGCTGTCCACGGGCGCATGCCTTCAGTGGCCACGGGCGCGACGGTAGCCAACCGCGAACTGATCTGCATCGGCATTTCCGGCGATGGTGATTCTCTTTCCATCGGCTTCGGTCAGTATGCTCATGTTATCCGCCGCAACCTGAATATGCTTTACATGATCGAGAATAACGGAGTGTATGGCCTCACCAAGGGTCAGTTCTCGGCGGCTGCTGATCCGGGCAGCACGTCCAAGAAGGGCGCGGTCAACGTGATGCAGAATATCAATGTGGTCGCGACTTCAATTTCCATGGGCGCCAGTTTTGTGGCGCGCGCATTTTCAGGTGACCGTGAGCAGTTGGTGCCATTGCTCAAGGCGGGCATTGCACATCCAGGCTGCGCGGTGCTGGACATCATCTCACCCTGCGTTACCTTCAACGATCATGTTGGCTCGACCAAGAGTTACGCCTACATCCGTGAACATTCACACACCGCGACCAGTGTCGACCTGGTCCTTCCCACCCAACCCATCACGACCGAGTACAAGGAAGGTAAAGCCGTATCCATCAAGATGCACGACGGTTCCACCATCGTGCTGAAAAAGGTCGACGCGGAGTATGACCCCACGTCGCGCAGCAAGGCGCTGGCCTACCTGGAAAAACACCGTGACCGGGGTCAGGTAATCACCGGCCTGCTGTTCATCAATGAAGACCTGCCGGACTTGCATGACATCTCCAACACCGCAAAAATGCCGCTGAAAGACTTCAAATACCGTGACCTCAATCCCGGCGGAGAAGCCCTGGCAAAGCTGCAACTAGGCATGAAGTAACTGCAAAACCTCAGGTTCTACAGCCTGGGCCCGTTCTTTTCCAGAGCCGGGGTCTGACCCCGGCTCTGGAAATGTAAAGACTTAGCCCTTAATATCAATGGTTCTGGCCTGTGTTTTTTTTGGGACGGAGTGATGATCTGGCGCAACAAGAAAAGTAAGTGCCGGCAAGAACCTGGATTCGTTAGTGAGGGCGTCTCATGTGCTCGATATTCGGCGTATTGCAGATACGCCAGGACCTGAAATCTGTCCGTAAGATGGCTTTGCGGCAATCCCGCCTGTTGCGGCACCGCGGGCCGGACTGGAGTGGTGTCTACACTGCCGACAATGCCGTGCTGGCGCATGAGCGGCTGGCCATTGTCGATGTCAACACCGGCGCCCAGCCCATCCTGAGCGAAAGCGGCCGTCAGGCGCTGGCCGTAAATGGTGAAATCTACAACCACTGCGATATTCGTGATGAATTTGCGGGCAAGTACCGATTCCGCACCGAGTCCGACTGCGAGGTGATCCTGCCGCTTTACCTGCAGCACGGGACCGATTTCCTCGACCGCCTGTCCGGCATGTATGCCTTTTGTCTGTACGATGAGGACAAGGATTTCTGGATGATGGCGCGTGATCCGATCGGCATCATGCCGCTGTACTACGGTCATGACCAGCACGGCCAATTGTTGGTGGCATCGGAAATGAAGGCCCTGATGGATGTTTGCAACCAGGTACACGAATTTCCTCCCGGGCATTACTGGTGCAGCAGTGAGGGTCAACCGCGCCGGTGGTATGATCGTGACTGGACTGAATACAGCGCCGTGGAGAACGCGGTGACAAACCGTGATGCACTGGCCGAGGCACTGGAGCAGTCAGTGATCAAGCACCTGATGACTGACGTGCCCTATGGCGTTTTGTTGTCCGGTGGTCTGGACTCTTCCATCATCGCGGCCCTGGCCGCCAAGCATGCCACCATGCGCGTGGAGGACCATGAACAGAGCTCGGCCTGGTGGCCGCGCCTGCATTCCTTCGCCATTGGCCTGGAAGGCTCACCTGATTTACTGGCCGCGCAAATCGCGGCCGATCACATTGGCACCGTACACCACGGAATGACTTTCACCATCCAGGAAGGCCTGGACGCTCTGGATGAAGTGATTTACCACCTGGAAACCTACGACGTGACCAGCATTCGTGCGGCGACGCCGATGTACCTGTTGGCGCGCAAGATTCGCGCAATGGGTATCAAGATGGTGTTGTCGGGTGAGGGTGCGGACGAAATATTCGGTGGCTATCTTTATTTCCACAAGGCGCCTGATCCCCGGGCTTTTCACGAGGAAACAGTGCGCAAGCTCTCACGCCTGCATAGCTATGATTGCCTGCGTGCCAACAAGGCCATGGCGGCCTGGGGGGTGGAAGCCCGTGTTCCGTTCCTCGACAAGGAATTTCTCGATGTCGCCATGCGCATCAACCCGGCAGACAAGATGATTACCCAAGGCCGAATCGAAAAACAGATTCTGCGCGAAGCCTTCAGCGACATGCTGCCCGAATCCATTGCCTGGCGTCAGAAGGAGCAATTCTCTGACGGTGTGGGTTATGACTGGATCGACGCGGTTAAGGATTGCGCTGAGGAGCACGTCAGCGACGCTGAAATGGCACGGGCAGAGGGACGTTTTCCCTTCAATACCCCGGTCTCGAAGGAGGCCTATTATTTCCGCAGCCTGTTCGAGCAGCATTTCCCGCTGGCGTCGGCGGCACAGACAGTCCCCGGGGGTCCAACTGTGGCTTGCAGCACACCGGAGGCCGTTTTATGGGACAAGACCATGCAGGAAATGAACGATCCTTCGGGGCGGGCAATGCGTTCCGTGCACCAGGATGCTTATGAGGGGGGGTCGGTGAATGAGTAGCAGTGAACTCCTGGTCCAGAAATTTGGTGGGACGTCACTGACCGACCTTAAGGGTTTTAACGCCAGTGCGGACATAATTGAAAGCCATGCGGTCGCGCGGCGGGTGATCGTCGTGCTTTCTGCGGTCAAGGGTGTCACCGACCTGCTGGAGGGGGCCATCGACACGGCGGTAGCGGGCGGTAGTGGCGCTCGGTACCTGGAGCAGGCGATTGACAGCGAACGCACGATAATAGATGAGCTGTCAAAGCAGGACATCTCCACGCCATTGGCCAGTCAATTTCTCGAGGAGCAGCATGCCACGCTAAGCCGGCGCGAGGAGGGCATCCGCCTGCTCGGACAGTGCCCTGATGAGACCCGGGCCAAAATCCTGGCCAGCGGCGAAGGTTTCAGCAGCCGTTTGATGGTGGATTTGCTCCAGCACCGCGGTCTCAGCGTGCAGTGGTCGGATACCGATGTACTGCCACTGGCCAACGACAGCTGGCTGGACGCCCTGGTGGATATCGAAGCGGCAGCGCCTTTGCTGGCCGAAAGGCTGGGTAAGGACGCCCGGATCATGGTTTTACCGGGTTTCTATGGCCGCAATGCCGACGGCGGTATCCAGTTGCTGGGGCGCAACGGCACCGACTATTCAGCAGCGGTCATCGCCGCCGCGACCGGGGCCAGCCTGTGCCAGATCTGGAAAGATGTGGACGGATTCTACAGCGCAGATCCGCGTATTGTCAGCAACGCACAATGCCTGAATGAAGTCAGCTACAGCGAGGCCATGGAGCTGACTTATTTTGGCGCCAGAGTGATTTCCGCCAAGGCCCTGGCGCCATTGGCAGGCAAGCAGATTCCCTGCGAGGTCAGAAATACCTACGATCCATCGAAACCGGGGACCCGGGTGCACTCAGGGGCGAAACGCAGCCACGTGGTGAGGGGGATATCACACCTCCATGACGTGACTTCGATCACCCTGCAGGGCGGCGGTCTTCGGGGTCGGGTGGGTATCGCGCGGCGCGTGATGGATGCCCTGGCCAGTGAGGCCATCTCGATCCTGCTGATCGTGCAATCTTCCTCGGAGTACAGCATCACCTTGTGCGTGCGGCGGGCGGATGAAGTCAAGGCGCGCAAGGCCCTGGAGGAGGAATTTCATTTCGAAAGGCTGCATGGCCTGATCGACGAAATCTCGGTGCAAAGCGACCGGGCGGTGGTGTCCTTGGTCGGTGAGGGCATGAAACGCTATCGTGGCATTGCCGCTCGTTTTCTGACCGCTATTTCATCGGCGGGTGTCAACGTGGAAGTGCTCGCGCAAGGATCCACCGAATGCGCCATTGCGGTTGTGGTCAAGGGGGACGCGGCACGATCGGCCCTGCGTGCCTGTCATACCGCGTTTTTCAGCCGCTCCACGCATATTGATGTGATTTTACTGGGTTGCGGCAATGTCGGTGGCGAGCTGCTGGCGCAATTTCAACGCCAGGCACAAAGCTTGCGCGAGCATCACGCGGACTTGCGTGTGCGCGCCATTGCCAACAGCAGCAAATTGCTGGTGGCGGATGACGTGTTGGACCTCGGCTGCTGGCGGCAAGACCTGGCAAAGAAAGGCCGACCCTGGTCCATTGACGACGTCATCGCCATCCGGGAAAACCTGGGGCTGCTCAATCCCACCATCATTGACTGCACCAGCGACGAGGAGCTGGCGGCACAGTACGTGCGCTTCCTGCGCAACGGTTTCAACGTCGTGGCCGCAAACAAAAAAGCCAATACTGCGAGCCTGGATTACTATCACGAAATACGCGTTGTGGCGACCAAAAATTTCCGGAAATTTCTCTACGAAACCAATGTTGGCGCGGGCCTGCCGGTGATAGACACCATGCAGGGCCTGATCCGCTCCGGTGACGAACTGAAAACCTTTGAAGGGATTCTGTCCGGTTCGCTGTCCATGATCTTCGGCCTGTTGGAGGACGGCGTGCCCTTGTCGGCGGCGGTGGCGAAAGCCATGGAGCTGGGCTTTACTGAACCGGATCCCCGAGATGATCTGTCCGGTATGGACGTGGCCAGGAAGCTGCTGATCGTCGCTCGCGAGGTGGGTTTGCAGCTGGAACTCGATGACATCGACGTCGAGCCGGCGGTGCCCCTGGATGCGGTGAGTCATGTAGATCGCTCGGAGCTGATCGATGCCCTCCAGTTCCTGGATGAGGATTTCTCGGCGAGAATCCGTGCCGCGGAAGCACAGGGCAGGGTGTTGCGTTACGTTGGCCGCATTGAGGACGGTAAGTGCCGGGTAGCGATCGAAGCCGTGCCGTCGAGCGAACCACTGGGCGCAATCCGTGACGGTGAAAACGCACTGGTCTTGCATACACGTTATTACCAGCCCATACCACTGGTGCTGCGAGGTTACGGGGCCGGCGCCGCAGTTACTGCGGCCGGTGTTTTTGGCGATATTCTGCGCACGGTCTGGAGACCGCTTGACCAACAGGCAGGCTAGCCCGCATATTGCACGAAGGCGGACGAATAATTGACTTATTATGAGTTTTTGAAGGAGTTATGGATGGAATGATTGCCCTGCAAGAAATACAGTTTGTTCGATCCGGTTTTGCACTGCATCCGGCTTCACATTTCGTCCGATCCCTTTCAAACCATAGCTTTCGCTATGCTTTTTCGAACGATCGACCAAACTGTTTCGCCAGTTACTGCGCAAATTCCGGATCCTTCGTGCAATATGCGGGCTAGTCATGGGATCTTTACTGAAAAGACCAGGGAAAAAGAGGCGGCTCGATCGCATGGTGCCGCTGACGGTTTATGCACCGGCCTCGATCGGCAACTTTTCGGTCGGCTTTGATGCTTTGGGCTTGGCGCTGGCACCGCTGGACGGCACCCTGCTGGGCGACTTGGTGCAACTCAGCTTGCCGGATTCGGATAAGCCCAACGAGGCGGACTGGGCTCTGGAAGTGAAGGGCACCTTTGCCCAAAGGCTGCCTGACGATCAGGAAAAGAATATCGTGATCAGCAGCTGCCGTGCGTTTCAGTCAGCGGCAGCTGTTAAAGGCTTCGATATCCAACCCTTGAAGGTGCTGCTCGACAAGCGCCTGCCGGTCGGCAGCGGCCTGGGGTCCAGTGCCAGTTCCATCGTTGCTGCGCTCGAAGCGCTGAACTGCTGGTATGGTAACCCCCTAAGCCACCACGATATTTTTGGCCTGATGGCACAAATGGAAGGCAGTATCAGCGGTGAAATCCACCTGGATAACATTGCCCCGTGCCTGTATGGCGGCCTTCGCTTGTGCCCCCCGGGAAGCCACGCTGAATATTCCCTGCCCTGGCCGGGCGCATGGCGTGCGGTGGTTTGCTGGCCAGGCACTGAATTGATGACCCGGGTTGCGCGCGGGGTATTGCCGGATGAAATACCCCGCATAACCGCTGTCCGGCACGGGGCACAATTTGCCCAGTTCGTTTACGCGCTCCACACCGGCAATACGGCGCTTGCGGCCGACTCCCTGGTGGATCACATCGCCGAACCGTACCGGCGCTCCCTGTTACCGGGATTTGACCAGGCGAAAATCGAGCTGCGACGGCTCGGGGCACTGGCGGTTGGAATTTCCGGCTCCGGTCCGACCGTGTTTGCGCTGGTGGATGATTTCGAAGTCGCCCTGGCCACGGCATCCTGGCTGGCCGATCATTACCAGGAAACCGAACAGGGGTTCGTGCATATTTGCCGTGCCGATCTCAGTGGCGCCCGCAGTATCGAATAATGAACCGGTAAGCTGAAAAACATGGTTTGGAGTGTCTTTTGCAATTAATTAATATCAAGCATCCGTCTGAGCAAGTTACTTTCCGTGAGGCTGTTTTACACGGCCTGGGGCGGGACCAGGGCCTGTACTTTCCGCGTTTCTTCGAGAAGCTGGATGATGTAAGTGGCTTGTTGCAGGAGGCCTTTGTTCCCCGCAGTATCGCGGTGCTCCAACACCTCACAGGTGGTGAGATCAGTGCAGGCACCATGCAGAAAATGGTTGCGTCCGCCTTCGATTTCCCGCTGGCATTGCCAAGCCTGGAAGACGGGACCCGTGCGCTGGAACTTTTCCACGGACCATCGCTGGCATTCAAGGATTTCGGAGCGCGTTTCATGGCCAGCTGCCTGGCCGAGTTTCACGACGGCGGTCCCATGACGATCCTAACCGCGACATCCGGCGATACCGGGGCCGCGGTTGCTCATGCCTACTATGGCCAGCCGGGTATCAAAGTGCTTGTATTGTATCCCAGGGGAAGGATTTCCCCTTTACAGGAGAAGCTCTTTTGCACGCTGGGCGGTAATGTGCACACCATCGCTGTGGAAGCGGATTTCGATACCTGCCAACAGCTGGTCAAGCAGTCATTCGACGACGATGAACTCAAGCGGGAACTGGGTCTGAATTCTGCCAATTCGATCAACATTGCCCGCCTCGTGGCGCAGGTTTGTTACTACTTTGAAGCCGCCGCTGCAGTGGAGGATGTACACGAATTGGTGCTCAGTATACCCAGCGGTAATTTCGGCAACATCACCGCCGGCCTGATTGCCCATGCCATCGGGCTTCCTTACAAGCGCGTGATTGCAGCGACCAATATGAATGACACGGTTCCGCGTTTTCTGGCTTCAGGAAAATGGGATCCGCGAGCGACCGTCACCACAATCACCAATGCAATGGACATTTCGCTGCCGAACAATTTTCCCCGCGTGCTGGAACTGGGGGAGCGACACGGCCTGGTACTGGCGGACCTGCTTTCATCCACAGCGCTTGATGATGACCAGACCCGAAAGGCCATGAGAGATCTGTATGCCCGTGATTACCTTGCCGACCCGCACAGCGCACTGGCCTGGGCGGCGCTGGATCAGTCACTCGAGGCCGGCGAAGAAGGTGTTTTCCTGTGCACTGCCCACCCGGCCAAGTTCTTGGAAGTCATCGAAGAAACCCTCGGCATCGAGATTCCCCTGCCCCCCGAGCTCGAGGAAGTAAAAGACAGGGAAAT
>JAZFUZ010000186.1:0-3927 GCA_036447475.1 Lysobacterales bacterium | reverse complement strand
CCGGCATCACACCGTTCAACTTCCCGGCGATGGTGCCGATGGGGATGTACCCGATGGCCATCGTCTGCGGCAATACCTTTGTACTTAAGCCCTCTGAGCGGGATCCATCTGCCCCGATGCTGGTGGCTGAATTGTTGCATGAAGCAGGCTTGCCCGAGGGTGTATTCAACCTGGTGAACGGTGACAAGGAAGCCGTGGATACCTTGCTGAGAGATCCGCGGGTGCAGGCAGTTTCTTTCGTGGGTTCCACCGCAATTGCGGAATATGTCTATCAAACCGGCAGCGCACACGGCAAGCGCGTTCAGGCGCTGGGTGGCGCCAAGAACCACGCCATCGTGATGCCCGATGCGGACATGGACAATGCCGTATCTGCACTGATGGGTGCGGCTTACGGTTCCTGCGGGGAACGCTGCATGGCTATTTCCGTGGCGGTTACGGTAGGTGAGGAAACCGGGGACGTCCTGGTTGGAAAACTGAAAGCGGAGCTGGAACAGTTGAAAGTTGGCCCGGGCACCGACAACGACAATGATATGGGCCCCCTGATCACCCGCCAGCACTTGGAGAAAGTGACAGGATACGTGGACCTGGGTGAGCGCGAAGGTGCCGAGCTGGTTGTGGACGGACGCAGATTATTGGTCAGCGGTCACGAGGATGGCTATTTCCTGGGCGGCACCTTGTTCGACCGCGTGACACCGGAGATGAAGATTTACCAGGACGAAATTTTTGGTCCCGTGCTCTGCGTTGTGCGTGTGAACACCATGCGCGAAGCCATGGACCTGATTGACCAGCACGAATACGGCAACGGTACCTGCATCTTTACCCGCGATGGCGAGGCAGCGCGGTATTTCAGCGACAACATCAAGGTCGGCATGGTCGGCGTCAATGTCCCGCTACCGGTACCGGTCGCTTACCACAGCTTCGGTGGCTGGAAGCGTTCCCTGTTTGGCGACCTGTATGCTTACGGGCCTGACGCGGTCCGCTTCTACACCCGGCGTAAAACGATTACCCAGCGATGGCCCTCCAGCAAGGTGCGCGAAGGCGCACAGTTCTCATTCCCCAGCAATGATTAGGACGTTCCTATACTCGCTGATCTCCGTGCACCCAGAGGACTTCGGAACCGCCGTCTGCACGGACCATAACCCTGGCGGCTACGAACAGGAAATCGGAAAGACGGTTCAGGTAGCGGATAGTGGCTTGGTTGACATCTTCATCGCGAGCCAGGGCCACCACTCTGCGTTCAGCCCGGCGGCAAACGGTTCTCGCCAGGTGGCAGCGCGCTGCTGATTCCGACCCGCCCGGCAGGATGAAATCCTGCAGCGGTGGCAGATTCTCATTGAGCTTGTCCAGATCGGCCTCCAGGCCATCGATGTAACGGTCTGGAATCAGCTTGGTACCCGGCATACACAGCTCACCACCGAGATCGAACAATTCGTGTTGCACGCGGTTAAGGATTGACTGGATGTGGATCGGTAGTTTTGCCGCAAGTACCAGCCCCACGACACTATTCAGTTCATCCACAGTGCCAAAGGCTTCGACCCGCAAGTGGTCTTTCCGGACCCGGGATCCGTCGCCGAGACCGGTTGTGCCCTTGTCTCCGGTACGTGTATAGATTTTTGATAAGCGCTTGCCCATGTGCGGATGTTAGTTTGCCTGGGGATGGATTTCCATTATTGCTGGCGCCTCATCTCTCACCTGATCTTCCCATCTCAAGCCAAATGAAAATCCTGAGACTGCTCCAGTGAGAGCAGGTATTGCTTGCGCCACACCCCGCCGCCGTAGCCGGTGAGCTCGCCGTCGGAGGCGACCACACGGTGACAGGGGATGATGATGGCGATGCGATTGTCGCCGTTGGCGCGCCCGACGGCCCGCACCGCGGTTGGTTGACCGATTTCTTCGGCAATGGCGGCGTAGCTGCGCATTTCCCCGTAAGGAATGCGCAGCAGCGCCTGCCACACCGACTCCTGGAATTCCGTCCCCGGTGCCTCGATGGGCAGGGTGAATTGCCGCAGCCTGTTGCCAAAGTAGTCGTCGAGCTCGGTCTTCACTTGCTGCATCAGGGAGTGATCACCCGGCAGGAACACGCGACCCATTCTCTGCCGCAAGCGCTTGAGTTGTGTGTCCAGCATACGGCGTTCGGCAAACTCCAGCAGGCACAAACCCTGGTCCGATACGCCCATGATCATTGAGCCGAGCGGTGTGGCAATCCGGTTGATCCAGATACAGGATTCGCGATCTACGGCTGATGGCGGATTACCGAATACCTGGGAAAAAGCTTCTCGAAAGCTGCCTTCTGATTCATAACCAAGCGCGACCACCGTTTGCCTGACGGGTGCGCCATGCTGAATCTGTTGCAATGCCGAGCTCATGCGCCTCAGGCGTGTATAGGCATGAAAGGTCAACCCGTGATTGGCAATGAACCACCTCCTGACGGTAGCCGGTTCCATATCCATCGCCTCGAGGTCACGGTCATGCCAGCGCCTGGCGGGGTCTGCTTCGACAGCGCCCATCAGTGATTCCAGCCACGACGGGTCTGCTACGCTGGTATGCAGTGGCTTGCACTTGGCGCACGGCCTGAACCCGGCGGCCAAAGCGTCACGTGCGGTTTCGAACTCCCGGTCCTGGCTGCTGTGCGCACAGGATTCTTCACAGCCGGGCAGGCAAAAGATACCGCTCGATGCACGGGCAACAAGGTGTAACTGGTTCTGGTTCAATTTCATGAGTGATGCCGCGATGAATGCCCGCCAATATTTTTTTTATTTTAACCGATCCCGGTGGTTTTCTTTTACGCAAGATCCTTGGTAATACAGACAGTAAATACCAGGTCACCCCGGCGAACCACGAAATCCACTGCACACTCATCGTGATGGAAAGCCTGAGTCATCCTCTGTGATAAAGGATTTCCCGTCAGAGCAGGGATTTAGTCCGCATATTGCACCAGGCATGAACCGTTCCGATAATCAAAAATCTATGGTATCTATACTTCTTTCTTGACTTATTATCGAGTTTCGATAATATGATAATGTGATTGAGACCTTCGGAAATACTCTGGCGGAGGACCTGTTCGATGACAAGCGAACGAAGGCCACAAGAGCATTTCCGCCCGAGCTTCGCCGGGCAGGCAGGCGAAAACTGCTTTATTTACATGATGCGAGTGAGCTGAGGGATTTGAGAGTGCCACCCGGCAATCGCCTGGAGCGCCTCAAGGGGAGGTGGAAGAGTTTCCACTCAATCCGGATCAATGATCAATGGAGAGTGGTTTTCCATTGGGAGGGAGGAACCGCCCTTGATGTACAAGTTATAGATTATCACTGACATAGGCAGCAGAAATGGCTAGACAACCGAAAAATCCGTTTCACCCGGGTGAGATTTTGCTCGAGGAATTTCTTGAGCCAAAGGGTGCTACGCAGGCGGCCTTTGCAGAGAAGATTGGCTGGACGAAGACTCGATTGAACGAACTCATTAAGGGGAAGCGAGGTATCACTGCGGCAGCGGCGCTTGACCTTGCTGACGCACTCGGCACATCGCCGAAGTTGTGGATGAATCTTCAGGCCACTTATGATCTGGATAAAGCGGCAAGGGTGAGGCGGGTAGCCTGAGCGGTAAATCTGGCCAAACTCGGCTTTTTCGCAGCACATTATGTTAAATCCGACAGGCTCCCAGAGTGAGGAAAGAATAAAAGCTTACTTCCCTGAAGTACACGCTTCTCTGAAAATCTTCCGCGATTATTGACCCACTGTTTACCTCACTTGAGGGGGCATTCAGCAGGCCTAGAAATCTGCGGGTGGAGTCTGGCGCCTGCGAGGCGGGTTCCAGAACACGTCTTTGACCACCCGGCAAGGGGCCATCACACGGTTCCATTTCAATTCGCGCTGGTAGTAAATTTCCACTTCAAATTCTTCGCCCGGTTGACCGTGCGGCGCTTCCAAT
>JAZFUZ010000185.1:0-6145 GCA_036447475.1 Lysobacterales bacterium | reverse complement strand
GTCCAGGGAAGCTTCAGGGCCGGGCCAAATTGATCCAGGCAATAAGCCATGCCGCCCTCGCCACCTCCGATGTGGTAGGTAAGGCATGGCCCCATCATTGCCCAGCGTGGTCCCGGGCCGTTGACGATGGCGAAATCGATTTGCTCCACGGTCGCCTCATCATTGGTAACCATGTGCAGGACTTCGCGCCACATGGCTTCCTGCAGGCGGGTGGCAATGAATCCCGGGATTTCCCGGGACAGGGCGAGTGGCGCCTTGCCGGCAATCCGGTAGAAATCGACGACCCACTTCACCGCCTCCGGATCTGTTTTTGCACCGCCAACGACTTCGACCAGGGGCAGCAGGTAGGGTGGATTGAACGGGTGTCCGACCACCGTGCGTTCGGGGCTGGGGCACCTGGCCTGGATGTCCGTCATGAGCAGGCCGGAGGTGCTCGAGGCAATCACCACGTTTGTGGGCACGAGTTCTCCCAGCCGGGCATACAGCGTCTGTTTCAACTCGAGGTTCTCAGGCGCACATTCCTGCACGAATTCGGCCCCGGCCACTGATTCTGCAAGGTCGCTGGTGCAAAAGAGATTGTCGCGCGAAGCGCCCGGGGCAAGCCCCAGTGCCTCCAGGCTGACCCAGGCCGTGTCAATCAGCGAACGCAGGGAAGTCTCCTCGGCCGCCAGGTCATGAAGATAGGCGGTAACCTTGTAACCCCTTGCAAGGAACCAGGCGGACCAGCCTGCGCCAATGGGCCCGGCGCCAATGCAGGTGATGTGGCGTACTTTACGGGGCTCGATGCCTGTGAACTTTTCTGTCATGTCGTTAAGAACCCTCTGCCTCACTTGCCTTTGAAGTCGGCCTTGCGCTTCTCAACGAATGCGCTGATGCCCTCCTGCGCGTCATCTGAACTGAGCAAAGCCTGGTAGTTCGGCAAATCGGCGGTGCGCATGGTCTGGAACGCCTGTTGGACGGTGTCGCCCTCGATGGCGCGCAGCAGTTCCTTGACCGACTGCAGGGCCAGTGGCGTCACGCCGGCCAATTGGTCGGCCCAGGCCCGCGCTTTGGCCATCAACTGATCCGCCGGCACGACGGCATTCACCAGGCCGTAACTGGCCGCCTCCACCGCCCCCATGCGCCCACCCAGCAACAGCATTTCCATTGCCTTGTTATAGGGCAGGCGCCGTGGCAAACGCTGAATTGCACCTGCGTCGGGCACAATCCCCAGCGGCATTTCCGGACAGGCGAATTCCACGTGTTCGGCCGCAATAATCAGATCACAGGAAAGAGCTATTTCAACTCCGCCGCCCAGGGTGATCCCGTTCAATGCCGCGATCACCGGCTTGTTCAGATCCCACAACTCGGTTATACCGCCAAATCCGCCGGGGCCGTAGTCATCCTCCCACCAGTTTTCCAACGACATCTCGCCGGCCTCAACCGCCTTGAGGTCCCAGCCGGCACAAAAAATGCGCTCGCCCGCACCGGTGATGATGCCAACCGCCAACTCGGGGTCATCACGCAAGGTGACAAAAGCCTCGCCCAGTGCCTGACTGACCTTGATGTCGATGGCATTGGCCTTGGGTTTGTCAATGACAATTTCGAGAACGCCACCCCTGCGGGAAACATGGACGTATTCTGACATATCGCTTTCCTTTCAGATTGTTAGTATGTCTGGCAAACATCACTGATGTTTGCGCAGACAATCATATGATGTGCGATCGCTGTCTTTAGAGTCACATTTAATGCGACACAAACAGCACTATTTCGACATTCCGAAACCATGTGGGATGAAGGATTATATGATCAAAAATCTTTCACTCATGTCGAATACTAGCAACAAATTTCTGGCGGGATCACTAATCATGAAGTCTCGTCAGAACAAGAGAAGATGATTGGTGGATTCCTGCTCACACAAACTGGCCCGGCTTTTTTCACCGCGCAGCATCGCCTTCGTTGGCGGTACGATCGCCGCGATGGTGATCAGGCGTTCTGTAGAAATGGGCTACCAGGGAGAAATCTGGCCGGTCCATCCCACACGGAAATCCATGGAAGGATTCAAGTGCTACCGAAGCATCGAAGACCTGCCCGGAGTGCCGGACGCGGCATACGTTGGCGTCAATCGCGAGCTGACAGTCGCTATCGTAAGCAGCCTGTCACAAAGCGGCGCGGGGGGTTGCGTCTGCTACGCTGCCGGTTTTGCGGAGATGGGCGCAGATGGCCGGGAACTGGAGCAGAAGCTGATCGAGGCTGCCGGCAATATGCCGCTGATTGGCCCCAATACTTTCGGTTTTTTGAATTTCCTCGACCGCTGTGCCCTGTGGCCCTACCTGTTCGGATGCGAGCCGGTCGATCGTGGCGTCGCCCTGATTTCGCAGAGCGGCAACATCGCGATGAACCTGACGATGAATTTACGTTCGGTCAATTTCACCCACGTGATTGGCACAGGCAACCAGTCGGTCCTCGGGCCGGGCGACTATATCGATGCACTGCTCGATGACGAGCGGGTTCGCGCCATCGGTATGTATATTGAGGGCATCGATGACGTCGGTCATTTTTGCCGCGCGGCCGCGCGAGCACTGGAACAAGGTGTACCGATCGTCGTCCTGAAGGTGGGCAAGACCAGCGCGAGCGCGCAGCAGTCAAGCACACATACGAGTTCCCTGACGGGTTCTGACACACTCCATGATGCCCTGTTCAAGCGACTGGGGGTCATCCGCGTGCATTCACTTAACCGCATGCTGGAGACACTAAAGGTGCTGGATCTGGCTGGGCCGCTCAAGGGGAATAACGTACTAAGCTTGTCATGTTCCGGTGGTGAGGCCTCGATCATGGCGGATCATGCCGTCGAGTTCGGATTGGATATGAAACCGTTTTCCGGCGCCCAAATGGTTGATCTGAATACCCAGTTCGAAAACTATGTCACGGTTTCCAATCCATTCGATTACAATACTTCAATCTGGGGCAACGGCGCTGCCCAGCAGCGCTGTTTCACAGTGGCCATGTCGGGCAACCACGATGCTGCCTTTCTGATTTATGATCATCCCAGTGTCCGTGCCGAAGCAGTCGCCAACGAAGTCAATGAATGGGTGGTTACACTGGATGCCTTCATCGCTGCGCACAAAAAAACCGGAATGCCTGCATTCGTGCTCTGCACAATCAGCGAGTTGCTGCCCAAAAGCATGCGTGATCACTTGATATCAAACGGTGTGGTCCCGCTGCAGGGGTTTGAAGATGGCCTGTTTGCCTATTCAATGGCCACCGGCTACCACGCTTATCGCGAAGACAAGGCCGGTACAGACATTTTACCCAGGGTCTTTGCCGGATCTGCAGCGGATTACAAGCAGGCTGTATTCCTGGACGAATGGGAGAGCAAGAGCCGTCTTGGGGGCTATGGAGTGCCCACCCCTGTTGGCGAACTCGCCACCGCCGGGGACGCCCCCAGTGCGGCTGATCGGGTCGGTTACCCGGTGGTTGTGAAAGCGGTGGGAGAGACATTCCTGCACAAGTCGGACCTGGGCGCCGTCATGCTGAATCTCAATAGTGCTGAAGAAGTAAAGTTGGCTGTCAAAGAGATTTCAGACTCCGTTGGGATACAGTCCGTTGCGGATAGCCAGGTCGTCGCGGATAGGTTTCTCATTGAGCGTATGGTCACCGGGGCCGTTGCGGAGTTGATTATTGGCATCAAGCGCGATGAACAGTTTGGGCCGGCTTTGGTGATCGGAGCTGGTGGTATCCTGGTGGAGTTGATTTCCGACAGCGTGAGTCTCTTGCTGCCTACAAATCGAGCCGCGGTTGCTGAAGCGATCAATTCGTTGACTGTTTCGAAATTGCTGACGGGTTTCCGGGGTAAAACGGCCGGTGACATCAACGCGGTCATCGATGCAACTCTTGGCATTGCTGCTTTTGCAGAGGATCACTGGGACACGCTGCTGGAACTGGACATCAATCCGCTGATGGTATTGCCGGATGGCCAGGGCGTCGTGGCAGTGGATGCGCTTATCTGTCTCAAGGCCTGTTAACAGGCCCTAATACCGATTAACCGGCACTGACCTGGCAAGTTACAGCGGAAAATGCAAGAATTTGCTATGAATAATCCTCAGTACATCGCAGCCGAATCTCTTGGGGATGCCCTGCAAATCAAGCAGCAGGAGGGCGAACACACGCGGGTGATTGCGGGTGGAACGGACCTGATTCTGAGGATGAGAGACCGGGTCTTCTCGCCCGGCTTACTCCTCGATCTGCGCCGGGTTTCGCTCGATACCATTTCATGTCATGCGGGCGAGGTGCGGCTGGGTGCTTATGTGACCCTGTCACAAATACTTGGCGATGAGCAGCTTGCGGTTTTGTTTCCGGCCCTGCTTGAGGCTTGCCGGCAGTTTGCCGGGCCACCCATCCGCAACCGGGCCACACTGGGTGGCAATCTCGCCAATGCTTCTCCGGCAGCCGATCTGGCGCCGCCGTTAATGGCTTACGATGCCAGCATTGTATTGGCCTCGTCGGTCGGCGAGCGAGTACTTCCGCTGGCGGAATTTTTTACCGGCCCCGGTCAAACCGTCATCCGTGCTAACGAGATTCTGACCCAAATCCGGCTGCCCCTGATGCCGCCTGGTACAGCCGCAAGGTTCATCAAGCTGGGGCAACGCCGCTCCATGGCGATTTCCATTATCAATGTGAGCACCCGGCTGACGCTGGCTAAGCAAGGTACCGTGTATGAGGCGCGCATTGTACTGGGCGCCGCGGCCCCGACACCGCTACGCGCAGTTGCCGCCGAGGCGGTATTGATGGGCAACGAACTCTCTGAGGATCGGGTTGAGGAGGCTGCCATCGCAGCAAGCAAGGAAATCTCACCGATCACGGATGTACGCGCCAGCAGGAACTATCGTGAAAAGATGGCGCAGGTGCTGGTGCGCAGAGCGCTGCTGGCAAGCCGGGATGAACTTGGCAGGAGTGGTTCCAATGACTGAAATGGACATCCTCCTGACCATAAACGGCAAGCCGCAGAATGTGAAAGTCGAACCCGTTCGAACCCTGTTGAGCGTTCTGCGCGAAGAGGCCGGGCTGACCGGCACCAAGGACGGCTGCAGCAGTGGTGATTGCGGCGCTTGTGTGGTACTGCTCGACGGCCGGGTGGTGAACGCCTGCATGGTGTTGGCGCCGCAGGCCGATGGCGCACGGATCACCACCATAGAAGGTCTGGCCGTGAACGGCCAATTGCATCCGCTGCAACGCGCATTCGCCGAGACCTGGGCCTTTCAGTGCGGTTTTTGTACCCAGGGCATGCTGATTTCCTGTTATGCCCTGTTGTTGTCCAATGACAATCCCTCGCGGAAGGAAATTCTCACCGCGATTGCGGGAAATTTCTGTCGCTGCACAGGATATCAAAATGTCGTCAAGGCAGTATGCCAGGCAGCCGCAGAAATTCGACAGAGGGTAAATAGGAAAGAGGCGCCCCATGCGTGAGTTAAACGTAGTCGGTCAGTGGGTCAGCGCACCCGGTGCTGAGGATATCGTTACCGGCAAGGCCCGTTATTGTCCGGATATTCAATTGCCGGGCATGCTCACCGGTAAGCTGCTGTACAGCCCCCATGTGAGGGCGCGAATCAAAAACCTGGATGTCAGCAAGGCAAAAGATATCCCCGGCGTATTTGCCGTCATCACGCATGCGGATATCCCCGGTGAAAACAGCTATCTCTATGCCTATCCGGATCAGCCGTTGCTGGCGGTTGATGAGGTGCGCTTCCAGGGGGATGCAGTCGCCGCGGTCGCTGCAGTGGATGAAAAAACCGCTGATGCTGCACTCGCAGCGATTGAAGTGGACTATGAAGTTCTCAGCGGTATCTTCGATCCACTGGAGGCGATGAAACCCGGTGCCGATCAAGTGGTAGCCGGTCAGGGTAATGTCATGATGCAAATGACATACACCAGCGGTGACGTGGAAGCGGCGCTTGCATCCGCTGATGTCATTGTCGAAAACACCTATCGAACGCAGTGGGCCGAGCATGCATTTCTCGAGACAGAAGGCGGGGTCGCCCGGGTAGATGATGAGGGTGTCTTTACCGTTTGGTCGTCCTGCCAGGCGCCTCATCGGGACAGGATGCAGATTGCTAGATCCCTCGGCCTGGCTGAGAGTATGGTGCGCGTCATCACCCCCTATATCGGT
>JAZFUZ010000184.1:0-4911 GCA_036447475.1 Lysobacterales bacterium | reverse complement strand
CGGGCAATCACAGGCGTTTGCGCTGGAGGCCCGGAACGTCAAGAAAACGTTCCGTCAGGGGCCAAAGGAAGTGCGGGTTCTGCACGATGTGAACCTGGAACTGCGTGCGGGCAAATCGCTGGCCATTGTCGGTGCATCCGGCGTCGGCAAGAGCACACTGCTGCACATACTGGGCGGCCTGGATCAACCCGATGAGGGCGAAGTGCTGGTTGAAGGCGCATCCATGTGGGCGCTAAGCGAAGCTGAACGTGGACTCGTGCGCAACCAGACAATGGGGTTTGTTTACCAATTCCATCACCTCCTGGCCGAGTTTACCGCGCTGGAGAACGTGGCCATGCCGTTACTGATTCGTGGCGAGAAAACAGCGGTCGCTGCCAGCAAGGCTGCGCAGTTGCTGGGCCGTGTCGGACTGGCTGAACGCGTCAACCACAAGCCGAGCGAGTTATCGGGTGGCGAACGCCAGCGCACCGCCGTCGCACGCGCGCTGGTGGGTAATCCAAGGGTAGTACTCGGCGACGAACCCACCGGTAACCTGGATGAACGAACGGCCGATCGTGTATATGGAATGTTGTTGGAGTTGAACCAGGAATTGAACACCAGCCTGTTACTGGTCACCCATAACGTCCGGCTGGCCGCGCGAATGGATCAGCAACTCGAACTGCGCATGGGGTGTCTGCAGGAAGTCAACTGATGTAAGGGGGTGAGGGGCTTGAAGGGGCAGGGGGGCTTACCGGCATGCCTGGTCTTGGGTGTGCTCTGCGCTCACCTGTTCTCGAGACTGCCTTCCCTGTGGCTTGTTGTCTCAGCCGGCTGTGCCAGCCTGTTGTTTCTGCTTCGACCTGCTACCCGATGGATGACTGTAATGATCCTGGCGTGTTGCTGGACGCTGTGGCAGTTTGAACAGGGTTTGGAAGACCGGCTGGACCACTCACTGAGTGGGAAAGTAATGGAAGTAAGCGGGCTGATCTCGTCCATCCCCCAGTTCTACCCTGACTATGCCCGTTTTCGCTTTGATCCCGTGCATGATGATGAGCAGCAGGAATTACCAGGCAGCCTGCTCGTGTACTGGTACCGCGATTTCCCCACTTTGTCCGTTGGCGAGAATTGGCGCCTGGAATTACGGTTAAAACAACCCTGGGGCCGGGTAAATTTCCAGGGGGGTGACCGGGAACGCTGGTTGTTTTCAGAGGGCATCGGGGGCCTGGGGATCGTTCGTAACGGTGAGCTCTTAGCGGACAGGGCAGTCAATCGCTACTTCTTTCAAAGAGCACGCAGCTTCGTGAGGGAAAAAATTTCCTTGCTGGTGGACGACGAACGGATGCGTGGAGTGGTCCAGGCGCTGGCGCTGGCGGATCGCAGTGGTATGGCTTTCGCAGATCGTCAATTGCTGTCATCTACCGGAACTTCGCATCTGCTGGCCATATCCGGACTGCATGTGGGTCTTGCCGCCGTGGGCGGTGCCTGGCTGGCCCGCATCACCCTGATCGTGTTGCCGGTGGCCGTGGCAGGCCGCTGGGGATTCAGTGTTTCTCTTGCCGGCGCGCTGCTCGCGGCTCTGTCCTATGCCACCCTGGCCGGCTGGGGTGTATCAACCCAGAGGGCCATCTTGATGCTGAGCGTGGCGGCTTTTACGCTGGCTCTCAGTCGTGCTGTTCATCCGGCCAGGGCATGGATGCTTGCGCTGGCGGTTGTTCTTGTCTTGGACCCCCTTGCCCCGCTGGGTCCGGGTAGCTGGTTTTCATTCCTCGCTGTTGCGGTTCTGCTGGCCCTGTTCGTGCCGCGTAATGGCCGGTTTTCTTGGTGGAAATCCGCGTTGCTGGCGCAGGCCGGGATCATGGTCACCATGTTGCCGGTCACCGTTTTCTGGTTCCAGTCCTTCAGTCCGATCGGTTTCCTGGCCAACCTGGGAGCCATTCCCTGGGTCAGCCTGGTGGTGGTGCCGCTGATCCTTGCGGGTGTTGCCTTGCTGCCGCTTTCGATGGCTGTTGCAGGGCTGTTGCTTGAACTGGCGGGGCAGGCTTCTTCCGTTCTGTTTTTATATCTTGAATTTCTTTCCAGCCTGCAGGGCCCGGTTCCCATCCTGCCTGCACCGGGCATCTTGACGGTGGTGCTGGCCACACTGGGTGGGACGTTGCTGTTATTGCCTGCGGGATTCCCCGGGCGCTGGATCGGCATATTTCTCCTACTGCCCCTGCTCTTGCCTCCGGGCCCGCGCACGGAACGGGGCTCCCTCCTGATCGAGGCACTGGATACCGGGCTGGGCATGGCGGTGCTGTTAAGCACGGAGCAGCATACGCTGTTATACGATTCGGGCCCGGGCGATGGCCGGGAGCAAAACCTGGTCGACACGGTCATTGCGCCAGCCCTGGCCGGCCTGGGCCGGCATGCGCCGGAGCAGATCATCATCAGTCACGGTGACCTCGACCACGCCGGAGGCCTGGCAGCCCTGTTAAAACATTATCCGACGGCGGAACTATTCGCCAATCTTCCGGCTCAGCCCGGCCACATCGAAGCCTGCCACTCCGGCCTCGCCTGGCGTCATGACGGTTTTGAATTCAAAGTGCTTCATCCCACCACCGCATTGCCCTACCTGGGTAACGACAGTTCCTGTGTGCTGAGCGTCAGGGGAGCAGGGGTCAGTGTGCTGTTCCCTGGCGACATATCCTCGGCAATAGAGAGTCGCTTGATAGCAGCCAATCTCTCCCCTCACCATATTCTCCTGGTGCCGCATCACGGCAGCAAAACATCTTCCTCCCCGGAGTTCATCAGAGCGGTCAGCCCGGAAGCGGTCATTGCGACGGCATCTTTGGGCAACCGCTTCGGATTCCCGCGGGAAGATATACGGCAGCGATATGTCAACGCCGGCTCAAAATTCTGGTCCACCGGCGACTGTGGCGCAGTGCGCATCCTGCTCACCGCCGACGGCAAGATCCACGCCGAAAGCGCCCGCCGCAACCGAAACCGGATCTGGCGCTGGCCCGCCGCTGCGGAATGCCCCTAGTGTACTGTCACACTAAGCCTGAAAAGTATTCGCTGAGGATGGTAGGCGCCGCAGCTTGCCTGCTTACCGATATTGTCGAGATGCACTTACGAAGCGACCCCAGGTAATGCTATAATATTTGGCTTTTTCTTTTAAAAATCTGAGGAGGGTATTATGGAAAAATTATTATTATCTGTAGCGCTGACATTTGTCATGTTTGCTCTTCCGGCTTATGCTGAAAAACCGGATTCTCCTGAAACCGTGGAAGGTGCAACGACCATTGATGCCGCGCAAGCGAAAGAGCTGTTTGATAACGAAGTTGTGTTCGTGGATACAAGAAAGGATTCTGACTGGGAAGCCGGTAGAATACTGGGCGCAGTACAACTGGAGTTAAAAAGCAATTTCACTGAAGAGAATCTTGCTAAAGAAGTCGGAAAAGATGCACCGGTTGTTTTTTACTGCAACGGTATAAAATGTCCGAGGTCCTCAGCAGCATCAGTTCAGGCTGTCGGTTGGGGATTCAAAAAAGTCTATTATTTCAGGTTTGGGTTTCCCGCGTGGAAAGAGGCCGGTTATCCTGTTGAATAATTGGTAAAGCAGTACAAGTATCTGGTACTCCTTCGAAGAGGGAACAGATCCAAATATTCTTAAACAACCCAAAAAAAACGCCTGCGGTGAACAAACACTGCAGGCGTTCTGAAAGTTATTAAGGATTTGTCCTACTTACATACCGCAATGCCTGCTTTACCATCGGCCGTAGAGACAGCAGAAAACCCCGTTCCAATTGCCTTATCGAAAACGCATTGTGCAGAGGTTCCGGACAGCTTCGGTCCGGCCATGCCCGGTGAAGTGGTGTAACCCCAGGAGTTGACCGAGATCACAGGTCCATCGCCGTATCCAGCGAGGTCCGCCTCCGTCCCCATTTTCTGCACCCAGGGGCCACCCGAAGAACCGCCTGACAGTTCACAACTCGGCAGCCACCAGTTGTGATCGCCAACGGTGGTCATGTCCTCGGCGCAATACATAAATTTGGGATCCTCGCTATACGAGTAACCCAGGGCATGGGTGAAATCCGGGCTTTCTTTGCCGACGGTCCCATCGTTGACGACGGGGGCGGGGGGGCCGAAGTCCATTGCCATATCGCCCGCCACTACATCCAGTATGTCGTCTTCTGAACCCGTACCCGTATGCGCTCCGGAATTAGACACGACATAGTAGGCATAGTCCCAGGGAATGTTGTTGGGGAAGGTTCTCTTTGTCCAATCATCATCCACCACACCAAAGGACGGCACCCAACAGCCCAGCGGATCGTTGCCGCAGTTCAGGTCTGTTCCCGACGTTGATGTAGTATCAGCCTGGTTGGGAATAAACAGGACGTTGCGCGCAAAAGCCTTGTTGACGTCGTCATAAACGCAGTGCGCGGCAGTCAGAATAACCGAGCGATCATCTCCATCTGTCCTATCACCATCATATACAACGGTTGCGGAGCATACATAACCAGCCCAGGGACCCTTCCACTTGCCATTTTTCGGCATCTCGAAATAGAGACGTCCCGCGGCGTTTTGCACCACGCCACCCGTCCATTCTGCATTGGTAATGGTATCCGTGCCTGTACCGCCGCCACCGCCCGAGCCACCATCGCCACCGCCGCTTGTATCTACTGTGAATAAGACCCAATCAGTAGAACCCGTGTTGCCGCCTTTGCTTGCTTTGTCTTTCGCCACAACCTTCCAACTCCAGCTACCATCACTGAATCCTTGCAGGGAGACTTTCCAGCTATCATCGGTACCCTTGCTGGCTGAGAATGTCTGGGTGGTTGAGTTGTTGGGGTATCGAATGGTGAAAGAAACCGATTTCACTCCGCTGACGTCGATGACGGTTGCGGAAAAGGTATAAGACGACCCTATGGTGATCCCAACATCCGGGGCAAC
>JAZFUZ010000183.1:0-6743 GCA_036447475.1 Lysobacterales bacterium | reverse complement strand
GTGTTTTCGACCAGCACGGTATCGCGCACCGGATCGGCCCGGGTGGATATGGCCCAGATCACTTCCTTCCAGTTACGTGCATCGATGTCGTCATCAATGACGATGATGGTCTTGGTGTAGGTGAACTGCCGCAGCCAGGACCAGATGCCGAACATGATCCGGCGTGCATGGCCGGGATACTGTTTGCGGATGCTGACGATGGCTACGCGGTAGGAGCAGGCCTCCGGCGGCAGGTAGAAATCCACGACTTCCGGAAACTGCGCCTGTAACAGCGGTATGAACATCTCGTTCAGGGCCGAGGCCATGATCGAGGGTTCATCCTCTCCCGGCTTGCCCAAATAAGTTGTCAGGTAGACTGGATTTTCGCGTTGACTGATGCGCTCCACGGTAAATACCGGGAAGTCGGCGGCCGAATTGTAGTAGCCGGTATGGTCGGCAAAAGGACCTTCAGTGGCCATTTCGCCCACCTGGATGTGCCCTTCGAGCACGATTTCAGCGCCTTGTGGGATGGGCAATCCGGTCAGGGTGGATTCGACGATTCGGCTTCTGCGGCCACGCAGCAAGCCGGCAAACTGGTATTCGGACAGGGTGTCCGGAATGGGTGTTACCGCGGCCAGCAAGCTCGCCGGGTCGGCGCCAATAACAACTGCAAGTGGAAACGGTTTGTCTGGGTGCTTCAGCTGGAATTCACGAAAATCCTGAGCGCCGCCCCGGTGGGGCAACCAGCGCATAATCAACTTGTTCCTGCCGATCAGCTGTTGACGGTAGATGGCCAGGTTGACCCGTGGTTTATTGGGGCCGCGCGTAATGACCATAGCAAAGGAAATCAGGGGAGCGGCATCTTCGGGCCAGCAAGTCGATATGGGCAGGGACTCAAGATCAACATCCGGACCTTCTACCACATGCTCCTGCCAGGGTGCGGTGTCCTTTTTGACGGGTGTAATGTGCGCCAGCCGTGCAAACCCCGGTACTGCGTTCAGTGCTGAAGGCAGGCTATCGGGCAGGCTGGGGTTTCTCAGGAAGGCGAATTCCTCACCCAACTTACGCAGATCCTGCCGGTTTTCCAACTCCAGGGCAGCCAGGATCCTTTGCTGATTGCCGAAAAGGTTTCCCAGTACCGGCATGTCATGGCCTTGCGGGTTTTCGAACAGCAAGGCCGGGCCATTGTTGAGCAGACTGCGATGGCATAGCTCGGTTATCTGGAGAGCGGGTGATACCGGCTGAGGAACAGTTTTCAGCTGCCCTGCTTTTACCAGGGCAGTTGAAAAGTGGCGAAGATCGCGCCAGGCTTTTCTGTTCATCTGGCGGTGATGGTGGTCAAGCAACTTGTGCAGCGTCATATTCCATTCCTGCCTGGTCAACCAGGTAACCATTACATGCGCCCAGCGGCAGCAAGCTGAGTAATTCCTCCCCCAGCGGCCCCAAATCAGCACCTTTGCGAGCGGCATCAAAAATTTCAATAATCCTCGGAGTACCCGTGAACTGGGGACTGATTCTGAGCACGTCGACTCCCAGAGCTTTCAACTCAGGCATCTGTTCCAGTGCCTGGTGGGTCAGCGCCGACTGGGTCTGAATGCCATTAAGCACCAGGAATTCCTGGTCTTCCTGCGTCCTCAGCATACGCCCATCGGGATAGTCCAGGCACTTGAACTTGCAGTCATCCTTGGGTAGGTTGTGGGAACGCGCTGTATAACAACGGGCCGAGTAGGCCAGTGGTAAGCGGCCCAGCGCAAATACTTCCGTTTCCACGCCCACCGGCCGTAGCGCCTGCAGATCCTCCAGTGTCTCCAGGCCCAGCTCCACCGGCAGGACCCAGCGCTTCAGCCCTTTGCTGGCGAGAAACTGCAGGCTGCGGCCATTGTAGATGTTGACACTGGGGCCAGTAACGAAGCCCTTGCCAGCCACCGACAGCAACTGGATCGCCGCCACGTCATTGGCTTCCACCATGAAAGAATCATTACGGCAGAGTTTCTTCAGCGCGCTCAGTTCTGAGGCGGCTTCGAGCAAAGTCAGGGAAGACAGAATCACTTCCTTGCCGCTTTGTTTGAGCTCCTTGCCGATGGCCAGCCAGTCATCAAGTTTGACCAGCCGCCGTTTCGAACAGATCACTTCACCCAGGTAAACGATTTCCGCAGCGCTGGTGGCCGCTTGTTCATAAAAGTCCAGAACCTGCTGGCGTTCCCAGTAATACTGAATGGGTCCTATGGATAATCTCATCGTTTTCACGGTTTATTGCCAGGGCCGGTGGTAGGCACCCAGGGTGGTGGTTGAACCTTCAGACACGCTGGCGAGCTGTTGCATCCAGTGGTCTTTCGGCCGGTAGCCTTGCGGGTCCAGCAAACAATGATCAATTGCTGCACGCATCACGGCGGTCACTTGCGCCACGTACGCCGGACTGCGCTGGCGCCCTTCCACTTTTATCGCACTGACGCCGATCTCCTGGAGTTTCGGCAGGATGGACAAAGTATTGAGGCTGGTGGGTTCCTCGAGGGCATAAAAAGTGTGTTCACCCACCTGAAAGCGGCCTTTGCATAAGGTTGGGTAACCGGCTTTTTCACCTTCACCGTAGTGATCGATCAGCACACCATTGAGCCGGGTATTGGTGCCGTCTTTCGTTTCTTCCCAACGGACATGTGAGGCTGGCGAACAGGCACCATAGGTATTGGGTGACCTGCCCGTGGCATAACTGGACAGAAGGCAGCGCCCCTCCACCATTACGCACAGGCTGCCAAAACCAAAAACTTCCACCGGAACGGGAGAATCGGTGATCACCTGGGCTACCTGGTTGACCGATAACACCCGGGGCAGAACCACGCGCCGGATAGCAAAATTCTGGTGGTAGAAAGCGATGCCCTCAGCACTGGTCACCGATGCCTGGACCGACAAATGCAGGCGCAGATCCGGCCAGCGCTCACTGGCATAGTCCAATACACCCATGTCGGCCAAAATCAGTGCATCGACATGGTAAGCTGCCGCCTGGTCCACGGCTGCCTGCCAGCGGTCAAACCCTTTGGGCTGAGGAAAGGTATTGATTGCCACGAAAATCTTCCGGCCCCTGTCCCGGGTGTAGCGGACCGCCTTTTCGAAGGTGCGTTCGGTGAAGTTCAGCCCGGCAAAATGGCGTGCATTGGTTTCGTCTTTAAAGCCGACATACACGGCGTCAGCGCCATTATCAACAGCGGCTTTCAGTGAAGGCAGGTTCCCCGCTGGGCACACAAGTTCCATAGTTGTTCCAATATCGTGAAGCTGCATAGTACGCCAGTATCCCGGATACCGGTGCAGTGTGCGGATTAGAGGCATCACATTCTAGGGTTAGAATCCGCCGTCGCATTGACCGGAATCAACACATTGCCGAAATCAGGAAATATACTTGACGGAAGCATTTGTACTCCAAATAGAGCTAAAACATGCTGCCAATTCCTGAATTCATCCGTCGAATCGCCAAAAAATTAATTGGAATTCCGGGGCGATTGATCCCTTATTCGGCTCAGAAACCGGTGCTTTCCATGGTCCTGAACCAGGCTTTTCGGGAGCCCATTAGACACGGTGAACTGGATTTTTTGGAAGGCGCCAAAATCAGGATAAAGATCACCGATTTGTGCATAGACTGGCTGATCAGCGTGGGCGCTGATCGATTCATCCCGACCGACCGTAAACTGGAAGACGATGTATGCATCAGCGGCGAGAGCCTGGACTTTATCCTGCTGGCTACCCGCCAGGCCGACCCCGACACCCTTTTTTTTCAACGCCGGATCCGCATAGAAGGCGATACTGAACTGGGGTTGGGTATAAAAAACACCATGGACGCCATGGATTGGGACGACCTGCCGATGCCGCTACGCAAACTCCTGCAAGGCGTGGGCGTGGTGATTGAAAAGCTGGAACAACGGAGTCAGGTAAAATAAATCTTTTAAAACAAAGACTTCGTTAACTGTCGCACCTGGTAGTTGAATCGAGGTAGATTTAATACTACTGGGGTGATGGTATTTACGGAATTTTGCAGCAAGTGAACGTGGGCTTGAGTCGGTTGCGGCCGTCGGGATCGGTTGCAAAAAGTCTAAAGCACATCGATAGTATATTGTAATCTGCATATTTTAAAGTTAAACTTTGAAATATGCAGATAAAAACGCGAAATATCCAAAAACACATCCTCGAATTACTGGACAATTTTCCCGCAGTAGTCGTGCTCGGCGCACGGCAAGTGGGCAAATCAACCCTGCTAAAAGCCCTTTTGCCCGATGCGAAATTTTTTGACCTGGAGCGTCGCAGTGATTTTCAACGCGTTTCCGATGATCCCGAGCTGATTTTTCGGGAGGCAGACGGCCCGTATGTTTTTGATGAAGCCCAACTGGCCCCCTCCCTGTTTAACGCATTGCGGGTGGAGATAGACCGGCATCGCGATCGCAGGGGTCAGTTTCTGCTTAGCGGTTCCTGTTCACCACAGTTATTACGTAACGTCACTGAAACACTGGCGGGGCGCTGTGCCATGGTCGAGTTGGGACCATTCAGCTGGAATGAAGGCCTGGATAAGCCTGCCTCGGCTTTTTGCACATCGCTCTCATCACTTGAGCAACTGAAGGCCCTGCCCCCATTGAATAATCATGCGGAATTACTGGCCCAGTGCTTGTCAGGCGGCTACCCAGAACCGTTTCTGAAAAGAAGTAATGAGTTCTTCTTCGACCGGTGGATGGAGTCTTATATTCAATCCTATATTGAGCGGGATATTCGACGCCTGTTTCCTACACTTAACCTGGATGCTTACCAACGCTTCATTAAAATGCTCTGCTTCGCCTCAGGAGAGATAATCAATCTCTCAAATTTCTCACGTTCTCTGGGCGTATCTCAGCCTACCGTCAAAAAGTATATTGAGATCATGGAGGGCACCTTCATGTGGCGTACGCTGCGCAGCTATGAAAAAAGTCGGAACAAGAGCATCACAAAAATGGCCAGGGGACATATCCGTGATACGGGACTGATCTGCCATTTACTCAATATTCATTCCATCGACGATTTGAAGTCTCATCCGAAGTACGGACAGATCTGGGAAGGGTTCGTCATTGAGCAAATATTACGAGGTTTGCAGGATCATCTGATCACGCATCGCTTCCACTACTATCGTACCCGCAGTAAGGCAGAAATCGATTTGGTGCTGGAGGGTCGATTTGGCTTAATTCCGGTCGAGGTCAAAGCGTCTTATTCAACACCAAAGAATCAACTACGAACACTTGAGGACTTTGTGGCCAGCAACCGATGTCCATTTGGGGTGTTGGTTAACAATGGAGATGATATTTATTTGCTGTCTAACAACATTGTCCAGATTCCCGCCAACTATTTATAAGCTCAATATTTTCTTAAAAATGGTAATGCCTTGATCAAAATCACCGTATTGCACCGCCAGGACGTCATCGATGGATACGTATCATTGGATTTTGCGCGCTCGGCCTACGGCGTTGTATTGACGGACGATCTGGAACTGCTACCCCAAAGTTGATGCAGATCATTGTTGCTTGTGTCCCCCCCGGATAGAGTGCACCGGATAGCTATTTTTCGCCGTCACGGTTAATTGATCCTGGCGGCGTTTTCCGGAAACAAGCATAAGATGATATGCCTCGACTGAGGATTAAACCATGGATGATATTACACGGCCCGTTGAACACGCCCAGTCCCTTCAGGTAGAAGTCATGCCAGGGATTACAACCGTAAATTCCCCGGTGTCACGGGTTTCCGTTGTCACCGCCCCGAAAATTCCGGACTATCTGCACGAAATCTATTATTGGGCTTACCTCAATCCCCGTAATGTAAAGCTTCTTGATCGCGAACTGGTGGTCAGAACAATTCTCTGGCAGCAGCATAATCGGCTCCAGAGGCTCGTCTTTGCCGAAATTGAAGCTGGCCAAAGTGTTTTGCAGTCAACTTGTGTCTACGGCAAATTCTCAGCAAACCTGGCGGAGCATATTGGCCCTGAAGGCACTCTGGACATTGTCGATGTTGCCAAAGTGCAGGTAGATAACGCGCGGCTCAAACTCCAGGCCTATCCGCAAATAACAGTACATCATGCCAACGCTCTGCAGTTGGACAACAAACCTTTTGATGTCGTGCTCTGTTATTTCCTGTTGCATGAACTGCCCGATGTTGACAAACATAAAGCGGTAAACGTGCTCCTGAACAAAGTTGCTGTGGGCGGCAAAGTGGTGTTTGTCGATTACCACAAACCCCGTTGGTGGCACCCGATCAAACCGATCACCAGCCTGGTTTTCGATTGGCTTGAGCCTTTTGCCAAGGACTTGTGGCGCAAGGAGATCCGGGATTTCTCGGACCAACCCGAACGATTCAGCTGGAGCAAAGAACCCTGCTTTGGTGAACTGTTCCAGAAAGTCGTCGCTACGCGCATTGGCTAAGCCCCAATAGCGCACCGGGATTCTGGCGCGTTATGCAGTTATTGACCAAAACGTCTTAATACAATTGAGGTGTTGGTGTCGCCGAATCCGAAATCGTTGCTCATAACCGTGTTCAGGCCGGCGCTTTCTTTGCTTTTCCTTCCCTATAAACTCAACTCCTTGATGGTGGCGTGCGGCGACTGCCTGGATTGCGACATGGCTTTGTCTTTGTGTACTTCTTGCAGCAACCAGTCCCGAAAGATGCTGATTTCCTCGCGGTCGGTTTTGTCGCTGAGGCAAGCCAGGTACCAGTCGCCATGGTTAAATACCCGCTGTCCCGAAAACGGTTCAAGCAGCATGCCCGAC
>JAZFUZ010000182.1:0-7363 GCA_036447475.1 Lysobacterales bacterium | reverse complement strand
AAAGATCGTGGATGCGGCAGAACTCCACGGCGCTTCGGTGATAGCAGACGAGGTGGCAAGCACTTCCAGTCTTGCAGTCTTGTGGCAATGCGGGGTGAAGCTGATCTCTGGTGCTTTTGTGAACGAATCTTCCCAGGTAATCGCACAGTAGTTACTTGTAATCATTCAGGACGATTTGCACCGTCACCGACGGGCGATTTGCATTTCGGGTCCTTGGTCTCCGCGATTGCCAGCTTTTTGCAGGCAAAACACGTCCATGGAAAGTGGTTGATCCGTATGGAGGACATCGACCCGCCACGAGAGGTTCCAGGCAGTGCAGCACGCATTCTCCAAGACCTTAGCCGGCTGGAACTGAACTCCGACCGGCCCGTTCTCTACCAGAGCACGCGAACCAGGGCCTACGAGTCAGCAGTGGATACACTGTTGAGCAAAGGCAAAGCCTTTTTGTGCGGGTGCTCCAGGAATGACTTACCGCCTTCTGGTATTTACCCGGGCACCTGCAGAAATGGCCTGGCGCCCGGCAAATCCCCCCGCACCGTCCGGCTTAAGGTCAAGGGCAACACCATCCGCTTTTGTGATCTCATTCATGGCACGATCGAGCAAAACCTGGAACACTCGGTCGGCGACTTCATTATTCGCCGCGCTGATGGACTACCGGCTTATCAGTTGGCTGTTGTGGTTGACGACGCCTTTCAGGGCATCACCGAAGTTGTAAGAGGCTCAGACCTTCTTGAATCCACCGCAAGGCAGATCCATTTGCAACACGCCCTTGGTTTACCTACCCCAGCTTATTTACATCACCCGCTTGCTGTCAGCAGCGATGGCAAAAAACTTGGGAAACGATTTGCCTCCGATCCGGTCGGCAGGCTTCCCGCCGCGGAAGCCGTGCGTATTGCCCTGCTCTTCCTGGGTCAGAAGCCGCCTGGCGGAATGGCATTGAAGGAACTCTGGTCGTGGGCTGTGGAGCATTGGCAAACAAAATCCATTCCACCGGTAGAATTCATACGTGTCGAATTATCTGCACGAGCCTGATTAACAAAGAGTCTGTCGGCTATAATGTGTTCCGGATCCAGCGAGCAAAACAAATGAATTCCGATTACCTTGATTTCGAACAGCCGATCGCCGAATTGCAGGCCAAAATCGACGAACTGCGCAATGTCGGTTCCGATAACGCGATCAATCTTGATGCGGAAATTCAGCGGCTCCAAGTCAAAATGCATCAAAAAATCAGAGAGATATTCAAAGAATTGACGCCTTGGCAAATTTCCCAGCTGAGCCGGCACCCCTTACGCCCTTATACACTGGACTACGTCGAAAAAATCTTTGATGAATTTCATGAATTGCACGGTGACCGGGCTTTCGCCGACGACCATGCCATCGTCGGCGGCCTGGCCAGGTTCCGGGGTCGGGCCATCATGTTCATTGGACAGCAAAAGGGACGTGATACCAAGGCAAAAATATTCAGAAACTGGGGGATGCCGCGGCCGGAAGGGTATCGCAAGGCACTTCGATTGATGAATATGGCGGCCCGGTTCCGGCTGCCATTGATTACGTTTATCGACACACCCGGTGCCTATCCAGGTGTGGGTGCAGAAGAACGCGGGCAATCGGAAGCGATTGCCCGCAACCTACAGGTCATGTCCCGCCTGCCGATACCCATTATCTGCACCATCATCGGAGAAGGCGGTTCCGGTGGTGCACTCGCCATCGGTGTTGGTGACCGCGTGAACATACTCCAATACAGCACTTACTCGGTGATTACACCGGAGGGCTGTGCCGCCATTCTGTGGAAAGATGCGGCCAACGCGGAAAATGCCGCTACGGCTCTGGGCATCACCTCCGATCGTCTGAATGAACTCGGCCTGGTAGACCAGGTTATCCCGGAGCCACTGGGTGGAGCACATAAAGACCCGGATAAAGTGGCAGATCAGATCGCGAACTGCGTTGCAGCACAACTTGAGGTGCTGGATGCACAGACCACAGATCAGCTTCTGGACGCCAGGTACAAGCGCCTATTGTCTTTTGGCGAATTCAACGACTGAACCCATCTCGCACTCCTTCAAAGGTGAACAGTGGCTAATCCTGATGCAAGATTTGACAGCGACGGACTGCTGCAATCGATGGCCCGCCTGCCCCAAACCCGGTTATTCTGGGTGGGCTTCAGTGGCGGGGCTGATTCGAGCGCTTTGCTCCACGCCTTGCATAAAAATCGCGATGCGTTGCAAGCTCCTATACATGCCGTTCATTTTCACCACGGCTTGCACCCCAGTGCAGATTCCTGGCAACAGCATTGCCGGAATTTCTGCCGGGAACGAGACATCAGTTTCACCAGCCGTAAGCTGGAAATCAAGCGGGCCAATAGAACCAGCATCGAGGAAGAATCACGCAACTGCCGCTACCTGGCCATTGGTGAAATGCTTCAGAGGAATGATATTTACCTGACCGCACACCATGCGGACGACCAGGCTGAGACCCTGTTCCTGAACCTGATGAGGGGTAGTGGCATTGAAGGCCTTGCCGGGATTCCGGAACTACGCAATCTGGGTAAAGGCTGGGTTGCAAGGCCGCTGCTGAACACGAGGAGATCTGAACTCGAGAACTACCTGATCAGGCATGGCATCGATTGGTTGGAAGACCCGTCAAACAGAGACCCATCATTCGACAGAAACTTCCTGCGAAATTGCCTGTTTCCACAACTGGAAACCCGTTGGCCTGGTGTAGTCCAGCGATTAACACGCACCTCAAGAACTGCAAGAATGAGCGTAACGGCCCTGGCGGATTTTATAGACATCCACTGCGACGAACTCCTTCATAACCGGCACAGGATGCCCCTGCGCCCCTTTCTGCAGCTTGAGCCGCCCATGCGGGCCCTGGTGTTGCGTCAATGGTTGCGACGGCAGGAAATCCCGGCATTGCCCGAGGTGCGTCTCAATGAATTCATCCAGCAGATCGCCGGCTCAACCAGTAGCAGCCAGGCGGAAGTCCGATGGGGCGGTTGGCAAATAAAGCTATACGGCAATCTGATCTGGCTGCAGGATCAGGTCATCCCTACCCTTGAATCCTGCAAAGACTGGACCGTCGGCTCAAAAATGAAACTGAACGATTCTCTGGGTTGTCTTCAGTTATATGGAAGTAAAATAACCATTCCAGGTGGTTGGCGGGTTACCTCCCGCCGCAAGGGCAAGCGAATCAGGCTTCACGATCAGGGTGTCCGGCGCAAGCTCAAAGACCTGTTCCGGGAATCCGCCATCCCCCCCTGGCTCAGATCGAGCATTCCAGTGCTGTATTGGGACGGGGAAGCCGTGGCAATCGGTGACTGGATCTTTGCTCACCGCTTGCAAAACTGGCTCGACACACATGCTGTGGAATATCGTTGGGAACCCGGCTTGCCCCTGCTATCAGAACTGCGATCAGCCTGCCACAATTTGACAGTTGACCACTGTCAGTCGCTGGGTTAGTGTCGATCGATCAATCATATTCGAATAGCATGAACGAAAAATCTACACAGAAAGCAGGTTTTGAACAGGCGCTCAGTGACCTGGAAAACCTGGTCGAACAATTGGAATCAGGCGAATTGAGTCTTGATCAGTCCCTGCAACAGTTCAAGCGTGGTGTGGAGCTGACGCGGCACTGCCAAGGCATCCTGGAACAGGCCCAACAAATTGTTGAACAACTGATTGAAGCGAATGATGAATCTTCAGCGGTCCCATTTGAAAGCCGCGACTGAACATCAGGCAGAAATCTCCACCTGGCAACAGCACTTCGAGTCGATACTGGACCAGTATCTGCCTCATGCAGATGTGAGTCCAGATACCCTGCATCAGGCCATGCGCTACTCGGCGCTGGCCGGAGGGAAAAGATTCCGACCCGTTCTGGTCTACGCCTCCGGCAAGGCTCTTGGCCTGAAGATGAACCGGCTCGATCCACTTGCCTGCGCCGTAGAGCTCATTCATACCTATTCACTGATTCATGATGATCTTCCCGCCATGGATGACGATAATCTGAGGAGGGGCCGACCCACCTGTCACCGTGCTTATGATGAAGCTACGGCAATTCTTGCCGGAGATGCTTTACAAGCCCTGGCGTTTGAGATCCTAGCAAGCACGATACCCGCTCAAGCTGCAACCAGCCTGAGATTAATCAGGGAACTGGCCAGCGCCTGTGGTTCAACCGGGATGGCAGGCGGCCAGGCGCTGGATCTGGGCGCAGTCGGAAGCTCGATCAGCCTGCCGGAACTGGAAACCATGCATCGCCTGAAAACCGGGACTTTGATACAGCTTGCCGTCACAGCGCCCTGTCACATGGCTGGAGCCAATGATGACACCAGCAACAGGTTTTCTGATTTTGGCGAAAGCCTCGGCCTCGCATTCCAGATTCACGACGATATCCTCGATGTGACAGGAGACAGCGCGCTGACGGGCAAGAGTACTCGGGCCGATGCCGCACGCAACAAGCCGACTTTTCCATCGATTCTGGGCCTTGAAGCGTCGCGACGGCGTGCCATTGCACTGCGAGACGAGGCAATCTCAAGCCTGGAAGGCTTCCATGGCGACACTTCTACACTCATCTGGCTGGCCGACTACGTTGTCAACCGTGACTGTTGACCCGGAGAATGCAGCAACACCCGGAATACTCGTGCATTAAGCGGGTGAACAAGGCTAATATAGAAAAGATGAATACACAGCGTTTCCCACTCCTCAGTGCCATCGGTTCCCCGGCTGACCTGAGACTGCTCAAGGAAGATCAATTACCCCAGGTAGCTGATGAGTTGCGTCGTTTCCTGATCGAGTCCGTGGCTGCCAGCGGCGGGCATTTCGGGGCTGGCCTGGGCTGTGTCGAACTGACTGTAGCCTTGCACTATCTGTTTGACACGCCCAGGGATCGAATAGTCTGGGACGTGGGACACCAAGCCTACCCTCACAAAATCCTTAGCGGCCGCGCCAGCCAGATCACAACGATTAAGAAAAAACAGGGCCTGGCGCCCTTCCCCAAGCGTTCTGAAAGTGAGTACGACGCGTTTGGCACTGGCCACTCATCCACTTCGATCAGCGCGGTTCTGGGCATGGCCATAGTTGCGGCATTGCACGAAGATGACCGGAAATGCGTAGCCATCATCGGTGATGGCTCGATCAGTGCCGGTATGGCATTTGAAGCTCTTAACCACGGGGGAGATCTGGACCATGACCTGCTGGTGGTGCTCAATGAGAACCAGATGTCGATCTCGCCAAACGTAGGGGCAATGACAAAAGCACTGGGACGGCTGATGAGCGGCCCTACTGTCACCGGCATTCGCGAGCGCAGCAAGAAGTTGCTCCAGAGGGATTCAAAAACCTGGCGCTTCATGAGCCGCTGGGAAGAGCATATCAAGGGCATGGTTATGCCCAGCACGCTGTTCGAGGAGTTGGGGTTCAACTACCTCGGCCCCATCGACGGTCATGACCTGCCGACCCTGATTCGCACCATTCGCACTGCCCGTGATGTGAAGGGCCCCAATTTGTTGCACATCATTACCGCAAAAGGAAAGGGTTACAGTCATGCGGAACGCGATCCGGTTAAATATCATGCCGTAGGGCCTTTCGACCCGGATAAGGGCGTTACGCCCATAGCCCCCCCTGAACCGCGCAAACCCACCTATACCCAGGTCTTTGGCGAATGGCTATGCGATATGGCGGAACAGGATGCAAGTTTGCTGGCCATCACCCCGGCCATGCGTGAGGGCTCAGGCATGGTCGAGTTCCACCAGCGCTTCCCTGACCGGTATTACGACGTCGGCATCGCAGAACAGCACAGCGTAACCCTGGCTGCCGGGATGGCCTGCGAAGGTGCTCACCCGGTAGTGGCCATTTACAGCACTTTTTTACAGCGTGCCTACGACCAGTTGATCCATGACGTTGCCCTGCAAGAGCTACCGGTATTGTTCGCCATTGATCGTGCGGGTCTGGTGGGACCGGATGGTCCCACTCACGCCGGCAGTTTCGACCTCAGTTTCATGCGCTGCATTCCCAACATGATCATCATGGCGCCTGCTGATGAAAATGAATGCCGGCAAATGCTGTACACAGGTTTCAGGCACCAGGGTCCGGCCGCCGTCCGCTATCCGCGCGGAGCCGGACCGGGAGCAGAAGTACAAAAAGAGATGACTGTGATCCCCCTGGGCAAATCAAAAACCCTCAGAAATGGACAGAACGTGGCAATTCTCGCATTCGGCAGCATGGTCGAGCCCTGCAAAGCTGTTGCCGAACAAATCAACGCCACTCTAATCAACATGCGTTTCGTCAAACCACTGGATCGCGCGGCCATCCTCACTGCCGCTCACGATCATTCCCGCCTGGTCACGGTCGAAGAAAATGCGATTGCGGGAGGGGCAGGCAGTGGTATCAACGAGACTTTGCTGGCCAGCGGAATCTCTATCCCCATACTCAATATCGGCCTGAGCGATGCTTTTATCCAGCATGGTACCCGGGGTGAATGTTTGCGCCAGGCCAGCCTGGACACCAAGGGCATACTGGAACAGATCACGCATTTCCTAGAATCCGATTACCGCCAAAACCAACATCACACAACCGCACGTCATAACACAAGCTGATCAAACAGA
Organism: Lysobacterales bacterium; assembly: GCA_036447475.1. Lineage (GTDB taxonomy): Bacteria > Pseudomonadota > Gammaproteobacteria > Xanthomonadales > SZUA-36 > JAJRRA01. Next base: position 768 of record JAZFUZ010000182.1, on the reverse strand, counting down.
CGCGACCCGGACTTAGCGATCGTGAATCCGGGAACGCATGAGGCCCCCAGGCCGACCCGCCCGGCAACGGGAAAAACGAGCAAGCCAGATGGCCTGTTTCAGCCATGGGCTACTCGGTATCAAAAATCCGGACGGCCAGTACGTCACAGCTGGAACCATGAAGTACCGAGTTTGCCGTGGCGCCCAGGAGCAACTGCACTCCCTTTTGTCCGTGCGTGCCCACTACGATCAGTTCCATGTCATGTTCTTGCGCGAAGCGGTGAATTTCACGCGCCGGTGTACCGTTCAGCAAGTGCCTTGAGTCTGCCGCAATATTGAACTCATCACCAATGCGGTCCAGTTTCTGGGTCAATTCAGCCTTGAGATTTTCCTCCACTTCGTCCATTCCAACGAAGACCGGGCCGTAAGGAACCACACCCATGTAAACGGAATCCATCGGTTCCTGGACATAGACCATGTGAATTTCACTCTCCAGCTCTGCCACATCCAACGCACGTTTCATGATGATCGCAGACTCACTGCTAAGATCAATCGCAACCACAATCTTGCTATAGCCTGACATGTCATTCTCCACTTTGGGGTGGAACGATCCGTCAATGATTATACTAGTGTACTGTCACACGTATAGTGTAGGGTTCAGCGGGTCGTGAAGCAGTTGACCGCAAGGCGTGCTTTGCCGGTAATGGCGCGTCCTTGCCAAGAAGCGCAACACAGCGGACGATTGCTTCACGGCCCGCCCGAAGGGAGTTACCCTGATGCTCCAATACG
>JAZFUZ010000181.1:0-3819 GCA_036447475.1 Lysobacterales bacterium | reverse complement strand
GAGGACGGCCTGGATGAGCTGAGCATCGCTGCGCCCAGTCTCATGGCCGAGTTACGGGACGGACAGGTGCATACCTCCGTGTTTCACCCCGAGGACGTGGGTATCGCGCGCCAGTCCCTGGACGCCATCCGCGTAGACGGCCCGGAGGAATCTGCAGCCATGATCCGCGAGGTGTTTGCCGGCAGGCAGGGGCCAGCGACCGACATGGTGGTGTTGAATTCCGGTGCGGCCTTGTATGCCGCAGATGTGGCCGCCACCTTGATGGAAGGCGTGAAACTGGCCCGTCAGGCGCTGGCTGATGGCTCCGCGGAGAGCAAGGTAGAAGCGCTGGTGAAATTAAGCACATGAGCGATATTCTCAGGAAAATCATCGCCACCAAGGTGGAGGAAGTAGTTGGGGGTATGGCCAGTACTCCAACGGTCGAAATCACCGCGATGGCTGCTGATATGCCGCCGGCTCGCGCTTTCGCCCAGCGCATCAGGAAGCTTATCTCGGCCGGTCCGGCCGTGATTGCCGAGATCAAGAAGGCTTCGCCCAGCGCGGGTATCATCCGCGAGAATTTCCAGCCGGATCAGATCGCCGTGAGCTATGCATCCGCTGGTGCCGCCTGCCTCTCCGTGTTGACCGACGCTGAGTATTTCAAAGGGGCGAATGAGCACCTGCAACAAGCCCGTAAGGCCTGTTTCCTACCGGCCTTGCGCAAAGATTTCCTGATTGATCCCTGGCAAGTGTACGAGTCCCGTGTGCTTGGTGCCGACTGTATACTGCTGATCGTGGCGGTGCTCGAACGGGCTCAGTTGCTGGATCTCGATGGCCTGGCCAGGGATATCGGGCTGGATGTGCTGGTTGAGGTTCACCATGAAGATGAGCTGGATGATGCACTGGCCACGGGCGCATCATTGATCGGCGTGAATAACCGTGACTTGCACACATTCACAACCAACCTTAGGGTATCGGAGCGCCTGAGGCCCATGATTCCCCAGGAACGGATCATGGTGACCGAAAGCGGAATCCACAAACAGGAGGATGTAGTGCGCATGGAGCAGTGCGGAATCCATGCCTTTCTGGTGGGCGAGGCGTTCATGCGCCGGGAAGACCCGGGCGGCGCGCTGCGTACCCTGTTTTTTGGAGACATGACTCAATGAAATGGTTGGACAGGCTGCTTGCCATTCGGTGTTCCGGCCTGCTATTCCTGCTGCTTCTGTCCTTGCCGGTGGTGGCGGAATTACCGGCAGAGACCCGCTGGGCGGATCCTTCGTCGGTCCGTCTGGATGTCGATTTTCCAGGGGTTGGCTATCATGCGAGCTGGGTCATGTTCCGGTGTCAATGCGGCGACTTGCTGATTCGTTGGGAATTGAATCTTCCCGGCGAGACCGAAAAAGGCGAAACCCTGCTGGTGAATGGGCGGGTTGTGCTGAGCCGTGGTTTCGGAGAATACCGGGAGGAACTGGGCACATCGCTTGATGCGCCAGCATTGATGATGCAAACCGCATTGCTCCTGCTGGAACGCTCGGTACCCAAAGGTCCATCGGCCATCGTTAAGAACACCGAAGTTGAGGTTGAAGATGAAATCAATCCGATCCACGTTGACAGCGGCACTGCTGCAGGCAGTTACATGGCGCCCTGGTTGGTGCAGGGGACCATTCGTCCGACCAGCGCAACGCGGCGGAAATTCGACCTGGAATTTACCTTCAGCACAGGTAAACCAGGAGAAGAACTGGCGGGCAACATGCGTTTGTCAGGAATCGCCGAATACGGCGATGGCGAGTTTCCGCAGCCTCCGTCAACTCCGCTGGAAGGCTGGCAATTATTCTGGATTGACGAGGAAGACCCGGCAGCCGAAGGTGCCGCTGAACTCACAACACTCGCTCAGTTGCGATCCTGGATCAATGAAAACTGAGGTCCAGTGTGCGGGCTAAAACCGGTAGGCCAGAGTTTTCATGATTCCCGCGGTGAACGCCATGGCTGATTGAATGGGCCTGGGCAGGTCACGTGCTCCGGCCTCGATGGCCATTTCCGCGTGCCTGGCCTCGTCTGCTTTCATCTGGTCGAGAATGGCCTGGCTGCGCTGATCCCCATCCGGTAAGCGCGCAAGATGATCTTCGAGGTGGGCTTCCACCTGGTTTTCCGTTTCTTTTACAAAACCCAGGCTCCACTCATCGCCCACAATACCGGCGATGGCGCCCATCGCAAATGAACCTGCATACCAGAAGGGATTCAGAATGCTCGGCCGGCTGTCCAGTTCCTTCAGGCGGTCTTCGCACCAGGCCAGGTGGTCGATCTCTTCGTCGGCGGCCTGTTGCATGGCTGCGCGAGTTTCATCGTGTCTGGCGGTAGCAGCCTGGCCTGCGTAAAGGGCCTGGGCACAGATTTCACCCGTATGATTGATGCGCATCAAGCCGGCTACGTGCCGGCGTTCCTCATTATCCAGATCGGCGGGTGGAAGATCGCCCGCCGGGTTTGCACGGCCGGGTGAGGGTGCCTGACCTGTGGAGATACGCAGGGCCTCGTCCATGGAGGCAATGATCCGGTCGAGTATGGTGTAATTTCGGTCCATCGGGTTTGGCCTGGTTTGGGGTCAGAGTAACATTTCCTTCATACCTCGGCATCCAATGGCTTACTGAAACGAGGAAATGTTACTCTGACCCCAAACTTAGATCCCGGCTGCTATGAGTTACTACCATCGACATATTTTTTTCTGCGTCAACGACCGCGGACCGGATTCGGACCGGCCTTCCTGCAACCGTTGCGGATCGGCTGAAATCCGCGAGTACGCCAAGGAAAAAATAAAGGCACTCGGTATGTCCGGCACCGGAAAAATTCGTGTCAACCAGGCCGGTTGCCTGGACCGTTGCGAAGAAGGCCCGGTCTGTGTGGTGTATCCGGAAGGCACCTGGTACACCTACGTGGACGAATCCGATATCGATGAAATCATCGAATCTCACCTGCTCAATGGTGATCCGGTAGAGAGGCTTAAGATTTAATTTGCTAAAGTCCCTAATAAATTGACTGGAGAGGTTGAATCCAGAGGCGGAAGCCAGTAAAATTCCCGCCCTTCACCTGCGACCTTATATAGTCGAGGACTGACCCTGAGAGAATGGCATGAAGACGTACGTAGCAAAGCCGCAGACCGTAGAGCGCGATTGGTGCCTGGTCGATGCGACCGACAAAACGCTGGGCAGACTGGCCACTGAGTTGGCTTCACGTTTGCGTGGTAAGCATAAACCTGTATTCACTCCACACGTGGACACGGGTGATCACATGGTGGTGATCAATGCTGAAAAAATCCGGGTGACCGGCAAAAAGCTGGATGACAAGATTTACTACCGTCATACCGGTTACATTGGCAACCTGAAATCCATTAGCCTGGGCAAGCAGCTGGAGCAACACCCCGAGCGGGTCATCCAGTCAGCGGTCAAGGGCATGTTGCCCAAGAATCCGTTGGGCCGTGCCATGTTCCGCAAGCTGCATGTTTATGCCGGCCCGGAACACCCGCACGCCGCACAGCAACCCAAAGAGCTCGATCTTTGAGCCTGGGCCAACAGGCTTAACTGACATGGGGAAACCTGACATGGCAACAGAACGATATTCCGGACCGGGACGTCGCAAATCATCCGCAGCTCGGGTGTTCCTGACCAAGGGCAGTGGACAGATCGTGATTAACGACCGTTCCATCGATGATTTTTTCGGCCGCGAAACCGCACGCATGCTCGTGCGCCAGCCCCTGGAAAAGCTGGAAATGACCGACAAGTTTGACCTCAGGGTAACCGTCAGAGGCGGCGGCATATCCGGCCAGGCCGGCGCCATCCGCCATGGCCT
>JAZFUZ010000180.1:0-11200 GCA_036447475.1 Lysobacterales bacterium | reverse complement strand
GTTCTCAACCATGGCTTTGCTGTGACTCAGGTCGATGCTCTGATGAACTGGGCGCGTACCGGTTCGATGTGGCCGGTGACTTTTGGTCTGGCCTGTTGTGCGATTGAAATGATGCACGCGGGTGCAGCACGTTATGATCTGGACCGTTTTGGGGTTATTTTCCGCCCCAGTCCACGCCAATCGGACGTGATGATTGTCGCCGGTACGCTGACCAATAAGATGGCGCCGGCCATGCGCAAGGTATACGACCAGATGCCCAACCCCAAGTGGGTAATTTCAATGGGATCCTGTGCCAATGGAGGTGGTTATTATCACTATGCCTACTCCGTTACGCGCGGTTGTGACCGGGTTATTCCGGTTGATGTGTATGTGCCGGGTTGTCCACCGACAGCGGAAGCGCTGATTTACGGCATTCTCCAGCTGCAGGCGAAAATTCGTCGCGAAACCACCATCGCCAGGTGATCGCATGAGTGACACGCCAAAAATAGTTTCGGAACTTTTTATCAGTCGTTTCGGTGACTCAGTCACCGTTGGTGCAACTCAATCCGGCATCGTGTCGCTGGATACCAGCGTGGAGCACTGGCTGGAAGTCTGTTTGGCCCTGAGAGACGAAGAAGACTTCAGCTACGAGCAGTTGACCGATTTATGTGGTGTCGATTACCTGGGTTACGGCCAGTCCGAATGGGAGACTGAGTCCGCCAGTTCCGAAGGTTACAGCAGGGGTGTCGGCAGCCAGGGCCCCGGCCGGTTTGACTGGGCTGACCGCCCGGTAGCGGACCAGGTCAAACAGCGGTTTGGTATTGTCGTTCACCTGCTTTCGTTCAGGCACAACAAGCGTCTCAGGATTCAATGTTTTGCCCCCGACGAGGGCATGCCGATTGTGCCTTCGCTGGTGGAAATCTGGAATTCAGCAAACTGGTATGAAAGGGAAGCTTTCGACCTGTTCGGTATCGTATTCGAGGGACATCCTGACCTGCGGAGGATCCTGACCGATTACGGTTTTACCGGGCACCCATTCCGCAAGGATTTCCCCTTGATCGGCAACGTGGCTGTGCGCTACGACAGCCGGAAAAAGCGCGTCGTTTACGAACCGGTCGAGATTGAGTCCCGTGTACTGGTTCCCCGGGTACTGCGCTCGGATTCGCGCTACAAAACAGATGACGTGGACCTTGCGCGTGAAGTACCCGCTGCCCCGGAACAGGCAGACAGCAGCTAGCCAAACTGAGATGTCTGAAATACGCAATTACACAATGAATTTCGGACCCCAGCACCCGGCGGCCCATGGTGTGTTGCGCCTGATTTTGGAGTTGGACGGGGAGACGATTGTCCGGGCCGATCCGCACATAGGACTGTTGCACCGCGCCACTGAAAAACTGGCGGAAAGTAAACCGTACAACCAGACTATTGGCTACCTCGATCGACTCGATTATATGTCGATGATGTGTAACGAACACGCCTATGTGCGCGCCATTGAACAACTGCTGGGAATTGAATTGCCACCGAGGGCGCAGTACATCCGCACGATGTTTGACGAACTCACCCGTTTCTCCAACCACCTGCTTTGGATCGCCTCCTGCGGTCTGGACCTGGGCGCCATGTCCATGTTCATGTACGCCTTCCGCGAGCGGGAAATGGTCATGGATGTGTACGAGGCAGTTACGGGTGCGCGTATGCATGCAAATTATTACCGTCCGGGTGGCGTTTACCGTGATCTGCCCGATACTATGCCCAGGTACAAGGAAACACCGTGGACAAAAGGCAAGGACCTGAAGCGTCGCAATGAATGGCGTGATGGCTCTGTGCTGGATTTTATCGAGGCTTTTGCCAAAGACGTACCCAGCAAAATCGACATATATGAGACCTTGCTGACAGACAACCGCATCTGGAAACAGCGTACCGTCAATATCGGCATTGTTTCACCGGAAAGGGCGATACAGATGGGCTTTACCGGTGTGATGCTACGCGGTTCCGGGATTGAATGGGATCTGCGTAAAAAACAACCCTACGCCATGTACGACCAGGTAGATTTTGATATCCCGGTTGGGGTTAACGGTGACTGTTATGACCGCTATCTGGTGAGGGTGGAAGAAATGAGGCAGTCGGCCAGGATTATTCTCCAGTGCGTGGACTGGCTGCGCGAAAACCCGGGGCACGTCATGCTCAAAAATTTCAAGATCTCCCCACCGACCCGGGAAGAGATGAAGGACGACATGGAAGCCCTGATTCATCATTTCAAACTGTTCACCGAAGGCTATTGCGTACCCGCTGGCGAGACCTATGCTGCGGTCGAGGCGCCCAAGGGTGAATTCGGCTGCTACCTGGTGTCCGATGGAGCAAACAAACCCTTCCGGCTCCATTTCCGTGCGCCGGGTTTTGCCCACCTGGCGGGCATGGATGAAATGACCCAGGGTCATATGCTGGCAGATGTCGTTGCCATCATCAGCACACTGGACCTGGTGTTTGGCGAGGTGGATCGCTGATGCCCCAGCACAATAACGGCAGCGCCATGTTGACCGAAAAAACCCTCAAAACCATAGACCACTGGCTGACGAAGTTTCCGCAAGACAAGAAGCGGTCGGCCCTGATCCAGTCACTGATGGCCGCGCAGGTACAGAACGGGGGATGGATTACTCCTGAGCTGACCGAAGCCGTCGCGCAATACCTCGACTTGCCCCCGATTTGGGCACACGAAGTGGTCTCATTTTATTCCATGTTCGAAGATCAACCCGTGGGGCGCCACAAGGTCAATATCTGTACCAATATTTCATGCTGGCTGAGGGGTGCGGAAGAACTGCTGGCTCACGCAGAAAAGAAACTGGGCGTGACATTGGGAGAGACCACGCAAGACCAGCGCATTTCACTGATCAGGGAAGAGGAATGCCTGGCCGGTTGTTGTGGTGCGCCGATGATGGTTGTCGATGGTCACTATTTTGAGGACCTGGACATCGAAAAGATGGACGCCATCCTGGACGGGTTGGAATAGAGAGGAGAGTGCCGGGTATGGCAGATCACAACGTTGTATTTACCACGCTGGATGCTGACCAGCCGTGGTCGATGGAAACCTATCTGTCGGTGGACGGCTACCAGGCATGGCGGAAAATTCTGCAGGAAAAAACATCGCCTGAAAGAATTATTGATACCGTTAAGGCCTCGGCTCTGCGCGGCAGGGGAGGAGCTGGTTTTCCCACTGGCCTCAAGTGGAGTTTCATGCCGCGATCTGCGCCGGGGCAAAAATATATTTTATGCAACTCGGACGAATCCGAGCCCGGCACCTGCCATGACCGCGATATTCTGCGGTTCAATCCCCATGCCGTGATCGAAGGAATGGCCATCGCTGCTTATTCCATGGGTGCAACGGTAGGGTACAACTATCTACGTGGCGAGTTTCAACATGAGCCTTTCGAGCGTTTTGAGCAGGCCCTGAGCGATGCCTACGAAGCGGGTCTGCTGGGTAAGAATATTCTCGGCTCAGGTGTCGACATCGACATCCATACCGTCCTCGGTGCAGGCGCCTATATCTGCGGCGAAGAAACCGCCCTGATGGAATCGCTGGAAGGTAAAAAAGGCCAGCCGCGTTTTAAGCCGCCATTCCCGGCCAACTTCGGCCTGTATGGCAAGCCCAGTACCGTCAACAACACCGAGACCCTGGCCTCTGTGCCCGCCATCATGCGCAATGGTGCGGACTGGTTCCTGCAAATTGGCAAGCCGAATAACGGCGGACCGAAATGCTTCTCCGTGTCGGGGCACGTTAACCAGCCCGGCAACTATGAAGTCCCGCTGGGCACGCCCTTTTCCGAGCTGCTGGAACTTGCTGGCGGTGTGCGTGAAGGACACCGCCTCAAGGGCGTGATACCCGGGGGCTCGTCGATGCCGGTGCTGCCTGCCGATGTCATTATGGATTGCAACATGGACTTTGATTCATTGAGCAAAGCCGGCTCGGGACTGGGTTCGGGCGCGGTCATCGTGATGGATGATTCCACCTGTATGGCCAAGGCTTGTTTGCGAATTTCACGGTTCTACCATATGGAATCCTGTGGACAGTGCACACCCTGCCGTGAGGGCACCGGCTGGATGCACCGTATGCTGCAGAGAATTGTGAACGGTGAAGGTGAGGAAGGTGATCTGGAGTTGCTGCGCTCTGCCGCAGGCCAGATCGAGGGTCACACCATCTGTGCTTTCGGTGAAGCGGCCGCCTGGCCTGTGCAGGGTTTTTTACGTCACTACTGGGAGGAATTCGAATACTACATAAAACACGGCCGCTCAATGGTTGAAGAACTACCGGGACTGGCGGCATGAATGCCGCATCGAAAGAAACGGTGGTTAAACAAACGGCCGTGAAAAAAGCGCTGGTTAAGGAACAGGTGGATATGGTCAACATCGAAGTTGACGGTGTTCCCATGCAAGCGCCGAAAGGCTCGATGATCATTGAGGCTACGGACCAGGCCGGCATCGAGATTCCACGATTCTGTTACCACCCCAAATTGAGCATCGCGGCTAATTGCCGCATGTGCCTGGTCGACGTGGAAAAGGCGCCCAAACCACTGCCAGCTTGTGCCACACCGGTGATGGAAGGGATGAAGGTGTATACCACTACCCGTCGCGCCGTGGACGCCCAGCGTGGCGTGATGGAATTCCTGTTGATTAATCATCCCCTGGACTGTCCCATCTGTGACCAGGGTGGTGAATGCGAACTGCAGGATCTGGCCATGGGTTACGGGCGTTCCGTATCCCGCTTCACCGAACGCAAGCGCGTGGTCAAGGACAAGAATGTCGGCCCACTCGTACAGACCGATATGACTCGCTGCATTCATTGCACACGATGTGTGCGTTTCCTTGAAGAAATTGCAGGGACCTCAGAGATGGGTGGGTCAGGGCGTGGCGACCGCCTGGAAATCGGCACCTGCGTTGAAAATAGTATCGATTCCGAATTATCCGGCAATATCATAGATATGTGCCCCGTTGGCGCACTGACAGACAAGCCGTTCCGCTTTGCGGCCAGGGCCTGGGAATTAGTGGCGAAGCCATCTGTAGCGGCGCATGACGCTGTCGGTTCCTGTCTTTATCACCACGTACGCCGCGGACAAATCTTGCGTACGGTACCCCGGAGCAACGAGGCGACCAATGAAACCTGGTTGTCTGATCGCGACCGTTTCAGCCACCTGGGTCTCTATTCCGACGACCGTGTGCTTGCGCCCCAGTTGAAAGAAGACGGGAAATGGAAAACGGTTTCCTGGGATGAGGCGATCAAAGCGGCGGTCAGCTTATTGCAAGAAAGTGTGGAGCAGCACGGACCCGGGCAACTGGGTATGTTGATGTCTCCTTCAGCCGCAACCGAGGAGTACTATCTCGCACAGGGCCTGGTTCGAAAACTGGGAAGCAACAACATAGACCACCGCTTGCGTGAGCAGGATCTGTCTGATGACGCTACCAGCCCTGCCTCGCCCGTGTTTGAGCGGAATATTTCCGGCATCGAGACCTCGGACGCCGTGTTGTTGGTGGGCTGTAACCCTACCCAGGAAGCGCCCATCCTGGGCCATCGATTGCGCGAGGCGTGGAGAGACGGTGCGGCCATTTCGGTCATCAATCCACTGGACTGGTCTTTTACTTTTACCACCAGCCTTGATGCAGTAGTGGCTCCCCAGCACATGCTTGCCGAGTTGGTGGCGCTGGCTGTTGCGGTAGAAAAATCAACCGGCATTACCGCATTCGACAGCCTGCGTACTGTGTTGGACGAAGCACGTGAAGATCCGGGCCCTGCTTCGCGAAGGTCCGAACGCAATGCGCTGGCAGATCGACTAAGGGATTCCGGCCAAGGGTTGATCTTGCTCGGCCAATTTGCAATGAGTCACCCAGACGCTGCCTGGCTGCGTATGCTGGCTGCCTATATAGCGGATGCAACGGGATCGGCTATGAATATCCTGCCCCACGGAGGCAACCCGGCCGGTGCCTGGTTGGCCGGGGCGGTGCCGCACCGTGCCCCCGGCGGACGGCAAACGCAGGGTGGAATGAGCGTCGTGCAGATGCTTGAAGACCCGCGGAAATGCTATCTGCTGTGGGATTTCGAGACGGAATCCGATACCGGAAACCCGGCGCAAGCGATGCAAGCTCTGCGTGCTGCTGAGAAAGTCATAGCCATATGTTCATTCGCCACCGACAGCACCCGGGAAGTAGCCGACATCATCATGCCGCTGGCGCCGCTGGCGGAATCCGAGGGCAGTTTGGTGAACCTCGATGGCGGCACCATGAAATTCATGCCGGCCAGCAAGGTTACCGGCGAGGCACGCCCAGGCTGGAAGATTCTCAGAAGACTCGGTTTCGAATTGGGCCTGGAAGGTTTTAACCAGGTCAGCTTAGGTGAATTACAGACACAAATGGCTGAAATTATTGTGCCCGTGGATGTAGTACATGGTGATGGCAGCCTGCAATATCCAACCTACGAAAAAGGCCTTTACCGCATCGGCGAATTAGCAATGTACTCGATTGACGCGCTGTGCAGACGGTCACAGGCCTTGCAGCAGACCGCCCAGGCAGACAGCCAGTTTGTTGGCCTGAACCCGCGCGATGCGATCCGGCTGGGTCTGACGGATGGCGGCAAAGCCCGGGTTCGCCAGGGCGGAAACGATGCCGAGTTGGAAGTCCGGTTCAGTGATCGGGTGCCGGAGGGCGGCGCATGGTTACGCAGCGGAATCGGTGAGCTTGGACAGGCTGTTGCACCGGTCGTGGTGGAGGTGGTCTGATGCTTGAAACCTGGTGGGACCAGATGATCTATATGATCATCCTGTTATTGAAGATTGTCGCTGTGGTGCTGCCGCTGATCGTGGCAGTGGCGTACTACACGTACATGGAGCGCAAGGTCATCGGCTATATGCAGGTGCGCAGGGGGCCGAACCGCATCGGGCCATTGGGTCTGCTGCAACCTTTCGCAGACGTATTCAAACTGCTGTTGAAAGAAATTGTCCTGCCGGCGAACGCCAACAAGTTCCTGTTCTTACTGGCGCCTGTACTTTCATTGGCGCCGGCATTTGCGGCCTGGGTTGTCATTCCGTTTAACGAGGAGATGGTCATCGCGGACATCGATGCCGGGTTGCTGTATATCCTGGCGATGTCTTCCATCGGTGTTTACGGCTTGATTATCGCGGGCTGGGCCTCGAATTCCAAGTATGCTTTTCTCGGTGCCCTCCGGTCGAGCGCGCAGATGGTTTCCTACGAAATTCCAATGGGCTTTGCACTGGTTGGGGTTCTCATTTTGGCGGGTTCCCTGAACCTGAGGGAAATCGTGCTGGCTCAGCAAGGTGGTCTGTTGGATTGGTTCTGGCTGCCGTTGTTGCCCTTGTTCGTTATCTTCGTGATTTCCGGACTGGCTGAGACCAACCGGGCGCCGTTCGACGTCGCTGAAGGTGAGTCCGAAATCGTCGCTGGCTTTCATGTCGAATATGCGGGTGCGGCTTTCGCCGTATTCTTCCTTGCTGAATACGCCAATATGATCCTGATTTCCGCCCTGACGGCTATCTTGTTTGCGGGCGGGTGGTTGTCTCCATTCGAGGGCATGTGGTTTATAGGTGATACCTTCCTGGGCCAGGGTAGTATCTTCTGGTTCCTGGCGAAAACCGTGTTCTTTATGTACCTGTTTCTATGGTGGCGCGCGACTTTTCCGCGTTATCGCTATGACCAGATCATGCGCCTGGGCTGGAAAGTGTTTGTGCCGATCACCATGGTCTGGGTGATGGTCGCCGCGGTTTTTTCCGTTTTTGGCATGGTCGTGAGGGGTAGTTGATCATGAACGCAGTTACCCGTTACCTGAAAAGCCTGATGTTGCTGGAATTGGGCAAGGGCTTAGCGGTAACTCTGCGCTATTTCTTCGAACCCAAATTCACCATTCACTATCCGGAAGAAAAGATACCCAAATCCAACCGCTTCCGTGGCCTGCACGCGCTACGCCGCTACCCCAACGGTGAGGAGCGCTGTATTGCTTGCAAACTTTGCGAGGCGGTTTGTCCGGCTCTGGCAATAACCATTGATTCCACCCAGCGGGAAGATGGCACCCGCCGTACAACACGCTATGAAATCGATTTGTTCAAATGCATCTACTGTGGTTTGTGTGAGGAATCCTGCCCGGTTGATGCAATCGTGGAGACGGACATTCTCGAATACCATTTTGAAAATCGTGGTGAAAACATCATGACCAAGGAAAAATTGCTCGCCATTGGAGATCGTTACGAGGAGAGCATTGAGGCCAATCGCAGACAGGACGCAGCGTATCGCTGAGCGGAGCACAACCGATGCCGATTACCGAAATAGTCTTTTACGCGTTTTCACTGGTGCTGATCGCAGCGGCGGTGGCGGTGATTACCGTACGCAACCCGGTTTATTCAGCCCTGTTCCTGGTGCTGGCATTTTTCAGTTCAGCAGCGATTTGGATGCTGCTGGAAGTGGAATTCCTGGCCATCATCCTGGTTCTCGTATACGTCGGGGCGGTCATGGTGTTGTTTCTGTTTGTTGTCATGATGCTGAATATCAACCTGGCTCCGCTGAAGGAAGGGTTTATCCGTTACCTGCCGGCGGGTATGGTCGTGGCCGTGACCATGGCTGCCGAATTGCTGGTAGTGATTTGGAGCAAGGGAAGGTTCGATCAAAATGCTTTCCCGCGACCGCCGCCACATCCCGACGGTTACAGCAATACCAAAGCCGTGGGAGAGATGTTGTTCACCAACTACCTGCTGGCCTTCGAAGTGGCGGGAGTGATCCTGTTGGTAGCGATTATTGCCGCCATTGCATTGACCCATCGCAAGCGTACCGGAGTGAAACGGCAGAAGCCGTCCATGCAAGTCCGCGTGCAGAAGGATGAGCGGGTTCGTCTGGTAAAAATGGACCCGGAACCAAGGCAGGGAAACTGATGTTTCTTTACAAGGTGATATTGACATGCTGACACTCGCACATTTTCTGAGTCTGGGCGCGATTCTGTTTTGTCTGAGCGTCGCTGGGATCTTTCTCAATCGCAAGAACGTCATCATTCTGTTGATGTGTATCGAGCTGATGTTATTGGCAGTGAATATGAACTTTGTCGCCTTTTCCCGTTTCCTGGGAAGTATGGACGGGCAGGTTTTCGTATTTTTCATATTGACCGTGGCGGCCGCAGAAGCAGCCATTGGCCTGGCGATCCTGGTCGTGTTGTTCCGTAACCGTGGGACGATCAACGTGGCCGAACTGGATGAACTGAAGGGTTGATATGTCTCTGAAAACCACACTGCTGTTGATTCCGCTGCTACCACTGGCAGCAGCGGTCATTGCCGGGCTGTTGAGAAAGCAGGTAGGCCGTGCCGGTTCGCACTGGGTGGCTATCCTGGGTGTCGGGACTTCATTCGCGTTGTCTGCCTGGGTGTTGTACCAACAGGTTTATCAGGGAATGGAAACGCAAAACATCAGCATCTATACCTGGATGGTCTCCGATGGAATCCGTTTCGAGGTTGGTTTCCTGATCGACCACTTGACCGCGTTGATGATGACCGTCGTGAGCTTCGTGTCATTCATGGTCCATATCTACACCATCGGGTATATGGCCAAAGATCCGGGCTATCAGCGTTTCTTCAGTTATATAGCGCTGTTCACTTTTTCCATGCTGATGCTGGTGATGTCCAACAATTTCCTGCAGTTGTTTTTCGGCTGGGAAGCCGTGGGGCTGATGTCATACCTGTTGATCGGTTTTTGGTTTCATCGGGAATCAGCCAATTACGCCGGCCTGAAGGCTTTCCTGGTCAACCGGGTAGGTGATTTTGGTTTTCTGCTGGGTATCGCAGCCGTGCTCTATTTATTCGGCTCGCTCGATTATGCAACCGTGTTCGCGCAGGCACCGGCTATCGTCGGTGAGACTGTCGCCATTATTCCTGGCCTGGAATGGCAGTGGATAACGGTGATTTGTATCTGCCTGTTTATCGGGGCGATGGGTAAATCAGCGCAGGCGCCGCTGCATGTCTGGCTGCCGGATTCCATGGAAGGCCCGACACCGATCTCTGCTCTGATTCACGCGGCCACCATGGTCACGGCCGGGATTTTCATGGTCGCCCGCATGTCCCCGTTGTTCGAACTGAGCGATGCAGCCCTGAGTTTTGTCATGCTGATCGGCGCAGTGACTGCCCTGGCCATGGGCCTGATCGGTATTGTCCAGAATGACATCAAGCGGGTTATCGCCTATTCAACTCTTTCACAGCTGGGTTACATGACCGTTGCGCTTGGTGTATCCGCCTATTCAGCTGCCATTTTCCATCTGATGACACACGCTTTTTTCAAAGCGCTGCTGTTTTTAGCTGCCGGGTCGGTGATCATTGCCCTGCATCACCAGCAGGACATGCGGTATATGGGCGGCCTGCGCAAACAGATGCCCGTTACCTGGATTACCGCCTGGGTGGGCACCCTGGCGCTGATTGGTTTCCCGTTTATGTCCGGATTCTATTCCAAGGATTCGATTATCGAAGCCGTCGCGGCATCCAGCCGTTTCGGGTCGGATGTTGCTTACTGGAGCGTTCTGCTTGGTGTGTTGGTGACTTCCTTTTACAGCTTCCGGCTGCTTTACCTGACCTTCCACGGTCAGCCGCGCTACACGGTTGACCCAGGTGCGGGTGAACACCCACCGGATGGTATTTTGCAGCATGCACCGTACGAGTCTCCATGGGTCGTGACGGCGCCCCTGATTCTGCTGGCCATTCCATCAATCGTGATCGGCTACATGACGATTGGCCCGGTCCTGTTTACAGGCTGGTTGTCCGACTCCATCACGGTGCTTCCGGCTAACGACGTGCTGGCGCGGGCCGGCGAACATTTCCACGGTCCCATGGTGATGGCGAAACATGCGATCCAGTCGGCGCCTTTCTGGTTGATGATGGCCGGTTTTGTGTTGGCAACATTCATCTACCAGTTCCGGCCGGCATTGGCGGACTTCTGGGCACAGAAGTTGCCGCGTATATACCGTTTGCTGGACCACAAATATTATTTCGACGAGTTGTACCAGAAAATTTTTGTCGGCCGGTTCATCCGCATTGGAAACGGTCTGTGGAAAAAAGTTGATGCGGGTGTGATCGATGACTGGATGGTCAACGGCTCAGCCCGCCTGGTGGATAGTCTTGCTGCAAGAATCAGGGTCTGGCAGAGCGGATACCTGTTCCATTACGCCTTTGCGATGATCGCCGGCCTGATCGGAATTCTCGCA
>JAZFUZ010000179.1:0-11130 GCA_036447475.1 Lysobacterales bacterium | reverse complement strand
CCCTTCGGGCGGGCCGTGAAGCAATCGTCCGCTGTGTTGCGCTTCTTGGCAAGGACGCGCCATTACCGGCAAAGCACGCCTTGCGGTCAACTGCTTCACGACCCGCTGAACCCTACAATATACGTGTGACAGTACACTAGTGTAGTGTCCTATATTAAGAAGGACAGCAGTAGGAGAAGGTCAAAGGATTTGCGCACCAGACGCGGGTTAAACCTCTGCGGGGTGGAAACGTGCACCACCTTTTCCCTGGATCACCTCCACCGGGCAGCCATAAAGTTTTTCCAGGTTTGTCTCGTTGAGCATTGCTTCGCGTCGGCCAGCTACCCAGCCGCCGTTTCCGAACAACATGAGAATATGGCTGCAATAGCAAGCCGCCAGGTTGATGTCATGCAGAGCAGCAATCGCTGTTAATCCACTATGCCGGATTCGATCCCGGATCATGCCCATGATTTGTACCTGGTGTCTGAGGTCCAGATGGTTGGTCGGTTCGTCCAGCAGCATGATCTTTGGATCCTGAACCAATAGGGTGGCAAATGCCAGTCTGCGGGCTTCGCCACCCGAAAGACCGGTCACGCTGCGCCCGGCAAATCCATCGAGTTCCACTGCTTTAAGTGCGGCGCGGGCTTTTTGCAGATCATTCGGACCCTCGCGTTCCCAGTAAGCCAGGTGCGGGTGCCGGCCGGTCAACACGGTTTGCATCACACTGGAATCGAACACATATACCGTGTGCTGTTGCAACATGCCGATGCGCTGCGCGATCGCCTTGCGCGGCAGTTCGTTGATGTCTCGGGACTCCAGCAATACCTGCCCGGATGCCGGGACTGAGAGGCCAGCCAGGCATTTGAGCAGGGTCGTTTTGCCAATACCATTCGGACCCAGCAAACCCCAGAATTCGCCGGGAACCAGTTTCAGGTTCAGGTCACGAGCCACATTGATGCCGCCAATCCGCACGTCGAGATGTCGGCAGTTAAGCCCGTATGTTGCACGAGTTTCGCGGGCAAGCACAATCATTGCTTCACCCTTGCCCGGTTGAGCAGCAACAGGAACAACGGTACACCGATTAGTGCTGTGACTACCCCGACTGGAAGCTGCCTTGGTGCAATCAGAGTCCGGGCCAGTGTGTCAGAAAACACCAGGAAAAAGCCGCCAGACAATGCAGCAGCTGGAAGAAGGACTCGATGGTCCGAGCCCACGATCAGCCTCATCAGGTGGGGCACGATCAGGCCTACAAAACCAATGTTGCCGGCAATCGAAACTGCAGTGGCGGTGAGAATGGAAGCCAACAGGTAAACCAGCCACAGCAGCTTCCGGGTCGGCTCGCCCAACAGGCGGGCGGTGGTTTCTCCCATTGCAAGTACGTTCAGGCTGCGGGCCATGCCGAGGCAAATCAGGAAAATGAATATCAGTGTTGCAAGCGCCCAGGATGGCAGCCGAGCATAACTCAAGTCTCCGATCAGCCAGAACAGCATGCCACGGAGGCTGCTGTCAGAGCCCATGGTCAGCAATAGGCTGATCAAGGCAGCCCAACCGGACGCGGTCACTACCCCGGTGAGCAACAAGCGCGTCCTGCTCCACGGGCCCTCTCCCCGGGCCAGGCTGAATACGATCAGAATAGAAATCAGTGAGCCCGCCCAGGCTAATGCAGGCAGCAAAGAAGCGGTCACGCCCAGGGTCATGCCGAGCAGAGTAGCAAAGGATGCACCTCCGGATACGCCGAGGATATAGGGATCCGCCAGTGGGTTGCGTAACAATACCTGCATCAGGCAGCCGGAAAGGGATAACAACGCACCAACAGTCCAGGCGGCCGCAGCCCGGGGGATTCTTAAACGCCATAGCAATTCCCCAAATTCAGAATCGGGATGGAGTAGGGCGCTGGTCCATTGTTCCCAGCCGAGCGATACGGATCCAACTGATGCTGCCAGGGCGATACTGGCAACAGACAGTATCACCAGTAAAAAGAACAACAGGCGCTGATGTGTTGTTGGCATCATAAGGGATAAAAGATTAACATTCACAGACCAGAGGAGTGGAAGTATCACACCTGCCAGATCGCTGCGCCGGGAGCCCATTTTGGTCAATGCAAGGAACGACAAGCGTAATGTATTCTATATACTTCAGTGAGGCGAGAGACCGCAGTGGGCAAAACGCAACGCAGTGACCTGGCAAGTGTTTACAGGCCCTGGCAAGAATGATTGATCCAGACGGTTACAGACCCAACGTCGCCATCGTCCTGATGAACACAGAGCGTAGAGTTTTCTGGGCACAGAGATGCAATTGTGACGGATGGCAGTTTCCACAGGGTGGGATGCGTAGCGATGAAACTCCTGTGGAGGCCATGTATCGGGAGTTGAAAGAGGAAACCGGTCTGTCACCTGACCAGGTGAAACTTCTGGGTTCGACGCCCGGTTGGTTGCGTTATCGTCTGCCCCGGCGATATCAAAGGCTTTATTCCAAACCCCTGTGCATCGGCCAGAAACAGGTTTGGTTCCTGCTTCATTTCATGGGTGATGATTCCGCTTTTGAGCTCGATTTGACCGAGGAGCCGGAATTTACCGGTTTTAAATGGGTCGATTTCTGGTATCCGGTTGACAATGTCATCACCTTCAAGCGCCAGGTGTACCACAAGGCCTTGACCTTGTTGGAACCCATGGCTCAACCTTAAAAATTGAATTTTACCCCCAGCATGAAGGTCCGCGGCTTGTTGGGTCGTGCTCCGTAAGGTTCACGACCAACGATATAAATTTCGTCAGCCAAATTTTCCACCAGGCTGTAGAGTTCCCAGTCTTTATTAATTTCGTAATGCGCCGAGAGATCGAAGATTAGGGTCGAATCAGTTTTTTCGAAATCGTCACAACTGGCCCTGGTACACACAGACACGACATAGTTGCCGCTGAGGCTGAAAGACCATGGGCCACCTTGGAGGCCGAGGGAGGCCCAGAGCTGATTATCCGGAACATACGGCACCGGGTCACCCTTGTTCACTTCGCCAAAAAACTCGGAATTGAAGCTGGACTGGAACTCTGCGTTCATCCAGGTGTAAACGAGCTGAACAGGTATCTGCCAGTACTCACCAGCCTCAAACCAGGTTTGGAATGAGAGTTCAAGACCGGGTATATGGACACCCTCGCCGTTGAAAGCGTCACCGGGGTCGCAGTTTCCGCCCGATGAGTTGGTACAGACGCCCACCAGGTTTTCATAATCATTGAAAAAGAACATTGCCTCGAAACTCAGACGGTTACGGTCGTGGCGCACACCGAGTTCGTAATTGGTGCTTTCTTCCGGATCGACACCAGGCGCGTTGCTTGGTGTGGCAAATCCCCGGTGAATGCCCGCAATCAGACGGGTTGAAGTATTGAATTCGAACAAGGCGCCGAGGCCAGGTAACCAGATATCAAACTTGTTGGTGCGTGAATCTTTAAAATTGCCGGGGTCGCGGCTGAATGGTTCGGCGCTTTTCGTGTCATAGCGCACGCGCTTAAGCTCAATGTTTTCATAACGCAAGCCTGGGGTCAGTGTCCAGCGGTTCCACTCGATGCGGTCATAGACGTAGGCAGCCCAGGCCCTGGCATGCTGGATACGATTGCCGGCATTTCCTTGCAGGCCATACTCATTGAGGACCAGGTGACCATCCCGTTGCTGGTAGGTGTCATTTCTTTGCAGACGGTCCTCCTCGTCTTCGTGATAGCGAAAGCCGGCTTGCAGGCTGTGAAATATTGATCCGGCCTGGATGGTCTGGTCGAGCAGCATCTGGATCCCACGGGCGTAATACTTGCGGGCATTGTTTCTAAGCTGGAGGGAGCCTTCGGCGGTATCCGCACCGTCCAGTATGGATTGGAGGTCATTCGCGGTCAGGCCACCCAGTGATTCGCCCCGGTTGACTGCGGCGATGATCGTTGACCAGCTGGTTCGGCTGAATGATTGCGGATCATCGCTGCCGTCTAAATCCATGCCTTCGGTTTTGTACCAGGCTCGCTCGGTATTGTTCTTATAAGCGGTGACTGTCAGACTTGTTCCGTTCTGCGTTTCCAGGCGCCAGGTCAAAATGACCTGGTCATGTTCATTGTGTATTTCGTCATACACCGAGGCACCGTAACGGCGTAGTGAGTCGATGGCGAAATCCCGGTCAGACAAACCCAGGTAACTTTGCTGCGAGTCCTCCTCGGAATACTGTAGTTTGATATCGAACTGCTGGTAAATCCTCGATGCCGGGTCAGAACTGAAACTGAATTTTGCCAGGTAATCCTTCTTGTCCAGACCGGTTTTGGCGTGACTGCGATCAATCACCTGGTAGCCATCCGATTGCCACTGGTGGGTTTCAATCATGAACCGGGCGTTGTCCGTTCCTCCCCCGTACCAGCCATGCACGCGCCAGGTGGAGTCAGAGCCAAATTCACCCTGCATGAACCCGCGGTTGGCATCGGGTATGGGTGTAGATCTCAAGTTGATCGCGCCACCCACTGTGTATGGTCCCTGGGTGATGGACGCCGGCCCCTTAAGAACTTCAACCGCATTGATCCGGCCAAAAGTAGGAAAATAGTAAGCCGAAGGGGCTGCATAGGGCGCAGGTGCAATCAGGACGTTGTCTTCCATCAGCGTTATCCGGCTGCTGCGTTCTGTTGCAGTGCCCCTGATGCTGATGTTCGGGCGCAATGCCCAGCCGTCTTCCAGCTGCAAGGAAATGCCAGGCACTCGACGTAATGCCCGGGCTACATCTGTCGTTTCGAATTCTTCAAGGTCTTTGGGTGCTAATACGCTGGCGCCACCGGCGACATCGCGAGCTGTCCGGGCAGTGCCTAGAATGGTCATTGGCTGCAGTTGTGCGCATTCCTGCCCGTTGTCAGAATCGACTTCTGGTGCGGGGTCCAGGCAAGCTGCAATGCCGTGTATTGGTAGCGCGAGCAAAATAAGCGCTGCCCCGGTACTCAGAGTGTTCAAAGGCGAGTCTCCTTCTCGATGGTCTTTATCGGTAGTAAATCACTTCAAATGAGAATGATTCTTATTAGAGATGCAAATGCTAACGGGAAATTATGCAATTGACAATCATTCTCACTTACATATATGATCTGGATCAATTACTGCGCAATCTGATTTGGGTACCCAAAGCTCGTGTATATTTGTATTTGTCACGCCGTAACCGATTCGGCCATCCACAAAGCGGTTAGCGGCGGTGTTTCCAGTTTTAGAGGCTTGCGCAGTGCGACTGGTTGTGGCACGCAATGCGGTTGCTGCGTTGCACAGGCGCGGGAAGTGATGAATGAAGCGCTGGCCGATCAGGGTTTAGAAGCTTCCCGGGAACAGTTACGGGTTGTATCTTCGATTTGATCTACCGGCACTACATGCTAATGATTCTCATTCCGGCAATGGAATGCTTCCTTTTGTAGAATGATCTCTCAGGACCGCAATGTCCTTTAAGCCAATGGAGAGTTGTTGATGAAGGGTGATCGCAAAGTCATTGAATTTCTGAATCGTGTTTTGCGCAATGAACTGACCGCAATCAATCAGTATTTTTTGCATTCCCGCATGTTCAAGGACTGGGGTCTTGATCGGTTGGGTGATTACGAGTTCCAGGAGTCTGTCGATGAAATGAAACACGCAGACCAGTTAATCGAGCGAATCCTATTTCTCGAAGGCTTGCCCAACGTTCAGGATATCGGCAAGTTGAGCATTGGTGAGCATACACAGGAAATGCTCGAATGTGATCTGGCGCTGGAGACGGCAGCTATGCCGGACCTGCGCAAGGCAATCGAATACAGTGAGTCCTGCAAGGACTACGTCAGCAGAGACGTGTTTGACAGCATCCTGGAGTCAGAAGAAGAACACGTCGACTGGCTGGAAACCCAACTCGACCTGATATCAAAAGTGGGAATCGAGAACTACCAACAGTCCCAGATGAAGTAGCTGAAAGGGCCTGTTAGCAGGCCCTGAATGAATAGCCTGTAAAACAGGATTTTTTATTGCCTCTTGAGAAATGATTCCATCGCCCGCATTTTTTCTACATCATGTTTTCCCATACCAGCCAACCCTGTACTTTCGAGCGCGATTGTGAAGTCGTGATGATTCCTGCGGGGGACGAAGTCACCATCCCTGCGGGGACGGTTGCTTATATCACCCAGGCGCTGGGCGGCAGTTTTACGGTGTTCGTTGACGGCAACCTGTTTCGTGTGGCAGGGGTGGATGCCGATGCCATTGGCAAGGAGCCGGTAATGCCTCCCAGCTTACCTGATAATGCGACGGTGGAGGACCTTGAACATTTGTTGTGGGAGCAAATGAAAACAGTTTACGACCCGGAAATTCCAGTCAATATCGTGGATCTGGGACTGGTTTACAGTTGCAAGATGGAGCGCGATGGGCGTGGAGAGCACACCGTAGCTGTGCAGATGACCTTGACTGCACCTGGATGTGGGATGGGCGATATTATCGTTGACGACGTGCGTTCCAAGCTGGCTTTGGTGCCGACAATCAGTAAAGTTGAAGTGGAGCTGACATTTGATCCGCTGTGGAACTACAGCATGATGTCCGAGGCAGCCAAGCTGGAAACAGGCATGTTTTGAGCTGCGGTTGGTGGAGTGCACGAACGCACTCCACCATCGCGCTCCTACCTGGGCATCCAGGCCAGTGACACAGAGTACGACCTGCCGGGGCTGTTGAAACCAAATGCGGGCTCGTAGTCCTCGTCCAGCAGGTTCTCGCCTCTGAATTCGAGCTGCCAAGCGGGTGTGAACAACCAGCCGGCTCTCAGGTTGAACAAGCTGTATCCTTCCAGCTTGATGTTGCCGAAATCACTGCGCTCACCAGACACGAACCACTCCAGTCCCAACCAGGATCCATTGGGGAATCTATGGTCCAGGGTAACGGAGCCTTTTTCGTCAGGCCTGCGCAGCAGTGACTCACCGGTCGAGCGATCTTGTGTATTCAGGAACGTGGCATTAGCGTTCAACCGCCAGCCGTTCCAGGCAACAGAGTAGTCAAGCTCCAGGCCTGCCAGGCGGGCTTGAGTAATGTTGATGGCCTGGAAGTCAGTACCAGTAAAGGCGATCAGGTTTTCAACATCGGTACGGTACATGGTTGCGGAAAAGGTGCCAGCCGTGTCATGCCTCCAGCGCAGGGCAAGCTCGCCAGAGGTGGAAGACTCCGGTTCCAGGTCCGGATTGCCAGCGAAATAGCCGCCGAAACCGGGTGAAAACTGCTCACTGAGGTTAGGGCCCCTGAAAGCCGATCCATAGCTCCCGGTCAGTCGCCAGGACTCGTCGAAATCGTAGCCGACCGCAATCTGGCTCGTAAACTCTGTGCCAAACCGGCTATTGTCATCAAGGCGGCCACCGATTTGCAGATGGAGGGAGGAAAAGTACTGCTCATAGCTGGCAAACAGCCCCGTGTTGTTCCTGCTTTCGTCCCAGGAATATTGGGATTTTCCTTTCTCCTGATAATAATCCAGCCCGAAACTGAGGTTCCCCAGTTCACCGGTAGCCAACTGATTTTGCCAGCTAAAATTGAATCGATCGGACTGGAAATCTGTTGCGAAGAACCCAAAATCAGACTGAAGTTCATCGTCGACATAGCCACCCAGTACCTGGAATTGCCAACTCGGCGAGAAACTACCTCGAAATTCCAAGGAGGTCATTAGTTGACGAGCATCTGAAACACCCTGGTCAAACTCGCTTTCATTATCCAGTGCCAGCAGGTTGAAGTGCCAGCTACCGTAGTCAGTATCAGTTGATCCCTTTATTCCCAGGTTGATGCTTTTAAATCCGTCATCGTCCGGATGATAGCTGAAACCATCAGGATTCTGGGCTGAAAATCCGTCTGCCTTACG
The DNA here is from genome assembly GCA_036447475.1 of Lysobacterales bacterium. Taxonomy (GTDB): domain Bacteria; phylum Pseudomonadota; class Gammaproteobacteria; order Xanthomonadales; family SZUA-36; genus JAJRRA01. The sequence goes on along the minus strand of JAZFUZ010000179.1, from coordinate 3,317 downwards.
GTACCCGGCATTGAGGCTGAGCCGGGTCCGCTCGCCTTGGTAGCCAAGCCCTCCCTCGAATTCGGTCGTGCCATAACTGCCGCCAGTAAGCCTTGCATAGGGGTCTGGGCTGCTGCGCGTGAACACCTGGATCACGCCGCCGATGGAGTCAGATCCATAGATACTGCCGCGCGGACCACGCACGATCTCAATACGATCAACCTGGTTTACCGGTAATTGCTCCCAGGAATACGCACCGGTATTGGATGAGCTGACGCGCACACCGTCAATCAGCACCAGTACGTGGTTGGAATTGCCGCCGCGCAGGAACACACTGGTCTGTGCACCCGGTCCTCCGGAACGAACAATATCTACCCCCGGTTGCAGGCGCAGCAATTCGAGCAAATCCTGGGCAACGGAAAGTTGGATGTCTTCGCGTGTGATTACGCTGACCGATGCAAGAGCATTGCCAAGTGGCTCAGTCATGCGGGATGGTGTTACCACCAGGACCGGTTTGAGTTCATATGTTTCGTTGTCATCGGCCTGAACTGAAGATGAGATACCGGCTGTGGCCAGCAGCATAAAAGATAAAAGTTTTTGGGGTTTCATTTTGCCTCCGTAGCGCACACCCGCGTTTGCAATGCGCTGCGGAGATCAGGGCCGGGAGGAATCCACAGACCCAAGTTGCCCTCCGCAACGCGGTTACTGCGAACTCTGGGCCGGTCTCCGGACTTGCGAATGGCTTTGAACCAATCAGAGGTTCCGTAGCCATTGCGGCGCCTTCCCACACATCGTGCAGTGGCATCAGACCGCAAACAATCCGCCATGAAGCGGATTGGCTCGCTTACCGTTGCGGGGGCAGTGCCGGACTTTCACCGGCTTCCCGTTTCACCCGGCAGGCATTCAAACCTGTTTATCCGGGCACCCAAAGCAATGGCCCCGCCAGATCCCTTGGGATCTGGCGGGGCCGCAAGTATAACAGTGAAATGCGGGTTAGTCAGGCAGCGTGTTGCGTATCCAACTGCGTGTCTTGTTTTGGCACTGGTTTTCTTCTGCCGGCCTGGATCTCCTCCAGGTCAAACTCATCAACTGCAATGACTTCCATTACTAGTTTTCTGACCTGAACCAGGATATCCGCCTCTTCTGCGGTGACGACTGAGCGGGCAATTGCATCCTGGAGCTGTTGTTCCCAGGTAATCCCGCTGATTTCCTTGTTCTTGAGCGCTTTCAACAATTTACGCTCCAGCGGTTCCGCGTGGATGACCTGTGGCAACGCTTCCTCCATCATGCCAACCGGGTGACCGGTTTTAGCTGATTTGTAGATGCCATCGGTCAGTCTGTCGCGCGTGTCGGAAGGGGTCAGCAGCAACTGGGCGACCTTGTGGGTCAGGCGGTCACCTGGTGCACGTTCCCGGTGCCCGAGCGGGAATATTACGAAACTCATGATACCGCGCAGGGGGCGTTTCGGGAAGTTGTCCACCACCTGTTGCAAGGCAATCTGAATCCGGTAAATCGCATTGTGAAATGCCCATGCCAGGATCGCCTGGTCAGCCGCCGGTCTGCCTTGAGACTCGTACCGCTTCAACATGGAGGAGCAGATATACAGGTGGCTCAAAACATCGCCCAGCCTTGCGGAAATATGCTCTTTCCGTTTCAGCTTGCCGCCCAGGGTCAGCATGGAGATATCGGACGCAAATGCAAGGGCCGCTGAGTAGCGGGAGAGCTTCTGGTAGTACTTCGCCGTTTTACGGTCATGAGGCACGGCAGCAAATTTTCCAAAACTCAAACCGAGCACAAGGCTTCTTACGGCGTTCCTGATGGTGAATCCAATGTGTGAAAAGAGCAGTTGGTCGAAGCGATTGATCCGCTCTGAAACATTTTCAATTTTTACCGCCTCTATTTCTTTGATCACATAAGGATGGCAGCGGATGGCGCCCTGGCCGAAGATCATCAGGTTCCGCGTCAGGATATTGGCGCCTTCCACCGTGATCCAGACCGGCATGCCCTGCCAGCCTCGTCCCAGGTAATTGCGGGGACCGAGAATGATGCCTTTTCCGCCATGCACATCCATTGCGTCAGTAATGACGTGCCTGGCCATCTCAGTGGCATGGTACTTGGCTATTGCCGACGGGACAGCCGGTTTCTCGCCAAGGTCTACGGCGGTAGCGGTCATGCGAGAGAGTGCCGAAGTGGCGTAAGTATTTGCGCCAATCCTGGCCAGTGCTGCTTCGACGCCCTCGAAACGCCCAATCGGAAGGTTGAACTGCTTACGAATTCTAGCGTAGGCGCCTGTAGCCAGGGCGGCCATCTTGACCCCGCCGGTGGAGCAGGCCGGCAATGAGATAGCCCGCCCTACAGACAGGCACTCGATCAGCATCCTCCAGCCCTGCCCGGCCATTTCCGTACCACCGATCAAGGCATCCAGCGGGACAAATACATCCTTGCCACGCACTGGCCCGTTCTGGAAAGGCACGTTCAGCGGCAGGTGGCGCTTGCCAATTTCCAGGCCCTTGGTATCTCTTGGAATCAGGGCAAGACTGATACCCAGGTCTTCCTTGTCGCCCATTAAACCGTCAGGATCGTACAGGCGGAAAGCGATACCGATCAGGGTGGCGGTTGGCGCAAGCGTTATATAACGCTTATCGAAATCAAGCCGCATACCCAAAACTTCCTTACCCTTGTACTTGCCCTTGCAAACAATTCCGTAATCCGGAATTGAAGTTGCATCGGATCCGGCAGTCGGTCCGGTCAGGCAGAAACAGGGAATCTCATCGCCGCAGGCCAGTTTTGGCAGGTATTGGTTCTTTTGTTCTTCCGTTCCGTAATGTAACAGCAGTTCGCCTGGACCCAGGGAGTTGGGAACAGCAACATGTGATCCGGCAACGGCACTGATGGATGAAATTTTCTGCAAAACGGCTCGGTGTGCCATGGCTGAAAAACCCAGGCCTCCGTATTCCTTGGGGATGATCATTCCCAGGAAACGATTACGTTTTATAAAGTCCCAGGTTGCGGGATTCAGGTCTGCATCATTATGGGTAATTTCCCACTGGTTTAGCATGTCGCACAGTTCTTCTACCGGGCCGTCGACGAAAGCTTTTTCTTCGACGGTCAGTTCGAGATGGGGCTGCTTTTTAAGTCGTTGCCAATTGGGCTTGCCGGAAAATAACTCACCTTCCCAACCCACGGTTCCGGCATCGAGCGCAACCTGTTCTGTTGCAGACATGGTGGGCAACATGCGACGGAATTGTTTGAGGAATGGCGCGCTGATCAATTGCTGACGCCAGGGTCGGAAATTCAGTGGAACGGCGATGACAGCGAAAATGGCGGCTACCAAAACC
>JAZFUZ010000178.1:0-4421 GCA_036447475.1 Lysobacterales bacterium | reverse complement strand
GGGGCTTATATAACGGATTTCCCGGTGCCGGCATTGCTGGGTCGCAAAGACGCGCTGCTGTTCCCGCACCTCGGCGCCAGTACGACGGAAGCGGAGGAGAACTGTTCGGTTATGGCTGCCGAGCAGTTGATGGATTTCCTGGTAAACGGCAATATCGTCAATTCGGTCAATTTCCCCCAGACCCGGATGGCCCGGAATGGAGGCTGCCGGATTACGTTCAGTAATGAAAATATACCACGCGTGCTGGGCACCGTGCTGTCGGTGCTGGCGGATCATGACATCAACGTCATCGACATGGTCAACAAAAGCCTCGGTGACATGGCCTACAACATCATTGACATCGAGTCGGAACCCACAGCGGAAATCATCGACGCCATTGCAGCCACGGAAGGTGTCATGCACGTGCGACTGGTATAAAAAGGCCGTCACCTTACCGCGGTCCCACTTAATCTGGCGTGGGGGCGGGAGATAAAACCGCTTACTGTCATTGTCATGAACGGCTAATTGGTCGATAATAACTGACCGACCGTACGGTCAGTTTTAAGGTTTGGAGCAAGCAGGCTAATGACAATGCAGGCATCAGAAGGTGTACAGGTAAAACCGGGTCAATCACCGGGCGAAGCTGCAATCCTGTCAGCAGGAGTGCGGCTTTTCGCAGAACAGGGTTTTGACGGTGTCTCGATGCGGGGCGTCGCGCAGGCAGCAGGCGTCAGCAAGGCGAATATTTACCATCATTTCAGTTCCAAGGAGGCGCTCTACCTGGCGATCCTTCAGGCCAGCGCTGCGGAGACAGCCGCGCTGATTGAAAACCTGGCTGACGGCGCGGGCGGTTTTGATGAGCGCCTGAAGGAATTTTCGAAAGCGTACCAGCAGCACCTGTTTGATCGGCACCTGTCTTCCCGTTTACTGCTTCGCGAGGCGCTTTTGGGCGATGATAAAAAAGGTAAAAAAATTGCCGACCAGGTGGTGGGGAATGTCTTTCGCCGGATGATTTCCATTTTGCGCGCGGGACAGGAAGCAGGTGTCTTGAGAGAGGACCTGGATCCGGCCCTTTGCGCGTTCCTGTTGATGGGCGCCAATGCATTCTTTTTCCAGGCGCAGGGCATCTTGAAGCATTTTCCGGAGGCTGGATTTGCGCGCGAAGGCGACTGTTTCAGCGATGGGATGGTGGAAGTGCTCCTCCATGGCATGTTGAACCAAACCGGTGGGGTGGCGGATCAGGAGCGGGCGTCATGAATGATGGATTGATCAGGTGGGTTGCCCGCTGTGGCATGCTGATCTTCATATCAATGGCTGTGCTTGCCTGCGATAGCAAGGAAGCGGATTCAAACAGGTCTGCAAATTTGGTTGTCGGTTCCCGGGTCCTCCCGGTCCGGGTTGCCAAAGCGCAAACAAGGGAAATCCTGGTCGAGCTTTATGCCGTCGGCCGCCTGGTCAGCCGCAATTCACCGTCTCTTGCTGCGGAGATCGATGCACGGGTAGTGGAAGTGTTGGTGAAAGAGGGTGAGGCCGTCCATAAAGGCCAGGAACTCGTGCTGCTGGATACGACCAGCACCGAACTGGCCCGGCGTGAGGCACAGGCGGATATCGAACGCCTGCAAGCCACCATAGACAATGAGCAACGCCGTGTCACCCGCTACAGGGATTTGAAAGCACGGGACATGATGCCCCAGGAAAGCCTGGATGACGCGGAAGCACAGCTGGCCGTGAGTCGGGCCGCGTTAACGGCCGCCGAGGCACGCCTGGCCGTCACCCAGGACCAGCTGGCCCGGGCACGGCTGCAATCGCCCTTTGCTGGCGTGGTTGAAACCCGTTATGTATCTGTCGGGGATTTTGCCACCGTTGGCCGGCCGTTGATCAAAATCACCGACACCCAGGCGCTGTGGGCGCGTCTGCCGTTTCCGGAGACTGTCGGCTATCAACTGAAGGAAGGACTGGATGTTTTCATTGAAAGCCCGCTTGCCCCCGGCCAGGTCGTGCAAGCCAGGATTGACCAGATCCGGCCACAAGTCGGTTCCATGAACCGGGCGTTGATCGTCATTGCAGATGTAATCAACCCGGGATTCTGGCGCCCGGGAGCCACCATCGAGGCAAGGGTCGTGGTCGAGAGGCGGGCCGATGCGGTTGTCGTACCGGGTATTTCCGTGGTGTCCCGCCCGGCCGGGGATGTTGTGTACCTGCTCGATTCAGGTCATGTTCGGCAGCGAGTGGTTGAAACCGGCGAAATCCTGGATGGCTGGGTAGAAATCCGTAGCGGCCTGAGCGCCGGAAACACGGTCGTAACGGAAGGCGCGTATTACCTGACTGATGGCGCAGCAGTCAGTATACGAGAGCCGGGTAGTGAGTAAGCCCATGTCCGGGAACCGTCACGTGGTTGCGGGGAAAGGTCTGGGGGCGAGTCTTCCTGCTCTGTCAATCAAGCGTCATGTGTTCGCCTACATGTTGTCGGGTGTGTTGCTGTTGTTCGGCATCATCAGCTATGACCGAATCGGCGTAGACCGGTTTCCTAAAATTGACTTCCCAATGATCTCCGTACGGACCGTGCTGCCGGGAGCCAGTCCGGAAATCATGGATGCCAGTATCTCCAATATCATTGAAACTTCGGTCAACAGCGTTCCCGGTATCGATCATATTCGCACCACTTCTGCGCCGGGTGTTTCCGTCCTGGTGATCCGCTTTGGCCTGGAAAAAGATGTGGATATCGCGTTCAACGAGGTTCAGGCGAAGGTCAACCAGATATTGCCGGAGCTGCCCAAAGAGGCGGACTCCCCCATCGTTGCCAAAGTGGAATTTGGTGGAATGCCGGTATTGTGGCTGGCCCTGACGGGCGATCGCACGCTGCAACAGCTCAATCAATATGCGAAGAATGTTATCAAGAAACGTTTGGAAACCATTGATGGTGTAGGAGAAATCAGACTGGGTGGTGAGCGTAAGCGGACCATTCGGGTCAATCTTGATCTGGGTAAAATGGCGGCTTTCGGCATTGCGGCGAATGATGTGATCGGGGCGTTCGCCACCGAACACGTGCGCTTGCAGGGTGGATTCCTGGTGGGCGGTGAGCATGAAAAGCTGGTCACGCTGGATCTGGAATACCACCACCCGAAAGAGCTTGAATCCTTGATCGTGGCCTACCCCGATGGAGCGCCAATCAGGCTGGGTGATATTTCATCAATCGAGGATGGGCTTGCTGACCATCGACAGTTTGCCAGCTTCAATGGCAGACCGACGGTGGGGCTGGGCATCGTCAAGGTCCAGAATTCCAACACGGTAGCGATCGTGGATGAGGTCAAGCGGCGGCTCGAAGAGGATATCCTGCCGGAACTTCCGCTGGGCATGAAGCTCGAGATTGCCCATGATGATGCGGAACTCGTCGAGGATATCGTAGATGCGCTGAAGGAGCACATTGTGCTGGGCACGCTGCTGACTGCTCTGGTGATATGGCTGTTCCTGAAAAGCGTATCGTCCATGTTCATCATCGCAGCCGCCATACCGGTATCACTGCTGGGCGCGGTAGCGGTCATGTATTTTTCCGGCTATACCTTCAACACCATGACCCTGCTGGGCCTGTTGTTGTTGATCGGTGTGGTGGTGGATGACGCGATCGTGGTGCTGGAAAACATATTCCGTCAGTGGGAGCGGGGCAACCGGGATCCGGTCAGCGCGGCCATCGAAGGCAGCCGCCAGGTCGTGTTTCCTGTGCTGGCGGCAACGCTGACACTGGTGGCCATTTTTGCGCCGGTCATTTTCATGAAGGGCATTATCGGCAGTTTCTTCCAATCGTTTGCCGTGGTTGTGACGGTGGGCGTACTGGTCTCTCTTTTTGTCTCCCTGAGCCTGACGCCGGCACTGTGCTCCCGGCACCTGAGGTATTCGCAACGGCATGGACAATTGTACCGGGTGATCGAAGCGCCATTCAAGGCGGTTGACCGGCTCTACCTGCGTTTGATTGACCGCAGCTTGCGCTATCGCTGGAGCGTGGTTTTCATTGCGCTGGCGGTGGTGCTTTCCAGTGGGTTTTTCTTTGCTCAGATCGACAAGGGGTTCATGCCCGAAGAAGATGAAAGCCGCTTTATCGTTACCGTAAAGGCACCCCTGGGCTCCAGTATCGAATACACGGAATCCAGGTTGAAGGAAGTGGATGCCGTTTTTGCCGACTATCCGGAAATCATCGGGTCATTCGCAACCATCGGTGAGGACCAGGCAGGGCAGGTCAGCCGCGCCAGCATCATGGTTCGAATGGCCCGCTGGGAAGACCGCGACGTTTCCCAGGCGCAGCTCATGACCCGGTTGCGCCAGCGTTTACTCGAGATACCCGGAATTGAGGCTTTTGTCACCGAAGTGCCAATGGTCGGCGGGCAAAGAGGGGAGCCCCTGGTTTTTGTCCTGGTGGGCCCGAAACTGGAACGGGTGGCTTATCTGGC
>JAZFUZ010000177.1:0-6418 GCA_036447475.1 Lysobacterales bacterium | reverse complement strand
ACTTGAATACGAAGCTGTTTCCCTGACCACCACCGATGATGAGCGCCTGCATGCTTGGTATGTGCCGGCCGCCAACAGCCGTGGTGTCGTTCTGTTCTTTCACGGCAACGCCGGCAATATCTCCCACCGCCTGGACAGCATCGAGATCTTCCACCAATTGGGCCTGGACACCCTGATTATCGACTACCGGGGCTATGGCCAGAGCACCGGCAAGACAACGGAGCAAGGTACCTACCTCGATGCGCAAGCGGCCTGGAGCTACCTGGTCGATGAACGCGGCATTGCGGCGAACCGGATCATCGTGTTCGGCCGCTCACTGGGCGGTGCGATCGGGGCCTGGCTGGGCGCTCAGCACACACCCGCAGCGGTAATCATCGAGTCCAGCTTCACCTCGGGGGTGGACATGGCCCGCCGGCTTTACCCGTTTCTACCGGTGCGCCTGATCACCCGGCTACGCTACCCGGTTGCGGAATACGCCAGCCACCTGGATTGCCCGGTGCTGGTGGTGCACAGCAGGAATGATGAAATAATTCCCTTTGCAATGGGCCGGTCTATTTACGCCGCAGTGAAGCAGCGCAAGTCGTTTCTCGAACTGCGCGGCGACCACAACAACGGCTTCTTCATAAGCCGGCGCGATTACGTCGCCGGCCTGGATGGTTTTATCGAGTCCGTGCTCGGCCCGGGTGGTCCTCCACCCGATTGAGCCAGGTTCGAAGCTGTTAGCCCGCACAGGCGGTGAGCAGAATCAGCATTGCCGGCAACAGCTGCGTCGGGCGGGAGGGAAACATGGTTGGACTTGTCCTGGTTAATTTGCGACCTGATTCTGAGGCAAAGCAGGCTTGCAATCAATCGGAGCGGGCTAGCGGATGATGATGCTTGCCCCGACTTTCTTGATCTCGCTGCCGGTGCCGGGTTGCGGGATGTTCTTACCCCGCTCGACAGCCGGGCGGTCCTCCACCCGGTCGAGCCAGGCATCCAGGTGATCCAGGCCGTCGATGTCGATTCCGGACCAGTCGTAACCAATGGCCCAGCACCAGTTGGCGATGTCGGCAATGCTGTACTCGTCACACAGGTAATCCCGCTCGGCGAGTTGCCGGTCGAGTACGGTGAGCAGGCGCAGGCCTTCGTGCTGATAGCGATCGATGACCGCGGGAATTTTTTCGTCAAAGTAGTTAACGAAAACATTGGCCTGGCCCATCATCGGGCCGAGGTTACCCATCTGGAACATTAACCACTGAATCACTCGAGAGCGGGCTTTTTCTTGTTGCGGGAGCAGTTGGCCCGTTTTCTCAGCCAGGTAGATCATAATCGCCCCAGACTCGAACACGACGAAATTATCAAAGCCGCGGTCCACTATTACCGGGATGCGGCCATTGGGGTTCATTGCCAGGAACTCCGGATGCTTCTGCTCCTGTTTGGCCAGGTTAATGTTGTGCACGGTATAGTCCAGGCCGATTTCTTCGAGCATGATGGAGATTTTGCGGCCGTTGGGGGTTGGCGATGTGTACAGGTCGATCATGTTTGGCTGCTCCTGCTTTGTTTCGTAGAGCGTGGCGGATTGTGCTTAAATGACAATGAGGCAACGTGGTTCTATTATAGATTCAGTTGGCCCCTCATGATTCAGGTTTGTTGATGACAATGCTGTTACCAGGAATTTGCCAGGCTCCCGACAGGAAATTCTGCTTGCAGCATGGGGTAGTAGCCGTGTTTGCGGTGGTTCTCATGAGTTTTATCAGCATGGAAGCGCCCGCCCAGGACGAAGAGGACACCTGCCCCTGTTTTAGCTATGAGGAAGTCGAATCGATCTTCCTGAGAGCAGCACAACTCGCTGCGGAAGAGGGCTTGAGCGCCTGTCGCACTGAGGACTATTCTGTTGAATGCAATGCGGAAGTGGTCGTGTGGGATCAGGATTACGCGATCATCGCCCAGGCCCGCGTCGAGTGGTTTGACTTTGACCCCAGCCATTGTCAGTACATTGACATCGCCGGCAATCCGGGCATTGAACGCAATGTCAGCTGGCCGTATCCGGCGCCGAAAACTGTGGCCAGATCCTGCTTCAACATTATTTCCAGCGTAATTGCGAAATCAGACACTTCCGGCAGGTGCGAAACTTATCCTTGATCAGACCTGGTCCGGGTCCCCCACATCCAGGACATTGGCTTCAATGCAATCCTGCCGCGAACCCGGTCTGCCGCCGGCTTGGTTTCAGCGCAGCAGCATGCAGCATCGGAGTTACTCCGGGTTTATATGAATTCCGGTAATGTCAGTCAATTCGTTAACGCGCTCCATCAACTCTATGCCCCAGGCGTCATCGATTCCCTCCTGTTCCAGAATTAGCTTAAAACCCGGTTGCTGCTCTAGTTGATTGACCAGAGACATTGGCAATTTTGCCCTCGATACCGCGCGAAGAGGGCCGAAATCGATAAAACTGCTTGAAAGAGAATTGACGGATTTCGAATACTGTTTGATCGCTGAATTGAAGTCTCCGATCATACTGTAGCTCCATAGTAAATTAGAGGGGTGCGTATTGGGAAGCGTGCGCAGGCGGTCGTGAAACTCGATTACCCGCTCTGGTTGGCCAAGCCAAAAATAGTAAAAAGCCTGGGCCATAAATAAACACCACCCTTCATTCAGAACATCGATGTCACGTTTCGCGTACTCGAATTGACCGGTTCGCGCATACAAAAGAGACCGGTTGTAGCGGAACAGCGGCCGCATCGGATCTTTCTGAATTTCACTCGACCACAAGCGGATGGCTGGTTCGAATTGCCCAACCGTTGCGTAGTAGTAAGGCAACTCTTCATCGGCATCCGAGTCCTCAAAATTGTGCCCTGGCGAATCGAACATACGTTTTGCGAAATCCAGGGTCGCCTGGAAATATCCGGATGCGGGCAAGACCCAGGTAAGCTGCTCGTAACCGAAGCTCCCCCATTCCGGATCGCAATTACGAATCTTGTCCAGTGCTTCCAGTGCCAGGCCCCTGATCGTGCGCTGATTGTCTCTGTAGAGCCGACGCTGAATATGAATCCACGGCACCGCAGGCCGGTAACCATGTTTTTTCGCATTGGCGGCGGCGACTCTTGCCTTGACCAGAGATGTTCCATCATCGCCATACTGTCGGCGCTTCATGTAGCTGGCGAGATAAAGACGATAATGAGCGCGGGCAAATGTCGAATCTATCGCAATGGCCTGTTCGAAATAGCGAATGGCATCGTCATAACTCTGAATCGTCGTTTTGGATTCCGCGTGCCTGCCGAGCAGAAACGCATTAAAAGCATCCAGGCTTTGGGTTCCTGAGTTTTCGAGCACTGGGCTGCTGGAATCGCTGATCACCAGGGCGGGAGACATCGCGCTCACCACCTGCTTTGCAACTGCGTCCTGCAAGCTGAAAATATCGGCGATTTCCCGATCGTATCGATGCGACCAGACTGTTTCTCCGTTTGCCACCCGATCCAGCCTGAAGGTGAGTCGCAGCTTTTGCCCCGATCTCTGCAAACTTCCGGTCAGGACCATCTGCGCGGCAAATCGCAAACCGACCACGCGAGGATCCAAGCCCTCTTCCTTTAGCGTCAATGCGGAAAACACTTTAAGCCCGCTCACCTTGGATAGGCGGTGAAGGATTTCCCCGGCGATCCCTTCGCACAAATACTCATTATCAGCATCCTTGCTGTGGTTGAAGAGCGGCAATATGGCCACCGAAGCCTCGCTGCTGCTACCAGGCGACATGGCTGGCATCGCCACCACCGGGGGAGCAAGCCGGTAGCCCTTCTTCGGACTGGTTTCTATATAACTGAGATTCCTGCCGTCCTTCGACAAGGCCAGGCGCAATTCGGCAATGCAATTATAGATGGTGCCGCTGGAGACGACCTTGCCGGACCAGAGGTCATCATGTATCGACTCAAGGGTAGCGACCTGTCCCTGTAAGCCGGCCAGGTAGATGAGGACTTCCATCACCTGGGGGCGCAAATAGATGGTCTCGGTGACCGTGCTGATTCGATTGGTGTCCGGCTGAACCAGCCAGTCACCCACAGCGAACGATTTGTTATTTATGCTTGTCACCGGTCTCGAAGTATCTGAATGTGAGAAAAATGTGAGAAAAATATAAGGAATATCAGCGAGTCTGCTGTCCCTCCCGAGGGTACATTCTAACAACATGCAAGCGCTCAGTACCGGGAGAGCAAATCAATGCCCAAATATGTAATTGAACGGGAAATTCCAGGGGCCGGCCAGTTTACCGGCGAGGATCTCAAGCGAATTTCACAAACATCGTGTTCCGTTCTTCAGGAGCTTGGCCCCGACATTCGATGGATACACAGCTACGTTACAGACGACAAAATCTACTGTGTCTACCAGTCAAACAACGAGGAGCTGATCCGGCAGCATGCAGATCAAGGCGGCTTCCCTGCCAACTCGATTGCCGAGATCAGGGCCACGATCGGCCCGGCCACAAGTGAGTCCGGATAAATCTTAAGCAGGAGAAATCAAATGAATACAAAATTAGAGGAGATACGCTATGAAGGATAGAAATTGCAAAATGCTATTTTCGGGACTCGTTACGGCAATGGCCTTGTTTGTTTGTCAGAACACCATGGCTGGAGAAACAGAGTCAGAGCCGGAACCATCCAAGGTCCAGTCAAAAGTAACCCCGGTAAGTTTGTCAGGAGGTCATCTTTATATGGATATTCATAGAAATATCGATGATCTGACCGCCGCGGGATTGTATGATGCTCACCAGAAGGACCTGGAAATTCAGGCGAAATACGGGGTCACATACCACCGCTATTGGTTTGAAGAAGAAACTGGAACCGTATTTTGCCTGGTTGAATCTCCCAGCAAAGAGGCGGCTGCACGGGTACATCTGGAAGCACACGGTCTTGTGGCTGACGAGCTAATTGAAGTAAGCAGAGGTTTTTGATTTTTTGGACTCTTACTTGTAACCCGCAGCTTGCAGGGAGAACAGGCGGGCGTAGTGGCCGTCGAGTTTGATCAGGTCCTTGTGGCTGCCACGTTCGATGATTCTTCCGTTTTCGATGACGATAATCTGGCGGGCCATTCTGACCGTCGAGAAGCGGTGCGAGATGAGGATGGCGATGCGCTTTTGGGTGAGCTTGCGGAAATGCTCGAAGATTTTTGCCTCGGCGGCAGCATCCATGGAGGCGGTGGGCTCGTCCAGCACCAGGATGTCGGCCTCCACGCGCATAAAGGCGCGGGACAAAGCGATTTTTTGCCACTCGCCGCCGGAGAGTTCCTGGCCATCTTTAAACCACTTGCCGAGCTGAGTATTGTAACCCGCCGGCAGGCCTTCGATGATCGCATCGGCCATACCTTTGCCGGCGGCTTCGCGCCAGCGTTCCTCGTCTTCGAAGTGACGCACGTCGCCCACGCCGATGTTTTCGCCCACCAGGAACTGGTAGCGGGAGAAGTCCTGGAAGATCACACCGATGCGTTGGCGCAACGCGCTTTCCTGCCAGTCGTTGAGGTCCATGCCGTCGAGCAGGATACGGCCCTGGTTGGGGCGGTACAGCCGGGTCAGCAGCTTGATCAGTGTGGTTTTGCCGGATCCGTTCTCGCCCACCAGCGCCAGTGATTCGCCTGGCTGAATGTGCAGATCAATGTCCATCAGTGCGCCCTGGCTGGCACCCGGGTAGGTAAAGCTGACACCCTCGAAGCGGATGCCATCGTCGGGCAGGGGACCGCACAACTTGTTGGCGCCGGTGGCCGCGACCGGGGTTTCCAGGAATTCGTACAAGGTGGAAAGGTACAGGTTGTCCTCGTACATACCACCGATCGCGGACAGGATGGCCGCGACCGCGGACTGGCCCTGGCGGAACAGCATCAGGTACATGGTCATCTGCCCCAGCGTGATGTGGCTGCCGACAGCCGCGACCGCAATCCAGGCATAGGCGCCATACAGGGCCAGCGTGCCGATCAGCCCCAGCACAAACCCCCACCCGTCGCGGCGGATGGCCAGGGTTCGGTCCGCTTTGTACAGGCGATGGAAGATGTCCCGGTAACGGTCCAGCAGCAACGGGCCGAGTCCGAACAACTTGACCTCCTTAACGTTGTCTTCACGCGCCAGCACGGTCTCGAGATACAATTGCATGCGGGTTTCGGGTGAACGCCAGCGGAACAGGCGAAAGGCTTCACCCGAGAACGTTGTTTCAGCGAAGAAGGCCGGCAGCCCTGCGATCAGCAGCACGGCCACGGCCCAGGGTGAGAACTGCGCCAGCAGCACGCCGTAGCTGAGCAGAGACACCAGGTTCTGAACCAGGCCGAAGGTCCGTTTCACCAGCGAAAGCGGCCGGCTGGAGGCCTCGCGCCGGGCGCGGGTGAGCTTGTCGTAGAACTCGGCATCCTCAAACTGGGCCAACTCCAGCGCCAGCGCTTTTTCCAGGATTATGACGTTGACGCGCTGGCC
>JAZFUZ010000176.1:0-8996 GCA_036447475.1 Lysobacterales bacterium | reverse complement strand
GGAACCCATATCGCAAGAGCCTTGCACATTATTCTGTCCGCGCAGGGGATTCACGCCCGTACCTTCCCGCCCCAGGTTGCCGGTTACCATGGCCAGATTGGCGATGCCCATCACGGCGGTCGAACCCTGACTGTGCTCGGATACGCCTAGGCCGTAGTAAATGGCAGCATTGGGCGCGGTGGCGAACAACCGCGCTGCAGCCCGCAATTCTGATGCCGCAATTCCGGTGCTGCGCTCGGTCACTTCCGGAGAATTCTGTTCATTACTGATGAACTCACGCCAATGCCGGTAAGCCTCATCCTCGCAACGCTGCGTGATGAAGTCAGCCGCCTCCAGCCCCTCAGTAACGACCACGTGCGCCATGGCATTGATAAACGCCACGTTGCCACCGGGCCGCACGGCCAGATGATGATCTGCCCGGACGTGCGGGGAATTGACCAGGTCGATCTTGCGCGGATCCACCACGATCAGCTTCGCGCCCTGGCGCAGGCGGCGTTTCAAACGCGAGGCGAACACCGGGTGGGCATCGCTGGGATTCGCGCCCATCACCATGACGACGTCCGCGTGGTCAACCGAATTGAAGGCCTGTGTGCCGGCTGACTCACCCAGGGTCGTTTTCAGCCCATAACCTGTTGGGGAATGACAGACCCGGGCACAGGTATCCACATTATTGTTGCCAAAAGCGGCCCGGACCATCTTCTGTACCAGGTAAGTTTCCTCGTTGGTGCAGCGTGAAGATGTGATGCCGCCGATGCTGTCCCTGCCATATTTTTGCTGGATGCTTCTCAGTCGATCTGCGGTAAACCGGATCGCTTCATCCCAGCTGACTTCCTGCCAGGGGTCATCAATCTTCTCGCGGATCATCGGCTTTGTAATCCGGTCCGGGTGGGTGGCGTAGCCAAAGGCGAAGCGGCCTTTGATGCAGGCGTGACCCTCGTTGGCCTGGCCCTGCTTGTCGGGCGTCATACGCAGGACCTTATTGCCCTTCAATTCGGCCACGAATGAGCAGCCCACGCCGCAATAAGCACAGGTCGTGACCACGCTGCGCTCAGGCTGGCCGTGCTCGATGATCGATTTCTCGATCAGCGCCTCGGTGGGGCAATGGTCCACGCAGGCGCCACAGGACACGCAATCGGAATCCATAAAGCTGTCTGCCTGACCGGCGATGATGCGGGATGCAAAACCCCGGCCATCCACGGTCAGTGCAAAGGTGCCCTGGATGTCGTCGCAGGCCCGCACACAGCGGTAGCAAACGATACATTGAGAAGGGTCGAAAGTGAAATACGGGTTGGATGTATCTTTTTCAGCATCCTGGTGGTTCACGCCGTTCATACCGTAGCGGCTGCTTTCCACGCCCAGCGCCTCGGCAGTGTCCTGCAGTTCACAATTGCCGTTGGCGGAGCAATTAACACATTCCAGAGGATGGTCTGAAACGTAAAGCTCAACCACGTTGCGGCGCAGGCCGACCAGGCGATCGGACTGCGTATGGACAACCATGCCTTCCTCGACTGCCGTGGTGCACGAAGCGGGGTAGCCCTTACGACCCTCGATTTCCACCAGGCAGACCCGGCAAGATCCGAAAGCGTCCAGGCTATCAGTCGCGCAGAGTTTGGGTACCTTGATGCCCGCCCCGGCTGCGGCCTGCATTACCGAGGTGCCCCCGGCAACCGTGACCTCCTGCCCGTCCACCGTCAGGGAAACAGTTTTAGCGGATGCATGCATCACCGCTCGAAATCCTCCGGAAAATGTTCGAGTGCGCTGCGTACCGGGAAAGGCGTCAATCCGCCCATGGCGCACAGCGAACCCTCGGCCATTGTGTCACAAAGATCATCCAGCACGGCCAGGTTGAATTCACGTTCAGTGCCGGCGATGACGCGATCGATGACTTCAACACCCCGCACCGAGCCCACCCGGCAAGGGGTGCATTTACCACAGGACTCGACCGCACAGAATTCCATGGCGAACCGAGCCTGCTGCGCCATGTCCACCGTGTCATCAAACACGACCACACCACCGTGGCCCAGCATACCGCCGATTTCCGCCAGCGCTTCGTAGTCCAGCACCACATCCCACTGCGATTCCGGCAGATAGGTGCCCAGCGGTCCACCCACCTGGATCGCCCGGGCCGGCCGACCGCTGGCTGTACCACCACCGAAATCTTCCACCAGCTCGCGCAGGGTGGCCCCGAAAGGCAGTTCAACCAGACCACCGCACCTGATGTTGCCGGCAAGCTGAACGGTCAAGGTGCCACGGGAACGCCCGGTACCGAAATCGCGGTAATGGACCGCACCTTCAGCCAGTATCGTGCTCACTGCACCCAGCGACAACACATTGTTCACCACGGTGGGAAGACCCATCAAGCCCTTGATCGCCGGCAGCGGCGGTTTGACTCGAATCATGCCACGCTTGCCTTCCAGGCTATCGAGCAGCGAGGTCTCCTCGCCGCAACTGCATGCGCCGGCCCCAATTCGAAGGTCGATCCGGAACACCTTGCCGGTACCACAGATGTCATCACCGAGATAAGCTGCCTGCTCAGCCCGCGAAAGTGCCTCTTCCAGCACCGTCGCGCAATGCGGGTACTCCGAACGCAGGTAAATAAATCCCTCGGTCGCTTCCACCGCAAGCCCGGCAATAATCATGCCCTCGATCAATTGGTACGGATCTGCTTCCATCAGCAGGCGGTCGGCAAAGGTGCCGGAATCGCCTTCGTCCGCGTTGCAGACGATGTACTTCTGAGCGCTTTCGGAGTCACTCTGAGCATCCAGCACGGTCTGCCACTTGATGCCCGTCGGGAATGCCGCCCCGCCCCGCCCGCGCAGACCGGACTCCTTTATTTCATCGACAAGGGCCTGGGGGTTCATGTCCAGTGCCCGTTCGAGACCCCTGAAACCATTGAGCACCGTGTAATTTTCCAGTGACAGGGGGTCGCCCAGCCCAGCCCGGGCAAAAGTCAGCCGCTGTTGCCTGGCCAGCCAGGGAATCTCAGCAACGCGACCCAGCGACAGCGGGTGGTCAGCCTCGCCTGGAAAACCCGCCTCGAAAAGTCCCGGCACATCGATAACGGCAACCGGACCAAAGGCCACCCGACCGGCATCGGTCTCGACCTCCACCAGGGGTTCCAGCCAAACTGCGCCGCGCGAGCCATTGCGGATGACTTCGACCTCAAGCCCCCGACCCTCAATACCCTTGCGGATGGAATCTGCCACCTCGTCCGCACCCAGCGCACAGGCGGTGGCATCCCGGGGAATAAAAACCCGTATCGTCATCAGCTTGCTATCTCCAGACGATCGATTATTTCATCAAATTTTTGCGCGGTGACACGAGCATGAATATCGTCATTGACCCTTATTGAGGGCGTGCAGGCGCAGTTACCCAGGCAATAAACCGGCTCCAGCGTGACCAGGCCATCCGCCGTGGTCTCGCCGTAGCCAATGCTCAAGCGATCCATAACGTGCTGTTCCAGGTCGCGCGCTCCCATCGCCTGGCAGGCCTCGGCGCGGCACAAGTAGATAATGTTCCTGCCCGCGGGTTCACTGCGAAAATCAGCGTAAAAACTCATCACGCCGTGGATTTCAGCGCGTGACAGGCCAATAGCTTGTGCAATCATCGGCACGGCCTGTTTGGGAACATGGCCGAGCTTATTCTGTATTGAATGCAACACGGGAAGTAAGGCGCCGACTTTCCCCCGATGGAATTCGACGACGCTATCGACTATTTCCTGCAGTGAAACCGCTGAAGCCTGCATAGTTCCTGTCCGCTGCGGGAATCAATCCCCGAGCTTGAAGTCCTTGAACTGTTCGCGCAGTTCCATTTTTTGGATCTTGCCGGTTGCCGTGTGCGGAATCTGATCGACGAACACCACTTCGTCGGGCATCCACCACTTGGCAATTTTGCCATCCAGATAAGCCAGCGCGCCTTCCTTGTCGAGGTCAGAACCGGCCTCCCTGATGATGATGAGCAAAGGCCGCTCACCCCACTTGGGATGCGGCAGACCGATCACGGCTGCTTCGGCCACGCCCGGACAACCCACTGCTTCATTTTCAATTTCTATCGAAGAGATCCACTCACCGCCGGACTTGATCACATCCTTGTCGCGGTCGGTAATCTGCATGTAACCCATGGGATCGATAGTAGCAATATCACTGGTATCTAACCAGCCATCCTTGGTCAGTATTTCTTCATCGAGCTTGAAATAAGCCTTTGCAACGGCGGGGCCACGTACCAACAAGTGCCCGAAAGTCTCGCCGTCACGGGGTAGATCGTTGCCTTCATCGTCAACGATTTTCATTTCAACCAAGTAGGGTGACCTGCCCTGTTTCTCTTTCAGTTTCAGTTGCTCCTCACGATTCAGGCTCATCGAGGCGTGCTTCAGCTTGCCCGTGGTACCAATTGGGGACATTTCGGTCATGCCCCAGGCGTGAATCATTTCTACTTCGTAATCGAGTTCGAATTTTCGAATCATTATTGGCGGGCAGGCCGCGCCGCCAACGACAATCTTTTTTAAATAAGGCAAGCCCTTATCGTTTTCTTCCAGATATTGCAACAAACCCAGCCAGACGGTCGGCACGGCCGCCGTGTGGGTCACTTTTTCACTTTCCAGCAACTCGTAAATACTCTTGCCGTCCATACCCGCACCCGGCATCACGAACTTGGCACCGGCCGCCGGTACCGCATAGGTCAAGGCCCAGGCATTGGCGTGAAACATCGGCACAATGGCCAGGATGGTATCGTTGGATGTAAGGCCGAATACATCGGGCTGATTGCCCGTCAGGCCGTGCAGGACGTTGGATCGATGTGAATAGAGCACCCCCTTGGGTTTGCCGGTTGTGCCCGAGGTGTAACACAGGGCGGCAGCGGTGTTTTCGTCGAATGACTTCCATTCAAAATCATCATCCACCGCGCCGATCCAGTCCTCGTAGGCAACCGCATTGGGCAAGCAAGTATCGGGCATATGCTCTGAATCCGTAAGTACGATGTATTTCCTGACGGTATCGAAACGATCCAGCAGGGCTTCGACGATTGGAATAAAGGTGAGATCGACAAACATGATGTCGTCCTCTGCGTGGTTGACAATGTAGGCAATTTGGTCGGCAAAAAGACGCGGGTTCAGCGTGTGGCAGATTGCGCCGTTGCCCATAATCCCAAACCAGGTTTCCACGTGTCTGTCGGTGTTCCAGGCCATGGTTGCGATACGATCACCAAGCTTGACTCCCTCAAGCTCCAGCGCTTTAGCCACCTTCAGGGCGCGTGTCCTGATGTCCGCCAGCGTGGTGCGGCGGATCGGGCCTTCGATGGATCTCGTAACCTGCTCACGCTCGCCATGATTGAGCGCCGCATGGTCAAGAATAGTGTGTGTCAGCAGGGGGTAGTCTTGCATCAAACCAAGCATGGTCGGTCCTCTTGAAGTGTTCGCAACAAGCCCACAGCTTAGCAAAAACCGCACTGTGTGTTGTGCATCAATGGTTAGAAGAAGACATCATCAAGCCGGCCGCCGGGGAATCCATCGGTAAGCTTGCATTCAGGACCGCGCAAGACCGGATCACGCCGTGGCCGCCGCACGGGTGGGCTTTAAAGAGTATTCCCAAGCGACGCTTGAGCAGCGCCCTGAATTGCTGGAAACAAAGGCCGTCAGTCCCACTGGCCGTAATTGCTGAATTTCTCCAGTACGGTTTCCATCTCCTCGTCATCCAGGATCACCGGCTTCCCCACCGCCAAGCACTGATAATACACATGCGCCAGTTGCTCGATTTCCAGCGCCAGCGCCAGCGTCCGCGGCAAATCATGCTCGAGGCACAACAGGCCGTGATTTGCCATCAGGCAGGCCTTGCGGTCCGTTAATGCGCTCAGCACATGATCAGAAAGCTCCTGCGTGCCAAAGGTTGCATAAGCTGCACAGCGGATGTCCCTGCCACCGGCAACGGCCACCATGTAATGAAAGGCGGGGATGGGTGTCCCCATACAGGCCAGCGTGGCACAGAACACGGGATGGGCGTGCAGGATGGCCCGGGCGTCTGCGCGCTGGCGATAGATATCCCGGTGGAAACGCCATTCGCTGGAGGGTTTGACTGAACCTTCCCAGTCGCCTTCGAGGTTCATCGCCACAATGTTTTCGGGAGTCAATTCGGAGTAATTAATAGCGGAAGGCGTGATCAGGAAACCACCGTCCATCCGGACGCTCAGATTGCCCGAAGTGCCTCGATTGATACCATCCGCATTCATCGCAATCGCGGTTTCGATCAACTGTTCACGTAATTCCATGCTCATGTCGCACCGGTACTCCTTCAATGTAATATTGCCCGGCGTTCGGGAAACAGCGATTCAAGTCCGGCCTGGCTGGCCGGGCAGATACCCCGCTCGGTGATCAGGCCGGTGACCAGCCGGGCAGGGGTTACATCGAAGGAGAAATTGCGGGCTCTGACACCATCTGGCGTGATCTGAACCGTGCCCATTTCACCCGTCGGCGTCCTGCCGGATACTCGCGTCACCTCGGCCGCATCTCGTTCCTCGATGGGGATATCGGCGACACCATCGGCTATCTCCCAATCGATGCTCGGGCTGGGCAGACACACATAAAAAGGTACCTCGTTATCATGTGCGGCCAATGCCTTGAGGTAAGTGCCAATCTTGTTGCAGACATCGCCATTGCGCGCAGTGCGATCCGTGCCAGTCAGGCAAAGATCCACCAAACCGTGCTGCATCAGGTGGCCACCCGCGTTGTCGACAATCACGTCGTGTGGCACGCCGTGGGCCAGGAGTTCCCAGGCTGTCAGCGCCGCGCCCTGGTTGCGTGGCCGGGTTTCATCCACCCATACATGGACCGGAATGCCCACGTTGTGAGCCTTGTAGATGGGCGCCAGCGCCGTGCCCCAGTCAACCGTGGCGATCCAGCCGGCGTTACAGTGGGTGAGGATATGTAAGGTGTCCGTGGCATGTCTTCGCTGCTCCCATAAGCCGCGAATCAGCCGCAGGCCAAGCTCGCCCAAGCGGCTGTTGATCTCCACATCTTCGTCGCAGATGTCCCGGGCCATTAAGTAGGCGACCGCACACCGTTCTTCCGATGGCAGAGGTTCCAGTGCTGTTTTCAGCCGCTCCAGCGCCCATCGCAGGTTGATCGCGGTCGGCCGGGTTTCAAGCAAGTGCACGCAGGTGGCAGCCAGTGAATCATTATCGGCTTGCTCCCGCATTGCCAGCGCCACGCCATAGGCCGCCGTCGCCCCGATCAGGGGTGCACCGCGCACCCGCATGGTCGAGATGGCTTCGGCCGCCTCTTCCATACTCCTTAGCGTCCGGATCACAAACTCGTGCGGCAAGTATGTCTGGTCGATGATATCGACCGACCAGCAGTCGCCGTTGAGCCAAATGGACCTGTATGGAGTGCCGTTAACCCGCATATTGCACCATTATTCCGTATCCTCTTTAAGGTCTAACCAGCATGATGCATTTTAATTCTTCAAAACTACCACAGCTTGCGCATTAATGAACTCACCCAGGTCAAATTGAACCGACTCCGTTTTGGTGGGGTGACAATTTTTGGTATTGCTGGTCGAATCTGGTCACCCAGTGCCAGCAAAAATTCTGTATGCGTGCATTTTTCCAAAAAATGGTTTGTATTATCCGTTTGTTATATATGGATTTCTTATAAGCGCTTCGCGTCAGTAGAATATTTGGCACGCATCATGCATTCCTGAACAGTGCAAACGCTAAGTTTAAATGAAGGCCACAGGAAGGCTTGCACCTTCAGGGAAGCACAAAGATGCCACAGACAAATTTGCAATTGACGTTATTTGAAGTACGGAGGCTCACAAGCATGGCGGGCCAGGGTAGTGCTTCTCCCTACCAGATCTCAACTTTTTTCGGTGATTCACTGGGCATGATCGGCACCGTCATTGATCCCTTAAAGCAAGCAGCCGTAAACGATGATTGTGAGATTCCGGAGCCGGCATTTTCAACTTCATGGCTCAATCGCGCCAAAACTTCCTTTGGCCTGAGGCACAACTGACGGCCCACCAACGGGTGCCGGAAACAGGCCACCAAGGAGCCGTAGCGGCTCCCCACAAATCAATCCCTCCTGGACCTTACTCCGGGGCATTTAATGCCCCGAGCGAGGTCCATTACTAACTCTTTTCGATCTTTCTCTGTTCTTTCGCTGTAAAATAGCGGTCGAAGCCGGCGGGCTCCTACGTTTTACTGAAAAATTTCAGGAATTTTTTCGATGTCGTTGTTTGACTCGCTCAACCGCCCCAAATGGCAACATAAAGATCCACAGGTCCGCAGAAATGCGGTGGACCAGCTGGATGATCAGGAGGTGCTTTTTGAACTGGTCAAAATGGATGCCGATTCCACCGTGCAGGCCAAGGCCCTGTCCCGTATTACCAGCCCGGACACCCTGGACACGCTGATTGACACCCTGTCCGGAGCCTTGCAACAACTGGCCCGGGCCCGGCGCTTGGCGCAATTGCTGCCCAACCCAGACCGGCTTGCCACCATCAACGACGACGTCATCCTGGTCCGGATTGCAGATCTCACCGATGATCCGGAACTGCTTGTGGCTGCGATCGCCCAGGTCAGGAACAAAGAACTTCGTTTGGATGTCGCCAGTAACCATACCCTGGCGAAAGTACGCCTGCTCGCGGCACAAGGCATCCAGGATTTCGAATTGTTGGACAAACTTATGCATCGTGCCCGTGGCCACGACAAAGCCGTGTATCGCCATTGCAAGACCTTACTCGATGGGCATCATTCCGTCCAACGGGCCGAAGCGGAACGACGGGAGAAAATCCTGCAATTGACCCAACAGGTAAAGGAGTTGGCCAAGGCGGTTGATTCACCGGAATACAAGGGTCGCTATCAACTGCTGGAACAGCAATGGCAGACAGTCAAAAATTGGGCAATACCTGCGCAGAACAAACAAATTCAACACGACCTGGCCGTTTGTTCGGATCGACTGTCCCGCCTGAGCGATGTCCGTGCTGCCGATGAGCAAAAACAGATTGAAC
>JAZFUZ010000175.1:0-21088 GCA_036447475.1 Lysobacterales bacterium | reverse complement strand
CAGTTACGCATCGCGTTTGACGGCGATGCGGTTATTTTCAGTGACGAAGCGGAGCGCGTTTACCAGCAACACGGGCTCGACGTTTTTGCAGACAGCGAACGCAAAGCGGCAAAACGACCCTTGAGCGGTGGGCCCTTCAAGCCAGTGCTGGAAGCCTTGCACAAGATCCAGTCCGCCTATCCCATCACTGATAATCCCATCCGTACCGCCTTGGTGACGGCCCGCAGCGCACCGGCACACAAACGCGTGGTATTGACCTTGCGTGAATGGGGCATCCGGATTGACGAGGCGCTTTTTTTAGGCGGGCGTTCCAAGGGAGAATTCCTCAAAGCATTCGGTGCAGACATTTTTTTCGATGACCAGCAAGTACATATCGAATCAGCCAGCGTACACGTAGCTACCGCCCATGTTCCCAACGGCATCACTAATGAACGTCAGGGCAGTGATGGTTGAGTCTTTAACCAATACCCACACTATTTATTTCCCTGGGAATGTTCGCGAATGGAACGGAACTCGTTGCCTTTGTACCACTCCGGCCATGCGTCGCCATCGGCCAGTTCAAGGCCAATGGCGAAGTACATTTCGATGTCAAGGACCAGGCCGCGCAGGTCCCAGTCATCATCTATTTCATCGCGGACGGCGTGGTAGCGGCTCTTGAGGTACTCAGCTTTTTTCGCCTGGATGTAATCAGCGCCCAGTTCACGGTGGTCGGAACCGGACTTGGCGTACAGCATGGGCACGCCCCTCTTGGCGAAATTGAAATGATCGGAGCGGTAATATTTGCCGTGTTCCGGGTGCTCCTCGGGTTTGACCATGCGATCCTGTGCCGCTGCTTTATTGCGCAGGACATCCTCGAGTTCGGAACTGCCGTACCCGACCACGATCACGTCGTTGGTCGGGCCGTAAACGTTCATGGAGTCCATGTTGATGCCGCCGACCGTATTACTCATGGGGATGGCTGGGTCGTTCGCGTAATGGGCTGAACCCAGCAAGCCGGATTCTTCGGCAGTCACGGCAAGAAAAGCTACGCTACGTTCCGGCGCGCGGGGCAGGGCGGCGAAGGAGTAGGCGAGTTCCAGCAGCGTGGCAACCCCAGTAGCATTGTCAACCGCGCCATTATAAATACCATCCTCGTCCTCCGGGACGGAATGGTCGGTACCGAGATGGTCCCAGTGCGCCATGTAGATGAACACTTCCCCCGGTCGTTTGCTGCCAGGCAAAAGAGCGCCAACGTTGTAGGAATGGTTGCGGATTATGCTGTTCTGCACGCTGGCGTCCATGGTACTGCCCAGTTCAATGGCCTTGAACTCCGGGGACAGTGCTGCCTTTTCCAGCGTGGCCAGGTCCAGGCCGGCGGCAGCAACCAGTTCTTCGGCGATGTGCTTTTGAATCCATGCTTCGATCGGCATCCGGTCCATGTTGTCATTATCACGATGCAAGTGAAACTGGGGGCCGGTCCAGCTGTTGCGCACCACCTCCCAGCCGTAGGCGGCGGGCGCCGTATCGTGGATCACCAGGGCGGCTGCTGCGCCCTGCCTATTGGCCTCCTCGTATTTATAGGTCCAGCGGCCGTAATAGGTCATCGCGTTACCCATGAACAGCGCCGGGTCCTGGGTGGCGAACCCGGGGTCGTTGACCAGGATCAATACGGTCTTTCCTTTCACATCGATGTTGGCGTAGTCATTCCAGCTATATTCCGGCGCGACAATGCCGTAACCAACGAACACCACTTCGCTGGATTTTACCCGGGACTCGGGCACCACGCGCGTGGTGCCGATAACCATTTCATCCTCGTGTTTCACCAGCCGGTCTTTGCCGTTCAGGTGAAACGTCATCTGCGCCGTGGCGGGATCGGCCTCGATCGACACCAATTCCACCGGCTGCAGGTAGCTGTCGCCGAACAGCGGTTCAAGCCCCATGTCGCGGAAGCGGTTCTCAATGAAATCCAGCGTAAGACGCTCGCCTTCCGACATGGGCTCACGGCCGCCGTATTCATCCGACGACAGTTCGACGATGTTGGACATAATGCGGTCGGTACTGGTAACCGGCGCTGCGTTGTGCAGGCTGATTTGTGTTGCGTCATCCGTGGTTTCGGGTAGGTCCTGATCACGCTGGCAGGCGGACAGGAAAAGGATGCTGATCAGCAGCAGATGCAAATGACTGGTTTTCACTTCGACTCCGAGTATGGATGGGGAAAGCGTGCAAGCTATATGTTTATTAGTTGTGCTGCAAGTTCCTTGCAGTATTGCAACAAGCCCACAGCCGGGATTTACAAAGGATTTGGCCCCTGGTATATCCTTGGCTCAGGTTCCAAAGCTACGCCAAATTCCTGCGCAATACTGTCTGCGATTTTTCGGGACAGATCCAGGATGTGCTGGCCGCTGGTTTGTCCCTGGTTGACCAGCACCAGTGCATGTTGAGAGGAGACGACGGCGCCGTTTTCCTGGACACCTTTCCAACCGCAATGATCGATCATCCAGGCGGCGGAGAGTTTGGTTCGGTCCGCGCCAGCCGGCCAGGCCGGCAGGCCGGTGAAGCGGCTGCGCAACCATGCAGCTTCATCCAGCGAAACCACCGGATTTTTGAAAAAACTGCCGGCATTGCCAGTGACGGCCGGGTCGGGCAGTTTTTGTTGGCGGATGCGGATCACGGTGTCACTGACCTGCTTCGCTTCAGGCTGGTCTATACCCGAGGACGAGAGTGCATCGCGAAGTTCCGCGTAGTCGAGCTGTGGCCTGAATTGCCGGTTCAGCCGCAGGCGGATGGAGGTGACCAGGTAACGGTCCGTTTCCACCGACTTGAACAGGCTGTCGCGGTAAGCAAAACGGCATTCAACCTGATTGAAAACGATCCAGCTTGAATTTTGCCAGTCCCATGCCGTTACCCGTTCCAATACGGAGGATAGTTCCACCCCGTAGGCACCGATATTCTGGATCGGGGCCGCTCCCGCCAGGCCGGGGATCAGAGAAAGGTTTTCCAGGCCGGACAGACCCTGGTCCAGCGTCCAGCGCACCAGTTGGTGCCAGTTCTCACCCGCTCCCACTTCAACTTGCGCGTAACCGTCGTGCTCACCGATGATGTCCTTGCCCGCTATCCGGTTGAGAAACACTGTGCCGGGTACGTCGCTGACGAACAACACATTGCTGCCGGCGCCCAGCACGAAATCCCTGTGAGGATCAAAAGTGGGCGCGGATAAGAGGTCTTCCTCGGATTCAATGGTCAGCAGCAGGCCGGCCGTGGCATCGACACCAAAGGTGTTCAATGATTTCAGGGAAGGACGTTCCAGTACTTTCATCCTGGCAGCCTGTCGGACTTGACTGTTCGTAGCGAGGGAAAGCCGATTTGAGTCAGATTTTTCGGTCTTTTACATAATGTTACCGCGTGTAACGCAAAAGAGCGGGAAATTTGGCCAAACTCGATTTTTCCGCAGTAGATCATGTTAAGTCCGACAGGCTGCCGAGTTACGGTTCGCCATGGCCTGCAGACACTCGCTGACCAGTTCAGGGCCACGGTAGATCAGGCCGGTATAAAACTGCACCAGATCGGCGCCCAGGTTCAGCTTGTCGAGGGCGTCCTGCCCGGTGGTGATTCCACCCACGCCGATCAATGCAACTTCATCCGGAAGCGCTTTGCTGAGCGCCGCCAGGACCTTGTCCGCTTTTGCTTTGAGGGGGGCGCCGGACAGCCCGCCCGCTTCCTCGGCGTGTTTCATGCCCTGCACACTTTCGCGGCCAATCGTTGTATTGGTCGCAATCACGGCATCCATGCGCTGACGGTCTATCACTTCGGCAATCACTCTGATGGCATCGTTTTCCAGGTCCGGCGAGACTTTCACCGCCAGTGGCACGTAGCGGTCGTGCTTGTTTGCCAATTCTTCCCGTCGCCGCTTAAGTTTGCCGAGCAGATTATCCAGCTCATCTTCAGCTTGCAGGTCGCACAGGTTTTTGGTGTTGGGGGAAGAAATATTGGCGGTGATATAGTCGGCGTAGGGATAGACTTTTTCCAGGCAGTGCAGGTAATCGTCTGCCGCGTTCTCTATGGGCGTATCGAAGTTCTTGCCGATATTGATTCCCAGAATACCTTTAAAGCGGTGTTTCCTGATCCGGCTGACCAAATGGTCCACACCCTTGTTGTTGAAGCCCAGCCGGTTGATCATCGCGCTGGCTTCGGGCAGTCGGAATATTCGGGGTTTTGGATTACCGGGCTGAGGCCTCGGCGTGGTTGTGCCGATTTCGACAAAACCGAAACCCAGGTCTCCCAGGGCTTCGAAATAGTCGCCGTTTTTATCCAGGCCGGGAGCCACCCCTACCGGGTTGGGGAATTCGAGTCCCATGCATCGAACCGGCTGGCGCACAACTTTACACAGAAATCGTGTAGCGCCCAGCCTGTGCCCCAGGCGCAGCCCCTCCATGCTCAGTTGGTGAGCAAATTCCGGGTCGGCAGCAAACAAGATCTTTTGTGCGAGCTTATAGAACATCTAAAGATCAAACGTGATGCCCTGCGCCAGAGGCAGTTCATTGCCCCAGTTAAGCGTATTGGTCTGCCGGCGCATATAGGCTTTCCAGGCGTCGGAACCCGATTCCCTTCCGCCACCAGTTTCCTTCTCGCCGCCGAAAGCCCCGCCAATTTCGGCTCCCGATGTACCGATATTCACGTTGGCTATACCGCAATCCGAACCTGCAACGGACAGATACAGTTCGGCGTGGCGCATATCATTGGTGAAGATGGCAGAAGACAGTCCCTGGAGCACGTCGTTTTGCATGGCGATAGCCTCATCCAGTTCACTGAAGGGGATCAGGTACAAGATGGGGGCGAAGGTTTCCGTCTGCACTACCTCCCAGTGATTTTCGGCCTTGATAATGGTTGGTTCGACAAAATAGCCGGGGCCATCAAGCCGGTTCCCACCGGTCAGCACATCGCCGCCGGCATCCCGCGAATTCTCGACGGCATCCAGGAAACGCTGAACGCTGGTTTCATCGGTGAGCGGTCCCATCAGCGTATCCGCTTCCAGTGGATCACCGATACGCACCTGCTGATATGCGTTGACCAGCGTTTCGGTCACCTGGCCCAGGATGGATTCGTGCACGAACAGGCGCCGCGTGGTGGTGCATCTCTGACCAGCGGTGCCGATCGCGCCGAACACGATGCCAGGAATGGCCATTTTCAGGTCTGCGCTTTCGTCCAGGATGATGGCGTTGTTGCCGCCCAGTTCCAGCAAGCTTCGGCCCATGCGTTCAGCGACACGCACACCAACTTTCCGGCCCACGGCGGTCGAACCCGTGAAGGAAATCAGATTCACGCGCTTATCGTCGACAAACCGTTCTGCCAGGGAGTGGCCGGGCTCAATGAAATTGAGGAATATCGACCCAAAGCCACCGGCTTCCAGGGCTGCGTTGCAGATATTTTGTACAGCGATGCAGCACAATGCGCCTTTGGGGGACGGCTTCCAAACCGTGGTATTGCCGCAGATTGCTGAAAGGAATGCATTCCAGGACCAGACGGCAACCGGGAAATTGAACGCGGAAATAACGCCGACGATGCCATAGGGATGCCATTGTTCATACATCCGGTGCTGCGGGCGTTCAGAGTGCATGGTCAGGCCGTACATCATGCGGGACTGACCAAGTGCAAAATCGCCTATATCGATCATTTCCTGCACTTCGCCATCACCTTCCGCTTTGATCTTACCCATTTCCAGGCTGACCAGGCTACCCAATGTGTCCTTATGCCGGCGCAGCGCTTGTGTGCATAGACGAATGGCTTCGCCTCGTTTTGGCGCCGGAACATTCCGCCAGTCATTGAACACTTGGCGCGCAGTTGTGATCACGCGTTCGTAGTCATCCGCAGAGGCGCCATAAACCCGTGCAATGACCTCGCCATTGGCTGGATTGGTGGATTCGATCACGCCCTTGTCCTGTGTTGTCGACCAATCGCGATTACCGAAATAAGCGCCGGGATTGTAATCCTTGATGCCGAGCTCTCGCAAAAATTCCATGATGTCCTTAGACCTTGCATAAACGCGTGGAAAAAAATTCAAATCCAGAGCAAAGCCATTATCGCATTCACTCCGGATTCTTGCACGCTTACCGCCGCTTAAAAAACATGGAAATTAACGGAACTCCCCCCCACCGGGCCTGTCATATCGCACAGTGACAACCTGTTGCTTGAAACCAGCGTATCGGTCCAACAAAGGAAGTCTTGGCAGAATGGGTAGCATGTTATGCTCAGCAGAGGGAGCCGGTTACAGATGACGGCGCTATGCAAAAAACAGACGAGCCTGGCCGAACGCGATGATGGGAATTGCTCTCGCACGGAGAAACACTCCAGCAGTGAGAATCGCTCCCGTAAGCTGATCCGGCAAGCCCAACGGGGAGAGACGGAGCGTGCGCGCATGAGCGAAGCACAGGTCGATCAATTGCTGGTTGAGAGAGTGCAAAAAGGCGACAAACATGCCTTTGATCTACTCATCAACAAATACCAGCACAGGATTGTGAGCTTGGTGTCACGCTACGTGTCCGATCATGCGGAGGCCCTGGACGTGTCACAGGAGGCGTTTATCAAGGCTTACCGGGCCATCGGTGGGTTCCGCGGCGACAGTGCTTTTTATACCTGGCTGTACCGCATCGCGATCAACACTGCCAAAAACTGGCTGGTTGCACAAAAACGCCGTCCACCCGCCTCGGATATTGATGCCGCGGATGCGGAGCAATACGACATGGACAGCCGTCTCAAGGACAAAGGTACACCAGAGCATGAATTGATGCGCGATGAGATCAAGCGCATGGTCTACGACACGATTGCACAACTTCCAGATGACCTTAGAACGGCCATCATGCTCCGGGAGATGGAAGGCATGAGTTACGACGACATTGCAATCACCATGGACTGCCCCATCGGCACAGTCCGTTCAAGGATTTTTCGCGCCAGGGAGGCCATCGACGAGAAGTTGAGACCCCTTATAGCAGGGAACTGAGAATTTAACCGGCACGGTAAGACGATGAGTAAAGAATCACGGGAACACCTTTCATGTTTCATGGATGGTGAAATCAGCAGGGAAACAGGCCGTTTCCTCGTTAGGCGCCTTGGTGCGGATAGAGAATTGCGCGAGACCTGGGCACGTTACCACTTGGTCAGGGATTGCCTGAGGCACCAGGAGGGCGGTTTGGCTGGCAGCAATTTGGGCATTGATTTGTGTGGCAGGGTACAGCAGGTATTAGCAGGTGAAGCACCACAGGCGGTGCCAGGAAGATTTACTACACGTCTATTAAAAGGGGGTTTATTGAAAGGGGGTCTATTGAAAGGGGGCTGGCTGAAGCCGGTCGCCGGCATGGCTGTGGCGGCTTCGGTAGCGCTCATGGCCATCATGATCGTGGGGCCTGGACAGAGCCCGGTTAACGCTCCACCGGGGGATCTCGCCGCAAGTCCGCAGGCGGAATCATTCGTCAGCCCCAATAATGTGTTGACTCCCAGCCCGCGTTCCGAGGCGGCCAGCGTATTGGGTGGAAGCGGCAGTTCGAGCCGGAAAATGCATTCTTACCTGCTGCGCCATTATCAGGTAGCCGGTTCCACCGGCGGCAAGGGTTTTGTCAGTTTTGTGCCAATCGTCGTGACCCACGCTGCCGCCCAGGCGGATGCACAAACCGATCCAAAAGGTGACCTACAAGACGATCCCGGGGATTCGGCCGAGGAAGGCGAAAATTCCCTGGATAAAAATTCCCTGAGCAGGGCGAACGAATCCACCCGGCAATGATACCCCGCGCTGTGACAAAATGTCTGGCGACACTTGTGCTCGCCACGGTTTTGCCTGCCATGGCCGACTCTAACGGTGACGCTGCGCATTGGCTGGAGCGGATGTCGGCCGCAATGAACCAAATGACCTACCAGGGAACGTTCATCTACGTTCAGGGCGATGAAGTTGAGACCATGAGAATCACGCACGTTTCGGACGAGAAGGGTGTGCGGGAGCACCTGGTCTCGTTATCCGGACTTCGGCGCGAAATCCTGAGAGATTCAAATGGGGTGCGCTGGGTGCAGGGTGAAGATCTCCAGGTGTTGGAAGACTTTGCCTTTGGTCGTTCTTTTTTCCCGGAAATACCACTGGGCCGGTCTGATCAGGCCTCGGCTTCGTACCGTCTTGAACTTGGCCCAAGTGAACGAATTGCCGGCCACAGCGGCCGTGAACTCAAAGTCATGCCCAAGGACAAGTATCGCTACGGTTACACTTTGTGGCTGGAAGAACAATCCGCTCTGTTGCTGAAATGGGAGTTGCTGGACAGCTATAATCGGCGGCTGGCCAGGCTCATGTTCACCGATTTACGACTGGGTTCCGAAGTCAATGTGAAAGAACTGGAATCCACCAGTCAATTGAAAGAATATGAGATTTTCGAGTCCAGCCTGCCCCCTGGCAAAGACATATCCCACAGTAAGCCACGGTGGAAACCGAGCGCACTGCCGGCGGGATTCAAGCTGGCAGCGCACCGTTACCTGGGCCGGCAGGACCAGCAAATTTTCGAGCACCTGGTGTATAGCGATGGATTGGCTGCCGTTTCGGTCTACGTTGAGAGTGCTGATCCTGACGCACAGGATCAGGAAACTGGCACCAGCCGGCTTGGAACGACACATACCTATTCCCGCGTGACCGGCGGCGTCCTTATTACGGTAGTCGGTGATGTGCCGGTTATCACGGTGCAATTCATCGGCAATGCCGTCAGCCTGGCATCTCCTTAGGGCCTGTAAACACTGCTTATGATTGAACAGCAGGGTTTGATCGTTGCAGTCTCCGGTGAAATCGCCAGCGTACGTCTTGGAGGTAAAACCGCTTGTGCAGTCTGTTATGCTGGAAAGGGTTGCGGCGCAGGAATTTTTGGGCGCCTTTTAAAACGCAGGCCCGTGGTTCTTGAACTACAAAACGGACCCAATGCCCAGGTCGGCCAATCAGTCATGGTCGGTTTGTCGGAAACACTCTTTTTGCGCCTGGTTTTTAATTTTTACCTGTTCCCCTTGTTGGCGGGGCTTGCAGGAGCGGCCATTGGACACTATGTATCGGTAAAGCTGCAGGTAGATTCCGCTGCCACAGATGGTCTGGCGCTGCTGGGAGCAGTGCTGGCGGGCTCTTTTGCGCTAATCTGGAACAGGCAGGGGAAGGGGAAATCGCCGGGTAGATTTCCACGGGAAATAACGGTCCACTTGTTACGGGTCGTTGAGCGGAGCGTCGCAGAGCATTGCGATACAGCCAATCCCGCAAACAGGTTTTGAGTAAGATAAAACGAACGTTCAGTGTTTCTGCAACTTCAAGGTAAACAGATTAGAGGTGATTTTGTGACAAGACGTATCATAATTAGTTTTAGTTTGCTGGTATTCACAATGGTTACCAGCACTGGTTTTGCGCGGGTAGTTGGCCTGCCTGATTTTTCCGGGTTGGTAGAGGAAGCCGGACCCGCGGTGGTCAATATCCAGGTGATCAAGTTTGGTGTACGGGCGCGTGATGTCCCGTCAGAGCGCGGCGACCGGATTCCGAACAGCCGTGAGCAGATGCCTGAATTTTTCCGACGGTTTTTCGACGTCCCGGACCATTCCAATCGCCATCAGCCAGATCGCCGTGGAACAGGGTCTGGTTTTATTTTTGAATCCGAAGGCTACATCATCACCAATCACCACGTGGTTGAAAACTCAGATCAGATCATTGTCCGGCTTGCCGACCGCCGCGAATTTGAAGCTGAACTGATCGGTTCTGACCCTATGAGCGATATCGCACTACTGAAAATCGATGCAAGCAACCTGCCAACCCTGAAGTTTGGCAATTCCAAGATCCTGCGGGCGGGAGAATGGGTGGTCGCTATCGGGTCGCCCTTCAATTTTGAACAATCTGTGGCCGCTGGTATCGTCAGCGCCACAGGGCGCAGCACCAGCTCTCAGCAGTACGTGCCATTCATCCAAACGGATGTGGCCATCAATCCCGGTAATTCCGGTGGACCATTGCTCAACCTTGATGGTGAGGTGGTCGGAATTAATTCCTGGATATTGAGTTCCAGCGGCGGTTCCATTGGAATTTCTTTTTCCATTCCAATTGAAACCGCAAGCAGTGCCGTTAAACAATTGAGGGAGCACGGTAAAGTAACCCGTGGGCTGCTTGGTGTCATCGTCGGACCGGTAACGCGTGAGATGGCTGAGGCGATGAAACTGGATCGGCCCGTGGGCGCGCTGGTCAACGACGTCAACAAGGGCAGTGCTGCCGAGCGCGCGGGGATTCAACCCGGTGACGTGATTCTTGAAATCAATGGAGAGTCCATTGAGATTTCGAGCGACCTGCCGCCGTTGGTGGGCTCAAACCCACCCGGTACGGAAGTTGAATTACTGGTCAGCCGAAATGGGGATGAACTTACTTTCGAAGTCACGCTGGATGCGCTTGAAGCCGACGAGGAAAAAAACCTGCTGGCTGCCATAGCCCCATCCCGTCAGAGCAACGCCTTGGGCATCGCCGTGGAATCAATTACCGGCGATCAACGCCAGGCGCTGGGTGATCCCGAAGGTGGCGTATTGATTTCTAAAATCGAAAGTGATGCGGCCTACCGGGCCGGGTTGAGACGCGGGGATGTTGTGCTGATGATTAATAGCAGCAAGGTGGATGATGTCGGTTCTTTCAGTGACATCGTTGAGTTGCTTCCGCAAGGCAAAGCCATTGCGCTGCGTATCCTGAGGCGGGGTGTCACCAACTTTATTGCGTATACACCACCCACTGAATGAAGCATAGCGGGATCCAGTAATTACAAACTCCTCGGCCGGGGCTCCTTGGGTTATAATCCGCTCTTCGAGAAACCGGGCCATCCGTTTCACCAAAAACGGATGGCCTTTCCGCACCTGTGTAAGCCGTATATTGTACGAAGGCGGACGAAGATATGGCTACACCGCAAACTCCGGATCCTTTGTGCAGTATGCGGGCTAAAGGTCTGAAGCATGGATCAAAGACACATTCGAAATTTTTCAATCATCGCCCACGTGGATCATGGTAAGTCCACGCTGGCCGATCGCTTTATCCAGCTATGCGGTGGTTTGACCGAACGGGAAATGGAAAACCAGGTGCTGGATACCATGGACATTGAACGGGAGCGAGGCATCACGATCAAGGCGCAGAGTGTCGCTCTGAATTACACCGCCCAGGATGGTGAAACCTACAAACTCAATTTCATCGATACACCGGGTCACGTAGATTTTTCCTATGAAGTTTCCCGCTCACTGGCTGCCTGCGAAGGCGCCTTGCTGGTGGTGGATGCTGCTCAGGGTGTGGAAGCCCAGAGCGTGGCCAATTGTTATACGGCGGTAGAACTCGGACTGGAAGTTATTCCCGTTCTGAACAAAATCGACCTGCCGTCGGCTGAGCCAGAGCGCGTCAAGCAGGATATCGAAGACATTATTGGCATTGAAGCCACCAATGCGCTGCTCATCAGTGCCAAGACCGGTGAAGGTGTGCCCGAGGTCCTGGAGATGCTGGTGCGGGACATTCCCCATCCGACAGGCCAGAGTGATGGGCCGTTCAAGGCTTTAATCATTGATTCCTGGTTCGATAATTACCTCGGAATCGTATCACTGCTGCGGGTGGTCGATGGCTCTATCACCAAGGGTGAGAAAATCAAATTAATGTCATCCGGGAACCGGCACAAGGTCGAGCAAGTGGGGGTATTCACCCCGAAGCGCGAGCAACGGGAGCGGATATCTGCTGGTGAAGTAGGTTTTTTCGTGGCTGGAATCAAGGAGGTGCATGGGGCGCCGGTCGGTGACACGATCACGCTGGCAAAAGATGGTGCGACCGAGCCGTTGCCTGGATTTAAAACCATGCAGCCACGTGTATTCGCAGGCCTGTTTCCCACGGTTGCTGAGGATTATCCGAACCTTCGCGAAGCCCTGGACCGCTTGCAACTGAACGACGCTGCCCTGCAGTTTGAGCCAGAAACTTCGGAAGCGCTGGGGTTTGGATTCCGCTGCGGATTTTTGGGCTTGCTGCATATGGAAATCGTGCAAGAGCGGCTTGAACGCGAATACGACGTGGATCTGATCACCACGTCTCCATCGGTGATTTATGAGGTAGAATTGATAGATGGCAAGGTGATCAAACTGGAAAACCCCGCCAAGCTGCCTGAAGCAAACAAGTTTTCTGAAATTCGTGAACCCATTATCGAAGCCAGTGTGCTGGTGCCCCAGGATTACGTGGGTGCCGTGATTGGTTTGTGTGAGGAAAAAAGGGGTGTTCAGAAAGCGTTACAGTTCTTGGGTGGGCAGGTTTCCATCCGCTATGAATTACCGCTGTCGGAAGTTGTGCTGGATTTCTTTGACCGCCTCAAATCGGTCAGCCGTGGTTACGCCTCTTTCGATTATCATTTTCTAAGATTCCAGGCAGGCAATTTCGTGCGCCTGGACGTGTTGATCAACGGTGACCGGGTTGATGCCCTGTCGCTGATTGTGCATCGTGAACAAGCCCAGAGGCGAGGGCGAGAATTAGCGGTCAAGATGAAGGAACTGATCCCTCGCCAAATGTTCGATGTGGCCATCCAGTCCGCAATTGGCGGGCAGGTCGTTGCCCGTACCACGGTCAAGGCGCTGCGCAAAAACGTGACGGCCAAGTGCTATGGTGGCGATGTGACGCGTAAGAAAAAATTGCTCGAAAAGCAAAAAGCAGGAAAAAAACGCATGAAACAGGTGGGTCGTGTCGAGATACCGCAGGAAGCCTTCCTGGCGGTGCTCCAGCAGGACAAGAAGAGGTAGTTGATAACAATGAATTTGGATTTTTCCCTGTTGCTGGTGGTTTTAACTGCATTTACCGGAACGGTAGGGCTGGTTGACAGTTTTCTTCTTCGCCGGCGCCGCATGGATCGAGCCGTTCGGGAAAAAGTGCAGCGTTCCCGGGATCCCGTGATCATCGAGTACTCCCGCTCTCTGTTTCCGGTTCTGTTGATCGTATTGCTATTCCGCTCTTTTGTGTTCGAACCGTTCAAGATTCCTTCAGGTTCGATGATCCCGACCTTGTTGGTCGGTGATTTTATCGTGGTAAACAAATTTTCGTATGGACTAAAACTGCCGGTTGTGAATAAGAAGTTCCTGTCGCTTGGAAAACCCGCCCGCGGTGATGTCGTTGTTTTTCGCTATCCCGTTGATCCCAGTGTGAATTTCATCAAGCGGCTGATCGGCCTCCCGGGGGATGCCATCACCTACCGCAACAAGGAACTGTTTGTCAATGGTGAGCTGGTTGCAAAACAGGAAAACGGCCGTTACACCAGTGACGAAGTTAAATGCTCCACGCCAGGGGCTGATGCTATGCGTTTCCATGAAGTCATTGATGAGGTTGAACACGATGTCCTGCTGCATGAGAGGTCCGGCAGTCGCAATGGACAGTGGGTCGTGCCTGAAAGTCATTATTTTGTGATGGGCGATAACCGTGATCGCAGCAATGACAGTCGTGTATGGGGTTTCGTGCCCGAAGAAAACATGATGGGCCGAGCGGTGGGCATCTGGATGAACTTTGATTACAAGAAAGGTTGCGGTGATCTTTCCCGTATTGGTAGCGGTATTCAATAGCATTCTGTTCTTTCGACTCGACTCTTGATTCTTGCCATGGAGGGCAGTAATGTCGCCCATTACAGATGAGATGGATTCGAACTCCACTCAACAAGCAAGCAGGTGAAGACAGATGAACATTCGTAGGCAGCATGGATTGACCCTGATTGGTTTTTGTATCGTTCTGGTTCTGGTCGTATTTTTCGCTTACGTCGCGATGAGGATCGGGCCTCTCTACCTTGAGTATCAGGCCCTGATCAGCGCCATGAATACTTTGGAAGATGACCCGAGGGGGGCTAAAATGACTCCGGCTCAAATCAAGAATAAGTTGATGGACAGCCTTTGGGTTAATTATGCCACCGACAACATTCAGCGCAAACACATGAGAATAACCCGTAGCGACGGACTCAAGGTTCGCGTAGCGTATGAGGTCCGGCGGAATTTTTTGGGCAATATTGATTTGATCCTTTCGTTTGAACGAACCGTCCAATTGAAGTGAAAAATTCTGTAGCCGGGATTGATTACCGGTTTGTCGACCGGCAATTGCTGGAACAAGCGTTGACCCACCGCAGCCGGGGGGCGGTCAACTATGAGCGTCTTGAGTTCCTTGGAGACAGTGTCCTGAATCTTGTTGTTTCGTCTCGCTTGTTCGAGTTGAGGCCGGATGCGCACGAAGGTGATCTGAGCAGGATGAGAGCCCGTCTTGTTCGTGGTGAGAGTCTTACGGACATTGCTTCTGGCCTTGGGTTGGGGCAACAATTGAATCTCGGTGAGGGTGAAATGAAGTCCGGCGGGTTCCGCCGCGCCTCCATACTCGCCGATGCTTTCGAAGCGCTGCTGGGTGCAATCTTTCTCGACAGTGATTACGCAAGCTGCCGCAACGTCATACTCGACTTATTCGACCCCCTGATTGAAAAATTACCCGGTATCGAAGAGCTGAAAGATGCCAAGACCCGTCTGCAGGAATGGTTGCAGGGCAGGGGCAGGCCCTTGCCTGAATACACCTTGCTGAGAGAAGAAGGGGCTGATCACGTCAAGAAATTCCACGTGCAATGTGCAATTGCGGATGATGGCAGTACGGTGGAAGCCTGCGGCAGCAGCCGCCGCAGGGCGGAACAGGCAGCGGCAGCCAAAGTGCTGGATCTGTTGCAGAAAAGGGTTGAGACCTGATGAGCGATTTGTCGGAAACTAATGAGATGGAAAGCGACAGCTTCCGCTGCGGCTACGTTGCATTAGTGGGCCGCCCCAATGTCGGCAAATCGACGCTGATGAATCGCATCCTCGGGCTCAAGCTCAGCATCGTAACAGCCAAGCCGCAAACGACCCGTCAGCGAATCGCCGGGATCAAAACCACAGAACAGGGCCAGGTGGTTTATATCGACACACCCGGAATTCACCTGGCCGCCCGGCGTGCACTGAATCGCTATATGAACCGGATTGCCCGCGCATCGTTGCACGACGTGGACCTGGTCCTGTTCCTGATTGAGGCAGACCGGTGGACCAAGCAGGATGAACATGTCGCGCGCACTCTCAGTAGTGTCGATGTCCCGGTAGATCTTGTGGTTAACAAGATAGACCGGGTACCGGATAAATCCCAGCTGCTGAAATTCCTGCGCAACAAGGTGAAGACGGACCGGTTCAACCGGGTTTTCCTGTTGTCTGCCCTGAAAGGTGATGGTGTCGAGGACCTGGAGCACAAGGTGCTCAAGTCCCTCCCTTTCTCGCGACCGTTTTACGATGAAGATACGTTTACCGACCGCAGCGAACGCTTCCTGACTGCGGAACTGATCCGCGAACAACTGATGATGCGCCTGCACCAGGAATTGCCGTACGCGCTGACGGTTGAAATCGAAGAATTCAAAAGGGAGAAAGAGCTGGTTAGGATTGGTGCAATCATCTGGATTGAGCGCAAGGGCCAGAAACACATCGTGATCGGGAAGGGAGGCAATGTCCTTAAGCTGGTGGGTACGCAGTCCCGCCGCGCGCTGCAGGAATTGTTAGGGGAAAAGGTGTTCCTGAAATTGTGGGTCAAAGTCAGCCGGGACTGGTCGGATAACGAACGGGCTCTGAAGCAGTTCGGTTATGATGATTGATTAGTATGCGATTTACGTTGGAACCAGCCTACATATTGCACAGCAGGCAATACCGCGAAAGCAGCCTGTTGCTGGAAGCGTTCAGTCGGGAACATGGCAAGGTAGGCCTGGTCGCGCGGGGAGCCCGGGGTGCGAAATCCCGCTGGAAAAATATGCTGCAGCCATTTCGGCCACTGTTGCTGAGTTGGAATCAGCGTGGGGAGTTGGGGACCTTGACCGGGGCCGACCAGGTGGCATCGCCACCGGCCCTGGTGGAAGAATCCTTGTTTTGTGGTCTGTACGCCAATGAATTGATGGTCCGGTTTCTGTACCGTTCGGATCCACATCCCGGTCTGTTTGATTACTACCGGCATTTGCTGACGCAGCTGGCCGCGGGTGAACAGCCCCAGCCGTTGCTGAGGATTTTTGAAAAACAGCTGCTTCAATCTGCCGGTTTTGGTCTGCAATTGGACCAGGAGTACGGTTCGGACCGGGTAATCTTGGCCGAGGCCTGGTACTCGTACCAGCCCGAGGCTGGGCCCGTGCGTTGTGAGCGCGGGCAGGAAAATGATGTGCAATTGATTTCAGGTTCAGCCCTGCTGGCCTTAAAATCCGAACAGATCGAAGATCGCCATCTGAAGGAGCTTAGACGGCTCATGCGGCGGTTGATTCGCAATCATCTGGGAGACAAGCCGATTGCTTCCCAGGCACTTTTTACTTAGGGCCTGTTCATAAAACAAGGCAGGAATTATGACCGTATTACTGGGTGTCAATATCGATCATGTGGCCACGGTCAGGCAAGCGCGGGGCACGGACTATCCATCGGTGTTAAAGGCCGCCCGTTACGTGGAGCGGGCCGGTGGTGATTCAATCACCGTTCACCTGCGTGAAGACCGCAGGCACATCCAG
This sequence comes from Lysobacterales bacterium, assembly GCA_036447475.1. Classification (GTDB taxonomy): domain Bacteria; phylum Pseudomonadota; class Gammaproteobacteria; order Xanthomonadales; family SZUA-36; genus JAJRRA01. Next base: position 4,562 of record JAZFUZ010000175.1, on the reverse strand, counting down.
GATGCGGATGTGAAATCCCTGTGCGATGAGTGTTCGCTGCGGATCAACCTGGAAATGGCGGTGACCGCGGAAATGATCACCATTGCGCTGGAGCGGAAACCAGCGGATGTCTGCCTGGTTCCGGAAAAACGGGAAGAGTTGACGACCGAGGGTGGTCTGGACGTGGTAGGTAACCGCACGGCAGTGGCCGGGGCCGTCGCACAATTGAAAGACGCCGGAATCCGGGTCTCATTGTTCATCGATCCGGACCGCCGGCAATTGGAAGCAGCCCGCGATTGTGGTGCCCCGGTGGTGGAGTTGCATACCGGCACCTATGCCGACGCCGCCGGTGACGAACAGGAACAGGAGCTAGAGCGGTTGCATGTTGCTTGCGTTAACGGGCATTCACTGGGTCTGCAGATCAATGCCGGTCACGGCTTGCATCGCCGCAACGTGCAGGAGGTTGCCCGCCTGCCACACATGACCGAACTCAACATCGGCCACTCGATCATTGCCCGCTCAATTTTTGTCGGCCTGGAAGTAGCCGTCCGTGAAATGGCCGATCTCATCCGGCAGGTATCGACAAGTTGATGCTGTACGGCAGGTATCGCCAAGTCGATGCCGTATTTCCCTTCAGGACACGCCGTAGGCTAAAGGTGCATTTTTGCATGTGCTGCCGCCTGGAGGAACGGGGAATAGGCCTGGGCGATGGTCTTTGGGCCCGGATTCGCGCTGAGGGCCCGGTACAGCGCGCGGCTGCAGTTCTCGAGCTCCTGTTCCCGGCACATGGCGCTGGAGGCGATGAGTTGATGGAGAATTTCATTGGCCGGCTTCCAGTCGAGCTGTGAGATGTAGCCGTCCAGCATCGGCAGCCGGGTGGTCAGTTCGTGGGAGAATAATTTACGTAACTCGTGATCCATGGCAGTGGCCGGACCCTGTACTGAACTTTCCTGCGCCGTGCTGTCCAGATGCATGAGCCGCCGGGCACTGGCCCTGATGTCTTCCATGCGAACGGGTTTCAACAATATCCCGGCAACATTGGCCTGTTCTGCCCGCTGCCTCAGCCGGGAAGAACCGTCACCTGTAATAACGACAAACTGGGGCAGGCTTCGCTCCTGCGGCCATGCCGATCGGATTTCCTGCACCATCGCGAGACCGCAGGTATCCGGTAAATGGATGTCGGTAAAGATCAGCCCCGGAAACCAGTTGCGAGTGGTATTGACGGCTTCATGACCCGTGCGGACCTGCCTGATATTGTTGGTAAACTGCCGTAGTGCCTCAAACGTAAAATAACGACTGATCGCGTGGTCGTCTATTATCAGGATCCCGACGTCCGGATCATATGAATTGGTTTGCATAGAGTCCCCTTGACCGACAAGCTCAAAACTACCGCAAATAAAGCAAAAATCCCCCCGCTCAAGAGTATAAGGGATTCTACAATGTCTGATAAAATATACGACTTTGCGGTTTGCTTAGGGTTACTGCGCAAGCGGCTAGAATTCACAGCGGTTGAACGGTTGTTGCCGGTCGTTTGCATTGAGTAAGATTAATGAGTCGTAGAAGAAGGCGCAAACTGCCCAAAGATCCCATCGAAGTCACGATTGATGATCTCAGCCACGATGGTCGCGGTGTGGCCACCTGGGGTGAGAAGAAGATATTCATTCACGGTGCATTGCCGGGGGAACGCGTGCTGGCTCGCCTGACCGACCGTAAACGCAGTTATGATGAGGGAGAGACGGTTGCAGTGCTGGAAGCCTCACCGGATCGGGTCGAACCGCGATGCCCGCATTTTGGCCAGTGCGGTGGCTGTTCCCTGCAGCACCTGGACGGCCGCAGGCAAATCGAGTTCAAGCAAAATACACTGTTGCAAAACCTGCAGCGGATCGGCAAGGTCGCTCCGATCGAAATCTGGGAACCGTTGACCGGACCGTCCTGGCACTACCGCAGAAAAGCGCGGCTATCGGTTCGTTACGTGCACAAGAAAGAAAGGGTGCTGGTGGGATTCCGGGAACGCTACGGGCGTTTCGTCGCGGACATGCAGGAATGTCACGTACTGGACCCACGCATCGCGGAACAGCTGTTGGCGCTGTCTCAGCTGATTTTCTCCATGGATGCCCGGCGCACGATCCCACAGTTGGAAGTGGCCTGTGGGGATGATGTCTGCGCACTGGTTTTTCGCCATCTGGAGCCTCTGAGTAAAGGCGACCTGGAAAAATTGCGCGGCTTTGCCCAGGCAACGGGGATTGCAGTTTTGCTGCAGCCAAAAGGTCCGGCGACTATTCACTGTCTGGAACCCGAATCGCTTGAACTCAGCTTCAAGGTGCCGGATTACGACATCAACATGGTATTTGAACCCGCGGATTTTGTGCAGGTCAATGCTGAAATTAACCTCAGCATGATCGCCCGTGTGATGGAATTACTCGACCCGGGGGCCGATGATCGTGTACTGGACCTGTTTTGTGGCCTGGGTAATTTTACCCTGCCCATTGCCACCCGCGCCGGTAAGGTCGTGGGCATTGAAGGTGAGCGTGAACTGGTCAGCAGGGCCCAGGCGAATGCCGCCCGTAACCGCCTTGGGAATGCCCACTTTTATGCGGCAGACCTCTACCAGGATCCCACTGCCGCGCCCTGGTTACGTGAGCCTTATGAAAAGGTGCTGGTGGATCCGCCCCGTTCCGGTGCGGAATTTATCCTGCCGCATATCGTGGCCAGTGGTGCGGGCCGCGTGGTATACGTATCCTGCCACCCGGCCAGCCTGGCGAGAGACGCCGGCATGCTGGTTCACCGGTTTGGTTTCCGCTTGCTGGGTGCCGGTGTGATGGACATGTTCCCGCACACCAGTCACGTCGAATCCATCGCGCTTTTCGAACGGAAAGGATAGGATGCGCACATGAGCCTTGGCCCGATTCTGATTGGCCTCCCCGGTACCGAGCTGGACCATCGATGCAGGAAATTTCTGTGTCATCCTGCCGTTGGTGGTGTGGTGCTTTTTACACGGAATTTTTCGAACCGCAGCCAACTGGAAAAACTGGTCAGTGCTATACATACCACACGCAGCCCAAGGCCTCTGGTGTGCATTGACCAGGAAGGTGGCCGGGTGCAGCGCTTAAGGGATGGTTTTACGCAGCTGCCCGCGCCGGGTATTCTCGGCCGCCTGCATGATGCAGACCCGGTCAAAGCCCTGGACATGGCTTATCGTCATGGCCGCGTGATGGCCACCGAGATGCTGGCTTGCGAGATCGATCTCAGTTTCGCCCCGGTTCTGGACATCGATCGTGGTAGCTGTGTGATCGGCGACCGGGCCCTGTCAGCAAGCCCGGCAACCGTGACAACACTGGGCCGGGCCTGCCTGGCCGGCATGCACGACGCGGGCATGAAGACCACCGGAAAGCACTTCCCCGGCCACGGGTCCGTGGTCGCTGATTCGCACGTGGATGACGTCACGGACTCCCGCAGCCTGGAGGATATCGAGCAAAGCGACCTGCTGCCGTTCAAGCAACTGGCGCGGGAGCTCGATGCCCTGATGATTGCGCATGTCGTTTACCCCCAGGTTGACGATGTACCGGCGACTTATTCCCGGATATGGCTCCGGGACTACCTCAGAGACACCATGGCCTACCAGGGTGTCATTTTTTCCGATGACCTGGGAATGCACGCGGCCCAATCGGCCGGAAGCCTGGAAGCGCGAACCCGGAAATGCCTGGAGGCCGGTTGTGACCTGGTCCTGGTTTGCCGGCCGCAAGATGTGGCTGAGTTGCTGGCCGGGATAGAAGGGCCAATCAGGGATGCGAACGGGCCGATCAGTAAACTGTATGGCAAGCCCACCCTCGATCGGGAGGAGTTGGCGGTGGTTAAGCAGGCCGGCATCGGGGAATTACATCAATGGCAGAATAGCCTGGAAGAACTAGGAGGACAGACATGGAGTTAATCATTAGCTGGGTAGAGTCTGCTTCGGTGGCGGTTGGACTAAAGCCCTGGGCATTGACGGTATTTTTGATTGTACTAACATCGTTGTCCCTTGATTTCATCCAGCGGCGGGTGATGAAACACCTGGGGCAGGTAGCAGCGAAAACAACGAATCTATGGGATGATGCCCTGCATCATGCCGTTAGCCGGCCACTGACTCTGATCATCTGGTTGATTGGTATCACCATGGCTGCACAGGCCATCCCGGTTGAAGGCGAGGGACAAATACTTGACCCCAGCCTGATCATCAAGCTGCGTCAAATCGGTGTGTTGTTTGCCATTGCCTGGTTCCTGGCCACCTTTGTCAAGAACATCGAAAAAAATATGATTGAAAACGCCCGGCAGGACGAGCGAAAAATCGACCAGACCACGGTCAATGCTCTGGGCCGGGTAGTCAGGATCACGATTGTTGTTACAGTAATCCTGATCGCCCTGGATACTCTGGGAGTCAATGTGTCCGGACTGCTGGCCGCGGGTGGCATCGGTGGCCTGGCGATTGGACTGGCAGCAAAGGACATGCTGGCCAATTTTTTTGGCGGAATCACGGTCTTTATTGATCGCCCGTTCTCGGTCGGTGACTGGATTGTGCTGAAGGACAAGGGCATCGAAGGCGTGGT
>JAZFUZ010000174.1:0-9957 GCA_036447475.1 Lysobacterales bacterium | reverse complement strand
CCATGGCGGCAGTGGTAAAGGCGACGGCGAAAAAGCACCAGAGCTGAAAGACGACAGCGGAATGCGGTTGCCGCCAACCGATCTGACCATGCCTAATTCGTTCAAGGCCGGCAGTCGGTCGGACGACCTGTACCGGACCATTCTTTCAGGCCTGGATGGCGGCGCCATGCCTTCGCATGACCGTTTTAAAGGTCACGAAGAAGACATTTGGGATCTGGTCAACTATATCCACTCACTTGCTGGCTCGAGGTAGTGCCATAAATCCATCCTCGCAGGCCCAGGAGGTGGCTGTGTATGGAAAACGCGCAGGAGAAGCGTAGCAACGTTAGCAGACAATCGAGTTGGGGAGCCAAATTATTCATTGGCACTCTGATTACGCTTGCGGTTTTCTTCTGGTGGCTGCTCATCTACTCCGGTGGCGCAGTGGTGCATCACGGGTGACCGTCGCTGATGGCGTGCAGTTCAGAACAAGCAATTCAATATCCGGTGAAGTCATGACTACCGATTCTGACCGTCGCGGAAAGTTGCACAAAGTCGTCCTTTGGTCGGCCACCCTGCTCATTACCCTGGTTGCGTTTTATGCACTCAATCATTTCGTAATGAGCATGCAGGGTTTGCCCCTCAACTGGGATCTCACACCACTGCAATAATTGCACAGGACAGGGACAAGTGGGCACGATTCAGCAACTGGCAAAGGTAAGGAAATTACAGCCATGAGACCAGGCTGCGGACAGTCGCGCTATCTGGCTGGGCTTGTCCTGCTGTTATCGGTGGCCTTTGGCGCAATGTGGCCGGATGCGCTTTCGGCGTCCCCGATGCACCAGAATGAATCAACTGCCGGCGCAGTCCAGCACGAGACTGCGGCTCTTTTCATCACTCTGGCATCTGCACAGAAGATCGGCGCTACATCCGGTTCAGCCAGTGACGTCGAATCAGCGCCGGAAGCACAATCTTCGACAACGATGCTTTCGGCGCCGGTGCTGACACGCGAAGACTATCCGAGCATAGGTGTCAGCAGTCGTTCCGTCGTCTGGATCGTGGCGCAGATGCATCTTTTCTTCGGCGCGTTGGTACTGGCAGTGCCACTTTTCGTGCTAGTCATCGAGTTCATCGGTTTCAGGACAGGCGATAACCGCTACGACCTCATGGCTCATGAGTTCATGAAGATCAGTCTCACAGCGTATGCCATTACCGCGTTGTTCGGGGGCACATTGGCTTTAGCCTTGTTTGCGCTCTACCCCGACTTCATGAAATACCTGATGGGTGTTTTCGGCAGTCAGATGCTGATTTACGCGCTGCTGTTTTTCCTTGAGAGCATGTTGCTCTACATCTACTACTATGGCTGGGACGCGTTGCGTTACGGCAATCGCAAATGGGTCCACCTGACCTTGGGGCTGTTGCTGAATGCGGTGGGTGCTACCTTGCTCGTCGTCGTCAATTCCTGGACCACCTTCATGATGGCTCCGTCCGGAGTAGACGAAGCAGGCGCGGTGATTGGCAGTATTTGGGAGGTAATGAAAGGCCCTCTGTGGAACCCATTAAATTTGCATCGTTTTATTGCAAATATCGCATTCGGTGGGGCGGTAGTCGGCGCATATGCAGCCTATCGATTCCTAAGTGCAAAAAACGCCGAAGAGAAGGCCCACTATGACTGGATGGGCTACACGTCCAATTTCATCGCAATACTGGCGTTTCTGCCACTACCCTTCGCCGGTTACTGGCTGACGGCTGAGATCTACGCCTACTCGCAGCAAATGGGCATCCTGTTGATGGGCGGTATTCTGGCCTGGCTGTTTGTGATACAGGCGGTCCTCATCTGTACGATTCTGGTGGCGGGCAACTTCTACCTGTGGTCAGGTATGTCTCGTACTGAAGGATCGAAACGCTACGAATGGCTGGTCAAATACATCGCCGGCGTGCTGATTGTGGGTTTTCTGGTTTGGGTGACCCCCCACAACCTGATCCTCACTCGCAGCGAGATCACTACCCTTGGTGGTACCCTTCACCCGGTGCTTGGACCATTGGGAATTATGCCGGCCAAGAACATTGCCGTTTTCCTCATGTTGGTCTTCACTTTCCTGTCGTTTCAGATTTACCGGCGCTCCAACAAGATCATTACCGTGGCTTGGGAACCGGTGGGTAATGCGCTGATGATTTCCATCTACGCAGTCGCCATCGTCAACATCATTTTTGCCGGGATTTATTACGGCTATTTTACCAACACCGTCTATAAGGTGGGGTCGAGCGTCATACAAGTGGCCTCCACTGGGGTGGTGATTGTCGCCGGTATCGTAATCGACACTCTGATGTTCAAAGGGGCCAGGGTGCTGCCTTCCCCGTGGGGAAAGGTCTCCAACCGGTCACAGTATGCGCTGTTCACCTTGCTCGTCGCCTTCACCTGGCTGATGGCCCTGATGGGCTACGTACGATCTGCCATGAGAACACACTGGCATGTTTATGGGGTAATGAAAGATGCCTCGCCCGATAATTTCATTCCCAGTTTGAGCCATGTCGGCAATATGGTGACCTTTGTTACCGTGCTGTTTCTTGTGTTTCTGCTGTTCATCTTCTGGATCGCAAATCTCAGCGAAAAAAAACAAGAGCCTCCGGAACTACATGATCTGTCAGCAGAAGGACGGTTTGTATGATTGTTCTGATGAAAACCGCCGGGTTCAGCCTCGCGCTCATGCTGGTTTTTCTCTCGGTGACGTATTTGCTTCCACAAATGGAAGAAAGAGCGCCGGTTGCAAGCGAGTTGGACCTCAGTGCGATGACTCTGGATTCTTTCGTCGCTGCGGGCGAAGACCTCTACAACGGTCGAGGCAACTGTGCTTTGTGCCACAACGCCCTCGGGCGAGCCCCCGATTTGCTGGTGCTGAACGCGGTGCAGATTGCTGAGCAGCGATTATCGGATCCAAGTTACCAGGGCAACGCCAAGGATGCCGAAGGCTACCTGCATGAATCCATGGTAGACCCGGGTATTTACGTGGTGAAAGGCTTTGGCAAGAAGGGTACACAGGATACTGAGTCTCCAATGTCCGCGGCCGATAAGGCTCCCACAGGACTCTCCCTGACCGAAATCGATGCAATTGTTGCATTTCTGCAGGCCAAAGACGGCAATCCGGTGACCGTGGCTTTGCCTGCGCAGGCGCCCCTAATCGAGGTTGCCAACGATGAAGTTGAACCGACTGAACCAACCGCTGCTTCAGATCCCGTGGCAGTGCTCGACAAGTTCAGTTGCAGGGCCTGCCATTCCATATCAGGGACTGAATCTACCGTAGGCCCCGGCCTGGATGACGTGGGCATCCGTCTGACCATGGATGAGATTCGCCAGAGCATCGTCAGTCCTGATGCGGTAATTGCAGAAGCTTATCCACCGATCATGCCAGATATTTCTGCGAGCTTGACGGTGAAAGAGCTGGAAATATTGGTGCAATTTCTTTCGGCACAGCGAGGTTGAATATTGCAATGGTGTCCTGGAAAAACGGAGCAAACAATTGAAGAGCATGAAGGTTCCTGTATTCTGGCAAGCAGTCATCGTAATTGTCACTGCCTACCTGGTGCTTGACAATGCCATCCTGCCGTTGATGCCGGCCTCGCTGATAGTCTCTTTCATGCTCATCATCGTACTTGGCGTCTTGCTGTATTTTGCCCGCGCTGAAGAGAGCTGGACTGAGTTCAAGGCGCCAATCATTGCCGTGCTGCGTGATGACGATAAATGGGTGATGCGATGCAGCTTGCTGGTCGTTATTCCAGTGTTGGTCAGTGTGATCGTCTACAACAGCGTGAGGCCTTCCTTTGACCCGCCGCTGGAATTGCGTCAGGTACACCCTTCACCCCCTTCGAAGCTCAACGTGTATGGCAAAACTTTCGACCTGACCACGCTGGAAAATCCGGTACGTACGAAGATTCTCGAGCAGTACAAAACCGACCCGGACGCTGCCTTTGGAGCGTATCAATCGGCGGTGAGTGCGGGCAGTGAAGTCTATTATCTGAATTGCTTTTACTGCCATGGGGACCTGTTGGACGGCGAGGGCCCTTACTCCAGAGGCCTGTATCCATTACCCACCAACTTCCAGGATCTTGGCACCATTGCCCAACTGCAGGAATCTTATGTGTTCTGGAGAATTACCACCGGGGGCGTCGGTTTGCCTGAGGGCGCAACGCCCTGGAACTCGGTCATGCCGGCATGGCACGAGATACTGAACGAGCAGGAAGTCTGGGAAGTTATTATATTTCTTTACGACGCTGTCGGACAGGTACCGCGCATGTGGGATGCAGAAGTCTCCAGAGTGGTGACTTCGATGAAAAATGAGATCGAATCCCAGCGGGCCCAGATGAGCGGGAGGGAAATCTACCAGCACCGTTGTGCCTTGTGCCATGGCGAGCAAGGCGCCGCTGATACAGCGGTGGCTGAGTTCCTCTACCCCAAGCCTCTCGATTTCACCTACGGCCTGCTCAAATTCAAGACCTCGCCCGGGGAACTCCCAGCGCGGGATGAGGATATTTTCAACGCTATCAGCTACGGCATGGACGGCACCGCCATGCCGGGGTGGACGACCCTGCTTTCCGATGAGCAGATCAGCAGCCTGATTCCGGTGATCAAGAGTTACGACACCTTCGCGGCATGGGCACCGGAGGATGCCGATGACGAGGATTTCGACGACGATGGTCGCTACTTGAAGAGCGACTTTCGAGTGATCACTGAACAGGAACCGACTGATCGACAGGTATCTTACACCCCCGAGTCTATCGCTCTGGGCCGGGAGATCGCGATGGACAATTGCAAGGAATGTCACGGGGAGGAGGGCCGTGGAAACATCACTTCAGACAAACGCCTTGAAGACGATTGGGGAAATCGCGTTTGGCCGCGCGATCTGACCAGCCCCTGGACATGGCGGGTGACCAATGGCGCAAGCCGTGATGAAACTATTCGAAATATTTTCATGCGCGCTACCATTGGAATTCCCAGCACTCCCATGCCCGCACTTCGCGCGGGCAGTACAGCTGACCAGGACAGTGTCAATCTCATAGACCGCTGGCACCTGGCAAACTATGTGTATTCACTTCGAGAGAAATCTACCCCACCAACCAACAGCACGGTCCTCAGGGCGGTGGAGGTTACAGGCGCACTGCCTGAAAGTGTGACTGACCCGGAATGGGACGAGGTACCAGCCACAACCTTGTGGCTGATGCCCAATGTGGTCCAGGGGGAACGTCTCTTCACACCGCTTAACGACACAATTACAGTACGTGTGCTCTATAACGAGGATGAGATAAGCTTTTTACTGGACGTTACCGACCGCACCGATAGTCGCCCCGGTGAACCGGTATCGACAAAGTTGCAGGACGAGAATTTGACAATGTTTTCCGATGCGATCGCAATCCAGTTCCCAAAGGCCGGTTCATACAGCACCGGTCCGGCAGTCAAAAAACCCCAACTACAGCATGGAGACGCGAGAAACCAAAGCACTATCTGGTACTGGAATGCGGGTAGTATCGATCCGGCAGTTCCGGCTCGCTCCGCGATTCTGGATGGCGATGGCGCCGACAAGAGACTTATGGCTCGCGCGAACAACAACACTCTGACAGCCTCAGGCGGCTGGCAACATGGCCGCTGGCGCGTGATGATGAAACGCCAGCGAGACAGTGTCGAGGTTCAGGATGTGGACTTTGAAGAGGGCAGTTTCATCCCACTGTCCTTCGCCAACTGGGACGGCAGCAACGGCGAGGTGGACTCTAAACACACGCTGACCGGCTGGTATTGGCTGTTGTTACCCTCCGATACTGATAACGTCGTGGTCTACGGCACGCCCCTCGGCGCGGGCGCCGGTACGTTGCTGTTGGGTATGGTGTTGATTCGAAGCCAACGGCGCAAGCGAAAAAGTCAAGCCTGACCTTCGTCTGCTGAACATTTATTAGCAAAAGGAGAAATCCAAATGAACAAAGTCACCTTACAGTTCTTCCTTTTTGTCACAGTTTTGCTTGTCTCCCTCGCAGCGAGTGCGGCCAGGTATGAGGTAGTGGAGGTACAAAATGGCGGGACCTTATCCGGCAAAGTTGTTTTCAGTGGAGCCGACCCGGCACCGCAGTCCTACACCATTGACGGGAATACGGATGTCTGCGGCAACAGCCAGGAGATCGATTATGTCAAGGTCAATAATGGCGCACTCACGGACGTGGTTGTCTACCTCGACAAGGTACCCGCTGGCAAGGCTTTTAGTGACGAGGAGGCCGAAATCGACCAAGTTGGCTGCAAGTTTCTGCCGTTCTTCAGCGTTATGATCAATGGACAGGACCTGAAGGTACACAACTCGGACGCGGTGGCCCACAACGTCCATACTTTTGAGTTGATCGGCGCTTCCAAGCGCACTGCGTTCAATGTGAACCAGCCTGATCAAGGCAGCGTTTTAACGAAGAGGGTCAAACTGCGGAGGGGAAACGCCATGAAGCTGGAGTGCGATCAGCACGCATTCATGCACGGTTTTATATTTGTCGCCAAGAATCCTTACTACACACTAGTGGCCGAGGACGGTAGCTTCACGATTGACAATATTCCTCCCGGGAGCTATACCCTAAGAGCATGGCACGCGACCCTCGTGGATCAAGAGGCCATGGTGGAAATTATCAGCAGTGGGACAGCTGTACATAACTTTGAGTTCCAGGGCGAGTAAGTGACTCCTGAACGCGATAAAGATCAAACCGAAAGTGCATCCTCGGAAGCAGAAAATACCCAGCCTATCCGTCGTGCACGAACCGGTTGGACGCTGAAGGAATTGCGCCCCTTCGACTATCTTGTGTTAGCGGGGGCGCTGGTGAATTTGGTTGTGATCATCGGCATCATCGTCTTTTTTACTTGCCGGTAACTCCCCTGCATAGCGCACCAAGGCAGGCCGGTTGATGCAAGAAGTAGGACACCCAAAACAGACTTGCCGAGCCTCGTTCAAGCCTTTGGTGGCTATATTGATCGTGATGATTGTGTTATTGGCAATCTCGCTCGGAAGCGACTGGTATGCCGACAAGGTTTTACTGCCGCGCTATTGCGGGAACGTGCCGGAGACAGTTCGGCTCCTTGAAGAAGTGCTCACTGAAGCGCGCCCGGCAGGAACCCGTTCCCGAATTCCCTACCTGATCGCCGCAAAAATTACCGTTTTACTGCCTCAACGCAGTTCAGAAGACATCCCGGCCTATCTTCAACGCGTGCAACTCCATTTGCAGCGTACCTGTGGCTGAGTACCCGTGGGTATTGGAATGCGTATTTACAATCCAGCAGGCACTGGCGAAATCTACCTGCTGCTGCTTGCAAAGAGCTTTCGCTGTTGGGCAGCGCGGGTGACCACTTCAATCAAGCGCTTTTTATCTACCGGCTTTGTGAGATATTCGCTTACGCCCAGTTTTAAAAAATCCGTTGCCAGTTTCACGTCCGGGTAACCCGTCAACACGATGATTGGCATGGAGGGATATTCCCGGCGAAAATAGGCAATGGCCTCTACGCCATTTATCTTCGGCATCCGAACATCGCAAATGATCACATCCACTGTCAATGGATTGTCGAGAGTATTGAGCAGTTCTATGCCCTTCTCGCCATCCTCAGCTTCGATGATCTCAAAGCCGATACCATCCAGTTGCTGTCGGATGGTCTTTCGGATTACCTCTTCATCGTCAATTACCAGGACCTTGTGCAACATATCAGCGCCTCATTTAATCCGCAGCTGGGAAGCAGATGGTGAAAGTTGTTCCTACCCCTTCCCGACTGTTGACACTCACCTTGCCATCATACTTTTTAACGATCTGTTCCACAATAAATAGCCCCAGACCATCTCCTTCGTCTGGCCCCTTGGTGGTGAAAAATGGATCGAAAATTTTCTCCATCTGCTTCTTCTTTATCCCTGTGCCTTGATCACTGATCTCTATCCAGACCCGATCATCTTCGCCGTGCGTGCTAATTTCGATTATGCCTTGGTCCCCCATCGCCTGGAGACCGTTACGGATAATATTGAAAAAAACCTGTTGTACCTCTTCAGGTTTGGCCAGAATCATGGGGACCGGCGACAGGTTTTGCTTGATTTCAAACTGATCACTCAGTAGCGTTTGCTTAATCAAGGAAACGGCATCAGCCAGTTTCTCGTTCACATCAACCCTGTCCATTTCGTGTTCGCTTCCCGGGCGAACGTAGCCGGAAAGGTTTTTTATGGTTGCTGCAATTTGCCTGCATTGTTTGATGATCTCTTGCCCGTACTGGCGATATTCTGAGACCTTGCTCCCCTCCGCTATGGTTTCGGCTATGCCGAAGATAGCATACAGGGGATTGTTGATCTCATGACCTATGCCGCTTGCCATGGTGGCGATGGTAGCTACTTTCTCAGCCTGAATGAGGTGCTCGATGACGAGATCTTTTTCAGCTTCGGTACTTTTTAGCTGCCGTGTGCGTTCTTCAACTTTTTCTTCCAAATTCTCGATCAACTCACGCAGTTGTAGCCGCATTTCGTTAAATTCCCCGGCCAGTTCTTCGATTTCATCACCGGTATGTATGTCCAGATTTCGCTCCAGGTCACCGGCGCGGATATGGGCGACCTCGCTGCGTAGTTCCCGGATAGGGCTTACGATGCTTCTGCTTGTGTAGAGTCCCAGGATACCGAGCAAACCGAGGGCGACGAGGCCAGCCAGGACCACGCCTCTTAGCAGACTGTCTGCAGGGGCGAATATCTCGCGAGAATCCTGCCAGACGAACATGTGCCATGACACATCGTGCTCCAACAGGCGATTTGTTCCGAACAGGGGGGCGTGACCTACAAGCGATGTTCTCTGAGAGCCGTGACCATCGTTTTCACTCATGATCCAACGGACCTTGTCCGTCGCAACTCTGGCGGTCAATTTCGCGTCCCCAATTCTGCTTCCTGTAATCAGATCGGGACAGCTGACAATCACGCCATCGTTATCGACAATCATGACATGACCAGTCCGGCCAAACCTGATCGGATAGACGAGTGGATCGAGAAATATCTTGGCACTGTAGTCGCGATGCAGCCAGCCCAGCAATTCTGCCTGCTCACCCATGATGGCAACGGAAATACGAAAGATATAACGCTGTATATTCTCATCGAAACGGAGACCCGACATCGTTACAAGAGATGTGGTTGCTTCTCCCACATCCACCTGTGGCCCTTCCCCTGGCTTTGTGATCCACGATGCCAACAATGCCTTATTGTCATATCCTGCTCCAACCGGCAAATTCCAGTTGAGCCTCTCCGGCGGGGATTCCGATGATTCTGCCGATGCTCGGTTCGAGAGAGTTTTTATCACCTGGGAATCGGTTGCCGCGCGCTGCGCAAGAAAGCGGTTAACTGAAACCAAGCGCTGAATCTCCCGATCAAGCTGCAAGGCGCTTTCCTGCGCTAACGCGGCGAAGCTATCCCCGATTACCTGTTTGAGCTCATTGGTCCCGCTCACATACACAACCGATAGCCCTGTGATAATGGGGATCGTGCCTGCTGCCAGAATACCCAGCATCAGTTTCCCAAACAGTCCGAAGTAACGTCTGTTCCTCACTGCCTTTACCGGCGTCGCAACCTCCGCTGCCTCAATGTCAGGGGGTGGGGTATTCATTATTTCTCGTTCAACAGCCTCAGCTCACTGGAATGACAATACTCAGTGTCGATGGTGCGCCACCTGTTGCTACACCGCCATACACCAGAAATGATCATATTAGAATGAAGAGGATTACTGGACAATCTTGACCCAAATCAACCGGCGCATCTAATAAGGGCTTTATATTAATCCTTTTGCGGCGTAACCGACCGCCCCTTAAGCCCGCACCAGCAGGACTCAGGACACCGGTTGGTTGCTGTCATCAAACAAGATGGGCTGCTCCGGCTGAAGCATCCCGGCTCATTGATCGTTGTGCAAGATGGCGGTTAATGGCTCCGGGAGCAGGAGAAATTTATGGCCAAACCGGGA
>JAZFUZ010000173.1:0-12295 GCA_036447475.1 Lysobacterales bacterium | reverse complement strand
CTGGACGGCATGGTGATCCACACCCCGGAAAACCAATACTGATCAAATGTTTCTTTCTCACGCCAACGATATCCCAGCCCCCCGGACATCCAACCCGTATTGTGCACCAAGGTATTAAATACATGACTACGCCCAAATCGTTTTGGAATTTCGCCGTCCGCACCTACCGTTGTGAGGGTGTCCCTGAAGCCTGCATTGCCCTCCAGAACGAACGCGGCGCGGACGTCAACGTGTTGCTGTTTTGTTGCTGGATAGGCGCTACCCGCGGTGAATTCGAAATCGAAACCCTGGACAGGGTGTTGGAATTTTCGCGCGCCTGGGCCGACCGGGTCGTACGGCCACTGCGCAGTGTGCGTACCTGGATGAAAATCGAAGGCTGCCCCGATCCCGGCATGCCGGTGGAAAGCTGCACGAATCTGCGCGAACGCATCAAGAAGGTGGAATTAGAAGCCGAACGACTGCAAGAAAACACCATGCAGTCCATGGTTGACACTCTTCCCGGGGTCACGCTGAGCGTCACCGAACAGTCCCGCGCTGCAACGCTCAATCTACGCCGCTATTGTCAGGCAGAAGGCATCGATTTGGATCACGAGACTCAAACACGCCTCGATATCATACTGCAGGCTGCGATCCCGCATGGCGGAAGCAGTCGGGGTGGCGCAAGATAGAATAGGACTGTCCACTAGATCACTCCCTTTTTTTTCAGCCGGGCCATGTCTTGTGCGGATAGACCCAGCAAGTCGCCGTAGATTTCATGGTTGAATGCGCCGACCTCGGGCCCGGCCCAATCGGTGCGGCCAGGAGTGACGCTGAGTTTCGGCACCATGGCAGGCACCTTCAGCGATTTGCCATGCACCTCGACTTCTTCGAACAGACCGCGGACCCGGAAGTGCTCATCTGCCATCATGTCGGCCACGCTGTAGATTGGCCCGGCCGGGACACCCGCCTGCTCGAGTTGCTCCAGGGCCGTGGCCGAGTCCAGTGATTTCATCCACGCAGAGATGCTGGCATCGATCTCCGCTTCGTGTTCCACCCGCCCCGCGTTGTCGGCAAAGCGTGGGTCTTTCGCCATATCCAGCCGGTCCATGGTTTCGCACAGGCGCCTGAAGATCGAATCGCCGTTGGCGCCGATGATTACGAATTTGCCGTCCGCGCTGCGGTAGGTGTTGGTCGGGACGATGCCGGTGACGGTTGAGCCGGACGGCTCACGCACGACACCGGCGCCATCGTATTCCGGCACAACAGCTTCCATCATGTTAAACACTGCCTCGTACAGTGCGGTATCGATCACCTGTCCGCGACCCCCGGGGTCCCGCTCACGGTGCAGGCAGGCCATGACGATACCAAGCGCGGTATGCAGGCCGGCCAGCGAGTCGCCCATGCTCAAATTCATACGCATCGGTCGCTCGCCCGGCAGGCCATTGACATATCGGATACCACCCATGCCCTCGCAAACGGAAGCAAAGCCCGGCTTCGAAGCATACGGTCCACCCTGGCCGTAACCGGATATTCGCGCGTAGATCAGGCCCGGGTTGCTGGCGTCGAAGTCCTTTGGCCCCAAGCCCCATTTTTCCATCGTACCCGGTCTGAAGTTCTCGATGAGCACATCACTGCGCTCCGCAAGTTGACGTACCAGGTTGCGGCCCTCGTCAGTACGCAGGTTGGCCGTGACGCATTTCTTGTTGCGCCCCAGGCTGCGCCACCAAAAAGAAGTACCGTCTTCATCCAGTTCACGCCACTGGCGCAGAGGGTCACCGCTGCCGGGTGGTTCCACCTTGATGACCTCGGCGCCAAAATAGCCCAGGATGCTGCCGGCGAACGGGCCGGCGAGCAATTGCCCGACCTCCAGCACCCGGATTCCATCCAGAGGCCGCTTGCTCTGTTCAGTTCCCATGCGGTATCAAACCACGTTTCCCTGCAATGAGGGTGATTTGTTTGGACCTTCCCCTGATGGCCCGGGTCAATCCACGTTCCGACTCCTTCGCCACCCCAACCGTCGAAGCCCGGTTGGAGCAAGTTCCTGCAAAAAATAATGAGCTGGCGCGCAAGCGAACTGCATGCCAGTCATTCCAGTTGGTACACTTATCCGGTTCACTAGCCCGCGCAGTGATCGTGCCATGATGCAGACACTTTAATCAGTGACAAAAGCCAAGCCACAATGATCGCACTCCTGAAGCAAACGTTCCGCTCGCTGCGCGACAGTTTCATGGATCTGTTGCCGATCATCCTGGTGGTCTCGTTTTTCCAGTTTGCGGTGTTACAACAGCCGCTACCCAATGTGGCAAAGTTACTGGTCGGTATATTCATGGTGATGCTGGGTCTGGCGCTTTTCATCCAGGGCCTGAAGATGGCGCTGTTCCCGCTCGGCGAGGAGATGGCCTTCAATTTCGTACGTACCGGCAAACTGTGGTGGCTTTTTCTGTTCGCTTTCACCCTGGGTTTCGGCACCGTCATGGCCGAACCGGCCCTGATTGTAATAAGCGATGAGGCAGCGGACGTTGCCGCCGCGGGCGGTATAATCAGTAACAACGAAGACTCGCGAGACAACTATGCGATGGGGCTGCGTTTGACCGTAGCCCTGGCCGTCGGCGTGGCAATGTTGATCGGCGTATTGAGGATACTGAAAGGCTGGCCCGTTCAATACCTGATCATCGGCGGCTATATCGGCGTGGTGATCATGACCGGGTTTGCCCCCCCGGAAATAATCGGTGTCGCCTATGACTCCGGCGGTGTGGCGACATCCACCGTGACGGTGCCGCTGGTTACCGCGCTCGGTGTCGGGCTCGCCAGCAGTATCCGCGGCCGCGACCCCATGCTGGACGGTTTCGGAATGATTGCCCTGGCGGTACTGACGCCGATGATTTTCGTCATGGCTTACGGGATGTTGATTTAATGGGCGTGGTGCACGATTTCGGCTCAACCCTGCTGCTGTTGCTGCGCGACGTGATACCCATCATGGGCATCTTATTTGGTTTCCAGTTTTTTGTGCTGCGCAAACCGATCCATCACCCTGCACGCGTACTGATCGGCATGGTGTTCGTCATCCTGGGCCTTGCACTGTTCCTGGAAGGCCTGGACCTGGCGCTGTTCCCGATCGGCCGCCTGATGGCGGAACAACTCACGGCGCCGGAATTCATCTATGGCGCGGGCGCCATCATCCCGCTGCAGACGGACTGGACCAACTACTACTGGGTCTATGTTTTCGCCGCTGCCATCGGTTTTGCGACGACCATCGCCGAACCGGCCCTGATCGCCGTCGCCATCAAAGCCAACCAGGTATCCGGTGGCACAATCAGCGTTAATGGCCTGCGCATCGCGGTGGCCCTTGGTGTGGCAGTGGGCGTGGCGCTGGGGGTTTTTCGCATCATCACCGGAACACCACTGCATTGGTACATCATCACCGGCTACGTGCTGGTGATCATTCAAACCACCTTCGCACCGAAAACCATCATTCCGCTGGCTTACGATTCCGGCGGTGTAACGACATCCACGGTAACCGTGCCTCTGGTTGCAGCGCTGGGCCTGGGGCTGGCGGAGACCATTCCCGGCCGCAGCCCCTTGCTCGACGGCTTCGGCCTGATAGCGTTCGCCAGTTTGTTTCCGATTATTGCGGTCATGGCTTACGCCCAATTGGGTGCGCGCCGTGCACTCAAGCAAACCAGGCGCGGCCGGACTGACGAAAACAACGACCCTTAGGAGGAATTTCCATGCATTTCAAACTGATCATCGTCATGGTCGAAGACACCAAGACCAACGCTGTCCTCAAGGCTGCCCGGAATGCGGGGGCCACCGGTGCCACCGTGCTCAACCAGGCCCGCGGCGAGGGCATCACCCCGACCAAAACGTTTCTCGGGCTCAGCATCAACGCCCAGGTTGATGTGCTTTTGATGCTGGTCGAGGAACATTTAAGCCGCCACATCCTGGAGGAAGTGGCCGAAGCCGGAGAATTCGACGAATCACCGGGAACCGGCATCACATTCCAACTCAACGTGGAGGACGCCATCGGTGTCCGACACCAGATTTTGGCTCTGACCGAGACCGTGGAGGACCAGATATGAATCTCGAAAAAAGAAAAATTATCCGCGTCAGTGAAGTCATGAAAACCGAAGTGGATATTGTCGACGGCATGATGACCGTCTCAGAAGCATTGAAATCACTCAAGTACCCGGACACGCGCACCATGATCGTGGACAAACGGCACGAAGATGACGAGTACGGCGTGGTCATGTTCCGCGACATCGCCCTGCGGGTACTGGCGCCAAACCTGTCACCGGAACGTATAAATATTTATGAAATCATGTCCAAACCCGTCGTTGCGGTGGATCCGCAGATGGATATCCGCTACTGCACCAGGCTGTTCGACAACTTCGGGCTGTCCCGCGCGCCGGTGATCAAGCATGGCAAGATCCTTGGTCTGGTCAGTTATTCCGATATCGTGCTGAAGGGATTGAAAGTGTAAATGAAAAGCCCATGCGTTCGATTGCTACGGCTTTTCATGCAAAATTTTCAACTCTCTGCTATACCTTAATAACAAACACCGCATGGTGCGGTGTGAGGGAGAGTTGATATGTACAAAATCAAGAACTACATCGTGCTTGCCGGCCTCGTGGCCTTTTCGACAAACGCCCTGGCCCAGGAAGAAGAAGCAAAGGAAGAGGGGCCATCCATGTTTACCTATGCCACCTACTTCTATTGTGACGTAACCGGCCAGGATCGGGTGGATGAAATTGTCAAGAGCACCTGGGCGCCCGTATACGACAAGCTGGTGGAAGAAGGCAAGATGTCGGGCTGGGGCTGGCTGGCGCATCACACCGGTGGAAAATGGCGCCGCATCCAGTATCACCAGGCGCCCAGCATCGAAGCGCTGCTGGACGCGCAGGAGGAAATGGGCAAGCGGCTCGACGCCAGCGTGGATGATGCTCTGGGCATGGAGTTTGGCAAAATCTGCAATGCCCACGATGACTACATCTGGGCGGTGGAAGCAGGATCTGCTGGTAACAATCGCGGAAAAGCAAGTTTTTCCGTTTATTACCAGTGCAACGAATCCAAGGAAGAGCGTGCCGACGAGATCTTCAAGAATGATTTCGCCCCACTGCTCAACAAGTACGTTGCTGCGGGCAAGCTTACGTCCTGGAGTTGGCAATCCCACTGGGTAGGTGGCAAATATCGCAGGCTGCAGACCATGACCGCCGCTGATCACAAGGCCCTACTCAAAGCCCGGGGCGAACTGCTTGACGAAATGTATGCAGAGGACAGTGCAGCAGGAAAAGAGTTTACGGAAATCTGTGGATCACATGCAGACTACATGTGGGATATCCAGTTGGAAAAACCCTAGTGTACTGTCACACTAGACTTGGCTATTCCTGGCAATCGAAGACACCCCGCTCCGGGGTGTCTTTTTTATGGGCGCATGCCTGCGCACGATTTTTCCAGAACTTCCCGGCCCCAAGGAACCCCTTATATTCGTGCACACAAGACCAGATTACGTTATGCTCATATCGCAAGGGGCTGAATTCAGGAGGAATTCAGCATAGTGCGCAAACGCACTGAATACCAGGGAGGGTGAAAAATGATCCACTCCAAAAAAGCATCATACGGTTTCACCTTGATCGAGTTGATGGTCGTGATCGCGATCATTGCCGTGCTGGTCGCGCTGGCTGTACCCGCCTACCAGGACTACAGTATCCGGGCAAAAGTCAGTGAGGGCCTCAGCGTCGCCGCCGCAGCAAAAATAGCGATTGGCGCAACTTGCCAGGAAGACCCCAACATTGCACCTACCAACAACAGTGTGGGATATTCTTTTACCCCCAGTGCCTACGTGAATTCGATCACGGTCATGAACACTTGTGCAGAACCGTGGATCGTCATCAGGACGGTAAACACGGGTGCGGCCACCGATGTGTGGTTGTCCCTGGACGGCTATTTCAACCGGAACAGTGGCCGCGTGGTGTGGAATTGTCACCAGGTACGTGGTGAGAAACGGCATATGCCGGACAGTTGTCGCGGCAGACACTTGTGACGTGATTTTAGTGTAGGGGTACCCACTGGGCAGGGGTTTGTCCAATATCGAGGATATCCTCATCGTTTTTTAGGTGCAGGAACCCGCTTGCGGACAATAAAGCGCTGCAGTAAAAAGAATCCATATATCACGGCGTTCAGCAGCAGCACGGAAAACCCCAGTATCTGCTGGACTTCCGGAGTCAATCCCTCGGGATAGATCAGCGGGTTGATGTAATGGTCAATAAATCCGCCGGTATAGCCCTCCTCTCCTGCTGCGCGCCTCATGCTCTGCTCGAGGGGCGTCAACGGGCATATCCAGTGATTGAGTTCTATCATCATGCCCCAGGCGGCTGAAGGTAAATGAACGCAGGCAAGCCGGGGCCACCAAAACAACAACAATCCACCCAGAATCACGAACAGGACGAACAAGAAGTGTACGATTATCAACAAATCTGCGACTGCGCCGTATAACATGATCACTCAGCCATAAGCATCGATCCCGAAGAGTCTCCTACACCCGGGCTCTCCTGGCAATCAGGTGGTTCATCCGATCAATGGGCCAATAGCAATCCTTGATCCCGGTTGCGGTGATGTGTCGCCGATCCGGTCGATGCTGGAGGCCCTGGAGAAACTCAATCATCTGGTGACACTTGAGGCGGGTCCAGTGTTCGGAACTAAAAAACTCAACAAGGTCTTGTGCCTCGCCATTTTGAGCATGGCAATGGCCGTGATTCCAACTGCCAGTACACTGGCGGGGGGTGGAATGGTGCTCGAGGGCGATGTTTGCATCATCCGGATTGATTTCTACTCGGCTCACTTCACCGCCTACCAGCCAAACACCAGCGGCAATACCCAATTCTGCCGGGACCTGCCCAATACCGGCGAAACGATTTTCGTGTTGGATTATTTGCACCAAAGCCTGAAACAAGTGCCGGTGGATTTTCGGATCATCCGGGACGTGACCGGTCTGGGCCGCTTCGTCAAGCTTAAGCATGTTGAAGAAATCGAAGATATCGAGCAATACACGGTATTCTACCAACCACCCACCATTCGCCCGGACGCCTCCCTCAAAATCGAGTATGACTTTACTGAGGAAGGCGAATACATTGGTATTATATCTGCCGGGCATCCCAGCAATGACATGATTTATACCGCGGTTTTTCCTTTTAAAGTAGGTGGCTCGAATTTCGCCTACCCGGTTCCGCTGCTCCTGCTGGCAGCAGGAACAGCCTTCTTCTTCGTACGTTATATTGCGCGCTCCAGACGGAGCACACGCAAACAGGAAGCAGGGACGTGAGCCGGCGCAGGCTGTTCCTGGCAGCCCTGTTGCTGGCGCTGCTGTCCTACCCGCCCCAGTGGTATCCGCTGCCAGTTCGGCTGAAACTAACGGATTGGTTCGGCGCCGCGGGATTCCGTGCCCTTCCTGCTTCGATAGAAACGGCAAGCACTGAGCCGGAGGTATTTTGCCCACCGGACCCGGAGGGCTGGCGTGACCGCCAGTCGATCGAGGGCGTGGCCATCGGGGCATCTGCGTCCTGCACGGCCGATAATCCCTTTGCTGTTGCGGCCTTCGTTCGTGGTACCAACAACGTGAGCCAGGCCACCTTGCTGAAAAGCGGCCTGACCGCCGATGCAGTGGTGAAAGGCCGAGACCTGGACGGCGACGGTGATCCCGACGAGATTCATATCCGGCTCGAAGTTGCCGAACTCAACGGCGGCTCCGCCTTGCTTGCCGGCCCGGTCACCCAATACGAGATAGCACCGGGCATCCGGCCGGGATTGTGGGTTTTCGCTCCGAAGTTGGTCGGCATGGCAGTCGAGAACTTCGCGTCCGGGCAAGCCAGGCGTTCTTTGCGCCTGCCCTCCCCCGCGATTCGCATCGAACAGGGTGACAGGGTGCGGATCACGCTGGAAAACACTCATTACATGCCACACACGCTGCACCTGCACGGCGCCGACCACGGATTCGTCGATGTCGACGGTGAAGGTAATGACGGCGTTCCGTTTACCAGTGAAAATCCCGTCATGCCTGGAGATGCGCGTACCTACGAGCTGAACCCGCGCCATGCCGGAACCATGTTCTATCACTGCCATGTACAACCTCACGTGCACGTCATGATGGGGCTGCAGGGTCTGTTTATCATCGAGGAAAACCGGCCGGACAACTGGCTGCAGACCATGAACATCGGCGCCGGCCTGGTCCGTGTGCCATCGCGCTCGACGCGTGAGGATTTCGACCGCGAGTACGATTTACATTATCTCGATCTCGACAAGGAATTGAGCGAACGAATCCAGCGTTATAACGATCCGCGCCTGATCACCCGCTCAATGCACCGGGACTACGACGTGACCGATGCTTCACCGGATTATTTCACCCTCAATGGCCGCTCGTTTCCCTACACCTTCAGGGAATCACTGCTGGTTGGCAAAGACAATGAACGCCTCAAGCTCAGGGTGGTGAATGGCGGCGCCAAAGGCATCGCGCTGCACACGCATGGCCATAAGTTCACCGTCACTCATCGTGATGGTGTTGAACTGCCGGAGATTTCACGAACACCCCAGGACGTGCTCTGGCTGGCAACCACCCAGCGCGCAGACCTGGCGCTGGAGTTGGTGAATGACGGCTTGCACGCCTATGGCCCTGGCATCTGGCCTTTTCATGACCACCAGTACAAGGGCATCACCAACGACGGAATCGGACCCGGCGGCAATATCAGTGCCATTGTCTACTCACAGTACCTGGATGAGGCCGGCTGGCCACAGACTCGTGGCGTATCCTGGGACCAGTATTTCACCCAGGCCTATTACCGCAAGGAAATACCAGTCTGGGAGCGTTACGCGCCGGGCCTGTTTGCGGACGCCGGATTTGACTGGCTGATGTTGCTGCGGGTGCTGGGATTGGCGCTGGCGTGCGGCATCATGGCGGCAGTAGCGGTCGGCGCACTTTTTGGGCGAAGGTGGAGCCGGTCGTGAAACCCGGTGCCTGTTTAACCGCCTGCTTGATGCTCCTGCTGCCTATCGTTGCTACCGGCCAACCAGGGCCCAGCCAGGGCGGGGTCGACCATACAGGACACGGCAACCACCCGATGTCGGTGGACCCGGCCGGGGTGGTGATGAACGAAAACCACGATGCACTGCCGATCGACTGCAGCGAAATCAGCCGCGACTACACCCTGACCATTCACGCGGGGAGGAAATACGCCAACACCATCCCCGGCATGATTTTCGGCATGAGTGAGCACGAAATCCGCGTGCAGCCCTGCAGCCGGATTGAAATTACCTTCGTCAACGAGGACGCCGTACGCCACCAGTGGATGGTGCACGGCTTGCCCAAGTATCTGTATCCGGCCGGCATGTTCCATATAGAAGCGTCGGGTGGGCACAGCAAGACAGGCACCTTCATCGTACCCGGCGACGACCGCACCTACCTGATTCACTGCGACATGGCGCAGCACATGGAAAAGGGCATGAGGGGCCAGTTGGTGGTTGGCAAAGGCAGCGGTAAGCTGTGGGGTGTGCCCGGCATCAGTGATGAATTCTACCGCCACTCCTACTTGCCATCACATGCACCCTTGCTGGTGGCACTGGTTTTCACCGTTGCGTTCCTGGCATCGCTCTGGTTAACAGCAAAATCATAAGAGTTCTTATTCAAGAATTATTCTTAACTGATTGATTTTATTATGCCAAGATCTTGATTTCAGAGAAAACTTTTAAAGCCCAAATAAATATGAGACACTCGCTCGCAATCTGGGCTTATGTATTCCGTTCTGGACAACCTAAAACTAACCCGTTAAATCAGTAGAAAGCAAGGCTGAAACGACTATATATCCAGACCATATATTGCTGGCAATACACGCGGTGCTGAACTATGAAATGCATGTACTATCTTGCACCCTCTCTGCTTAGTGCACACAAAATTTCCGAGCGGTTGAAAGACCTCGGTATCGCAGATTGGTTCGTCCATGTCATCTCCAAAGACGAGGCAGGACTGAAAAAAGAACACCTTCACTCAGCCAACTGGCTGGAAACCCATGACCTGCTGAGAAATGGGTTTATTGGTGCAAACATTGGCTTCATTGTCGGCGTTCTCGCCGCAGGCGCCGTGATGTTGTTTAAACCATTTGGTCCGCAAACTTCGGGTGTGGTCTATTTTTTCCTGGTCGTTGTGGCAACTCTATTCGGCGCCTGGGTCGGCGGGCTCACCGGAATAGACCGCGAAAACCGCAAACTTCGTCGTTTTCATGATGATATTGAGGCCGGCAATTACCTGCTGCTGATTTACTCGCCCAAGGGGCATGGTGAGGCGGTGAAGGCCATGATGAGCAGTCAGCACCCCGAAGCAAGGCATGTGGCTACTGACAGGCATTTTATCAACCCGTTCAGCCGGGTGCGGCGCAAGAAGCGTACCAAACAGGCCGATCAAGCTTACTAGGGCCTGTAAAAACTTACCCTAAGAAGACACCCGGAAGAAGGAACTGGATATGGCAATTGCTGTTGGAATTTTTGTACTGATCATAATCACCGTCCTTTTTCATTTCCTGAGTCCCTGGTGGCTAACCCCCATTGCATCAAATTGGTCTGCACTCGACGCCAACCTCAATTTCACCTTTTTGATCACCGGTATCGTTTTTGTTGTCGTCAACCTGTTCCTTGTCTGGACGATTATCAAGTACAGGCACCGCGAGGGTCTCCGGGCCCATTACGAACCCGAGAGCAAGAAATTGGAATGGTGGCTGACCGTGATCACCACCATCGGGGTTTTCGCCATACTGGCCCCCGGTCTTTGGGTCTGGGCCCGGGTCGTCGAGGTGCCCGATGACGCCAAAGTGGTCGAAGTGGTTGGCCAGCAGTGGCACTGGAGTTTCCGTTTTCCCGGTGAAGACGGTATGCTCGGGCAGACAGCTATCTCCTTGATGACCGTAAACAACCCGTTCGGCATGAAACCGGCTGATCCAGCCGGTCTGGATGACGTGCTGATCGCCAATGGCGAGCTGCACCTGCCGGTCGATACGCCCTACAAATTTGTCCTGCGTTCCAAGGACGTGTTGCACAATTTCACCGTGCCGCAGTTCCGCGTGAAAATGGACCTGATCCCCGGCATGACGCCTTATGTCTGGTTGACGCCTACGCGCACCGGGCGCTTCGACATTTTGTGCGAAGAGCTCTGCGGCATCGGACATTTCGCGATGCGCGGAACTGTTGTGGTCGAGGAACAGGCCACCTTCGATGACTGGCTGGACAGCTACCCGACTTTTGCCGAAGTATTGGAGCGCCCGGCACCGGACGTTGCGCTCGGGCAGAACCTTTACTCAATGTGCAGCGCCTGTCACGGAGTGCAGGGTGAAGGTAACGAGATGCTCAACGCACCCAAACTGGCGGGACAGCAAGGCTGGTACCTCAAGCGGCAATTGAAGAACTTTCAACTGGGATTACGCGGCGCCGACGCCAGCGACACCTTCGGTGCGCAGATGGCGCCGATGGCGGCCACCCTGGTTGACGATGCAGCAATCGCTAACGTAGTGGCTTACATCACTGCACTGGAAGAAACTGATTCTCCGTCAACCATCAGCGGTGACGCCGTGCGAGGCGAGAAAATTTTCGTTACCTGCAAATCCTGTCATGGCGCCGAAGGGCAAGGCATTTGGGCCCTGAATGCACCACGCCTCAATGACGTAAATGACTGGTACATTGTGCGGCAGCTGAAAAATTACAAACAGGGCATCCGCGGATCGCACCCGCAGGACCTGTATGGCAAGCAAATGACCCTGATGGCGAGTGTCATGCGTGACGACCAGGCCATCAATGACCTGGTGGCCTACATCAACACCCTATGAATTTGAAAATTGCGGTCCTTGGCGGACCGCAATGTACAGGAGCGTAATCTGATGGCATATGTTGCAATAGCAGACCGGGATCATGAACAGCACATGCATGACCCCCAGTCATTTGTCACCAAGTACATCTGGAGCCAGGATCACAAAGTCATTGCAATCCAGTACTCGTTGACCGCCATTGCCATTGGCCTGGTTGCCCTGGTACTGAGCCTGGCCATGCGACTGCAACTGGGATTTCCGGATACTTTCTCCTTTATTATGCCTGAGGAGTACTACCAGGCCATTACGTTGCACGGCATGATCATGGTGATCTACCTGCTCACTGCCTTGCTGCTCGGCGGCTTCGGTAATTACTTGATTCCATTGATGATTGGCGCGCGTGATATGGTCTTTCCGTTCATGAATATGCTCAGTTACTGGGTTTACCTGTTGTCGGTAATTGTGCTGTGTTGCAGTTTTTT
>JAZFUZ010000172.1:0-4386 GCA_036447475.1 Lysobacterales bacterium | reverse complement strand
TCCAGACGGCTGCTGATCTCTGTCACCTGTGTGTCCGAAGCTGACAGGATATTGGAGATATCCCTTATCAGGTCATGACGATCATAGGCTCTAAGCTGTATCTGGACGGAATAGTCTGTCTTGGGCTTTTCACCCCAGCTGACTTGTAACAGGCGGGGGTTGCTTTCACTACGCCAGCGAAGCACCTGCCGGCAATCGTCACGATGAAGGGTAACACCCCGCCCGCGGGTGATGTAACCAACGACCGGATCACCCGGAATCGGCTGACAGCACTTGGCGATGGTTGTCATAAGGTTGCCCACACCTTCGATGGTGACATCGTCCGTACTTTTAAACTGTGCGCCGCGCTGACGGTTGGGCGTGCGTGTGACCAGGTCCTCAGCCTGCGGTTCAAACTGCTCGGTTCGCAGGCGGCCGAAGGCATTTACCACCTGGCCAATGGTCAGATTTCCGTTGCCGACAGCAACGAACAGGTCATCCGTGCTGGCCAGGCTGAAGCGTTCCGCCACCTGGGTGAAGTCGGTGAGGGAAAGTCCGATCCGGGAGGCTTCATTTTCAACCGCCTCCTTACCTGCCCGCCAGTTTTCATCACGGCTCTCAAGTTTGAACCATTGCCTTACCTTGGCACGTCCCCGTGCCCCGTGAATATAGCCCAGCCGTGGGTTCAACCAGTCGCGACTGGGCCTGGCCTGTTTTGCCGTCAGGATTTCCACGCGATCACCGGTATTAACAACATGGGTCAGAGGCACGATCCGCCCGTTGACCTTGGCGCCGCGGCAACGGTGCCCAACCTCGGTATGGACGTGATAGGCAAAATCCAGCACGGTTGACCCGGCCGCCAGGTCGACCACCTGGCCGGTCGGCGTCAGCACGTAGACACGGTCTTCGGTGGTCGCGGACTGAAAGCTGTCGAGCAGACTCTGGTCATCCAGTTCTTCATCCGTGGCTTCCAGCAACTGGCGCATGACCGCGATCTTTTTATCGAAGGCCGGGTCGGTCGGGCCACCTTCCTTGTAGCGCCAGTGTGCAGCCACACCGAGTTCTGCATGCTCATGCATCTGGTGGGTCCGGATCTGGATTTCCACCACCCTGCCCTCGGGATCAGCCACAGCGGTGTGCAGGGACTGGTAGTTATTTCCTTTGGGCATTGTAATGTAGTCGTCGAATTCACCCGGTATAGGCTGCCAGAACGTGTGCACCAACCCCAGCGCGCTGTAACAGGCAGGCAGATCGTCCACCAACACCCGCACCGCCCTGACATCGAACAGCTGGTGAAAATCGAGCCCCTTGCGCTGCATCTTCCGCCAGATGCTGTACATGTGCTTTGGCCGCCCCTCCACTTGCGCCGCGATAGCGGCTTCTTCCAGGGCAGCGACAAGTTTATCCATGAAACCCCGGATGAACCGCTCGCGCTCCGAACGGTGCTCTGCAACCAGTTTTGCAATGCGCCGGTATTGCCCAGGATCCCGGTAACGGAATGCCAGGTCCTCCAATTCCCATTTCAGCTGCCAGATACCCAAGCGGTTGGCCAGCGGAGCGTGAATCAGCAGGGTCTCCCGCGCCAGTGTCTGCGCCAACTCGTGATCCGTCCCGGCATGGCGCAACAACACCAGTTGCCAGGCAAGGTCGATCATCACTACACGGACATCTTTCACCAGCGCCAGCAACAGGCGCCTGAGTCCCTCGGCACTTCGTTCGGTGGTGCTCAGCGACCGGTCGGACTCATACCGTTTCAGTTTTTTCAGTTCGGCATACTGTTTACGGACTTTCCCCGGGCGGGCCTCCACAATCCCCTCGAGCTGACTCCCTCCTTCCCTCGCGCCGTGAAGCAGGGCGCAGCTGACGGTGATGGGGTCAGCGGAAAGGCTATCAAGAATTTCCAGCAGCTCGACCAGCAGTTCACATGACGCCGGCTTCAGGACCTTTTGTGCAAGCAGGCTCTGTAGCAGCACAAGACAATCTTCTGCAGCAGGCCCCATGGATTCCCGGTAAGCACCGACCCATCGCTCCAGCCTGCATCTTGCATGAGTGCAGGCTCGTGCTTTGGGTCCGCACTTCCTGTGTTTGAGTGTTGGTTGCGTGTTGCTGTTCATTGCCCCAGACCCGTTTTGTTCCACACCGCAGCCAGCCGTTTTTCAGACACCTTACCGTTGGTCCCCAGGCGTTGTGCAAACAATGAAATCCTGTACTCCTCGAGCAACCAGCGAAAGCTATCCAGGGCTTGATCGTACGGGGCGCCCCCTTCCAGAGCCCCCAGGTAAGCCTGCCACCAGGGTTCGACCAGGATCATTCGCTGTCGATCCCTTTGTGGATTCTGTTCCAGCTGATCGAGCCGCTCCATGATACCCCTCAGGTATCGGGGATAGTGAGAAAGACGACCGGGTTCGAGATCAGCCAGGAAACCCGGATAGACCAGATCCTCCATCTGGCTGCCAATTTCCGCACTGACATCCTTCCAGCGGGATCCGATATCACCGGAAAGCCTTCTGTGCACCCGGCCACAAAGCGGTAACAATTCATTCAACAGGCCGGCCAGCTGCAGGCAGCTGCGGCCTATTTCCTTACGCGCCCGGTGACGCAGTGCTGCAAAAGCAGCTTCATCCCGGACAACACTGACATCGCCCGCAGTTTCACCCAGGCTTTTCCAGACCAGCTCCTGCACCAGGCCCGTGCTACTGCCCTGAGAACTCCAGACCAGCAGTGCGTCCCGGGTCAAGCCGTGATGCTTATGCAGGTAATTGAGCTTGTCTGCCAGATTGAGGCTAAGCAAGCGCCGGACGCCATCAATATGCGACAGGGTCGCCTCGCGCGGGGTATCGAACAGGCGCAAACCCACCGCGGTTTCCTGATCCACAAGCGCAGGCCAGGCCTGCGCACCATCGGTGGTTGTGACACGGCTTTCCAAGCGGCCGAAAACCCATGATGTTGCGCCGTCCCGGTTGAAGCCTTGACCCTGGCGATCCATAAACTGGCGCTGGGCTTTTTTACCCAGTTCATCCTGCAGAGACTGCAGATCCCGCCCCTGTGCGATGACCCCGTCATCATGGTCCGTTACGCAGATACGAAACCGGAAGTGGTCTGCAATGGCTTCCTCATCGAGGTCCTGCGGCAGGATCTCCATGCCGGTCATTTTTTTCAGGCCGTGGGCACATTCCTCCAGCAATGGCTGCTGCTGCGAGCCTTGTAGAGCTTCAAGCAAAGCATCCGCATAGGCGGGTACCGGTGTCAGGGAGCGCCGTTGTGGTTTCGGCAGTTGCCTGATCAGGGCGATGAGTTTGTCCCGCAGCAAGCCCGGAACCAGCCACTGCAGCCTTCCCGGCTCCAGTGTGTTCAGCCATTCCAGCGGCACCGTCACCGTGACCCCGTCCTTTTCATGCCCCGGTTCGAAATGGTACTCCAGCGGAAACAGCTGCCCGCCCACATCAAGTTTGTCCGGAAACAGATCTTGCGGCGCCAGCCCGGCATCTTCCCTCATCAGTACATCATGCCCCAGGTACAGCAATTCCCTGCCTTGATCACCCAGACCCAGCAGCCATTTTTCGAAGGCCGCCGCGCTGTTCACAGCAGCGGGGATGCGGGCATCGAAAAACTCGAACTGGGTATGTTCATCTGCCAGTACATCCCTCTTTCTGCGTTTATGCTCGAGTTCCTCTACTTCCGCCCGGATGGTTTCATTGTGTTGCATGAACCGGGCGCGCGTGTCGAGCCGGCTGCGAATCAGTGCTTCGGTGATAAAAATCTTCCTCGCCTCCGTGGGATCAAACGGTGCATAGTGAACCCGGCGCTTTTCGACGATCACCAGGCCAAATAACGAGACCTGCTCCCAGGCCATTACGGCGCCCCGGCGGCGGGACCAATGCGGATCAAAATAATGCCGCTTGAGTAAATGCCCGCCCTGCTGTTCGATCCACTCCGGCTTGATGACTGCAGCAACACGTGCCCAGGTTTTCGTGGTTTCGACGATTTCGGCTGCCATCAGCCACTTGGGTGAACGGCCGAACAGTCCGGATCCGGGGAAGATGTGAAAACTCCTGGAACGGGTTCCCTGGTAACTCCTGTCTTCCGGATGTTTGAGGCCAACATGGCTCAACAAGCCGGACAGAAGAGCCTTGTGGACCTGATCGTAGTCCCCATGCTTCCCGCTGAGCTGCAAGCGGGATTCCCGGGCCTGGTCACGCAACTGCTGGTACAAATCGAACCACTCCAGCACCCGCTGCCAGCTAAGAAACTCCCTGCGACATAATTTACGGAACTGGTTGCCGGATACTTTCCTGCGTTGCTCGCGCAGATACCGCCAAAGCCTGAGCAAAGTGGCAAAATCAGATTTCGAGTCACTGAACCGGCTATGCGCTTCATCCGCCGCAGCCTGCGCGTCCAGGGGACGCT
>JAZFUZ010000171.1:0-6067 GCA_036447475.1 Lysobacterales bacterium | reverse complement strand
GAGGTCCAGATAATGATCCACCAGAAGGAACACGAAAAGCAGCATCAGGTATATGATGGAATAACTGAAAGTCTGCATTGGCAGACTGTCGTCTTTACCGCTGAGCAACCGTAAGACATACCAGAGAAATCCGATGTTCAGTACGGTTACACCGGACAGGTAGAGGAGACCACTCATTCCTGTCAGGTATGGCAGGATGGTCACGATGATCAGTAGGATGGTATAGAACAGGATGTGCCATCGCGTAAATTGTACGCCGTGAGTCACCGGTAACATGGGTATGTTCGCCTTCGCGTAGTCATGTCGGCGATGGATTGCCAGCGCCCAGAAATGAGGGGGAGTCCAAGCGTAAATGATCAGAAACAGAAGCAGTGCATTTGGGTCGATTGATCCGGTTACTGCCGTCCAGCCCAGCACTGGTGGCGCTGCGCCAGCAGCGCCACCGATGACGATATTCTGGGGAGTGGCGCGCTTTAGCCACGCGGTATAGATGATGGCGTAGCCAATCAGGGAAAAGAAGGTTAGCAATGCGGTCAGGGAGTTCACCCAAACGATCAGTAAAGTCATTGAGACCACACAGAGGACGAGTGCAAACCACAGCACCTGCGCAGCACCCAGCTGGCCCGAGGGTAACGGTCGGTTACGGGTCCGGGCCATCACGGCGTCTATTTTCTGGTCGAGCAGGTGGTTGATTGCAGCCGCGGAAGCCGCCGCCAGAGCAATACCCAGCGTACCAGCGATCAGGGTATTCAATGGTGGCCAGGTGGGAACAGCTAGCAACATTCCAACGACCGCGGTGAACACGATGAGGTAAACAACCCTCGGTTTACACAACTCGAAGTAGCGGCTGGCAAGAGATGCCATGAATTCAGGCCCTCCCTGAAGCCGAGCGGTGCAACAGCCAGATCATCATGGCCAGCAGTAAAGCACCAACCCCGTTGTGAGCCACTGCAATGGGCAGCGGCAGGTAGAGCAGGATATTCAGTATCCCCAGGATGACTTGTGCCACCAGCAGGGTACCCAGCACGTACCCACCAAGCTGTGTCCGCGTGTTTCGAAGCAGTCTGAAAGCGAGCCACCCCAGGATGATGAAAACAAACAAAGCCCCCGTTCTATGTGCGATGTGGATGGCGACCCGTGAAGGAAGATCGAGTACTCCACCTTCGTAATCAACGCCAATTTCGCGCCACAACACAAAACCTTCACGGAAGTCTGAAGCTGGCCACATCTCACCCTGGCAGGTAGGGAAATCAGGGCACGCGAGTGCTGAATAGTTGGCGCTGGTCCAGCCGCCCAGTGCCAGCTGTATGACCAGCACGAACAGACCGGTGATAATTAACGGCCGCATCCGCAGCAATGCCCGGCGTGGCGCGGTTGATCCGCTGCGGTATACCAGCCATAGCAGCATGCTGAATGTAGCAAGGCCACCCATCAGATGACCCAGGACCACGATGGGCCATAGTTTCAAGGTAACAGTCCACATGCCCAGTGCAGCTTGGAACAGAATCAGTACCAGCAGGATGGCGGTCAGAAGACGAAATCCGGCCTGCCTGTTGGCAGATTTCCAGGAAAGAAAGTTGAGCGCAAACACGAGAATCACCAGCGCGCCGGCCAGGTAGCGATGGACCATTTCCTTCCAGGCTTTTTCACTTTCCACCGGACGCTCGGGAAAAGCCCGGTTGGCTTCCTCCACTTCCTGTGCTTCCACAGGCCAGGATAAATGACCGTAGCATCCTGGCCAGTCCGGACATCCGAGTCCGGCATCTGACAGGCGCACAAAGGCGCCTAGAACAATGACACACAAAGCGATGATTGCAGTGATAACGGCCAGTCGATGAAAAGTAGTGTGCATTATTGTTTTGTCCAGTGTTAACAGGCACTAGTTTAAAAGCCGTTTCAGATCCTGTTTGATATGATTAGGATCGCTACCGGCTTCGTAATACATCATTATATTCCGTAGCGGGTCTATCATGTAGACGCCCCTTGCTGATCCGGCCTGGCCGGAAAGGCTTTGCTGAATCCCCCCCAGCGTTTCCCACAAGAGACCTGAGGGATCCTTGATCAAATGAAATTGTGGGTAAATTGCCAACAGGCTTTTAGCCTGATCCGCCGGACTGGATTCATCCAACAGAAGCGCCAGCCGGATGCGCAAAGCTTGTCGGCCGGAGGCAAGGTGAATCTGGCGTAAGTCGGAAACTTTTTTCAGACAGGAGTCATCACAGTCCGCTGGCACTGGATGGAGGATAACCCAGTGCTGATTAAAAACAACAATGCCCTGCTCAAGCTTAGCCGCCAAATTTGCCTCGCCGGACAGCACAACGGTTGCCGTCCAGTCAATAGGCACGAGCGGCTCTACCAGTGTACCGAGGTTACGGGTCGAGGCCGGCTTGAACTCCAGTAAACCGCCATACGTCAGCCAGGCCAGTAGCAGCGGAAGCAGGAACACGACAGCGATAACCAGCAGCGCCAGGCGGGGGGAGAGTGAGAATTTCATTGCTGTTGTGCGCGCTGGACACCCAGTGTCAGCCAGATGATCAATGTTGCCAGCGACATGGCAAACCACTGAAACGCATAGGCAGCATGAACTTCCGGCCCCATTACCGCTGCTTGCCATTGCCGGCCTTTGAACCCGCCGGAGTCAGCGGAGTCAAGTTGTAGCAACCAGGGGAGCAGAGGCGTGCCCAGGGCGTCGCTCACGGTCTCCAACTCGAGGTAGGTAACCAGCTGCGGCCACTCGTCAGTGACCAGTTCATCCGGCTTACCGAGTCGTGGTCCATCCGTCGATGGCTTTTTGAGTATGCCATTGATGGTGCGCAGAGTATTTTCAGTAGGCACCGGGGGCAGATGACGACGGTCAGGTGGCAAGGGCAACCAGCCCCGGTTCACCAGGACGGTAGTGCCGTTGTTCAGAATAAAAGGTGTCAGGACATGAACGCCGACCCGGCCATTCAGGATTTTGTTATCCAGCAGTACATGGCGTGTGTCGTCGAAGTGCCCGTAGGCCTGCACGCGTGAGAATCGCTGCTCTTGTTTCAAAGCCTCCCCGATACTCAGCATGGGAGCGTTTTTAAACTGGTCAAACAGGGTTAGTTTTTCCTCTTTGCGCTCCAGTTGCCAATTGCCCAGCAATACACAGGCAAAGGCAATTGCCATGAGTGAAACGCTCAGTCCCGGTGATGGTTTGAATTGCATTTTTTTATAAAGATATAATAAATGAACCGTCACTTTCCGGAGCGATCATCGTGGTCATCAAAATCCTGACGATCTTGTTTTTAATCACCATTCTCTACAGCCTGGCATCTTCCCTTTTTTTCTTAGTGAAGGACCAGGGTGAAGGTGACCGGACAGTTAAACGTTTGACCTGGCGAATTAGCCTTTCCATTGTACTCTTCCTGTTGCTTTGGGGGGCATACCAACTCGGCTGGATTGAGTCGAAAAGCGGCCCGGTTCGTGTGCCTCCGTTCATTCAGGTAGAGGAGTGATCCGGGCCAGGGCCTGCAACGCTGCGACCTGGCAAGGGTTAACCGGCCTTAATAAACGTAAACGAAAATAAACAGGCCCAGCCAGACGACGTCGACAAAGTGCCAGTACCAGGCCACGGCTTCAAAGCCAAAGTGATTCTCAGGTTTGAAATGCCCACGCAGACTGCGAAAAGCGATCACCGTGAGCATGATGGCGCCCAGTGTCACGTGCACGCCGTGAAAGCCCGTCAGCATGAAAAAAGTTGAGCCATAAATTCCGGAACCCAGGGTCAGGCCAAGATATTGATACGCTTCTTTATATTCTTCAATCTGCAGATAGACGAACAGGAAACCCAGGGATACCGTCGCCAGTAACCAGAGAACCAGTCTGGAACGATCATTATTTTTCAGCGCAAGGTGAGCCAGGGTGACGGTCAAGCCGGATGAAAGCAGGATCAGGGTATTGATGAACGGCACGCCAAAGGCTGGAATGGTCTGGAAGTCGCCCCCCAGTTCAGCGGGCCCTGCCGTGGGCCAGGTCGCGGTATATCCCTGCCACAGAAGTTCATTGGTGAGGGCGCCAGTCCCTTCTCCTCCCAGCCAGGGGACGGCAAACATCCGGGTATAAAACAGGCTGCCGAAGAATACGGCAAAAAACATGACTTCCGAGAAAATGAACCACATCATTCCCATGCGGAAAGACCTGTCCACCTGCGCGTTGTACATGCCGGACTCGCTTTCCCGGATCACTTCGCCGAACCAGCCGAAAATCATGTAAACCAGAATCAATACACCCGCGAGGAATGTCCACGGTGCAATCTCTGAGTTGTTTAACCAGAAAGCAGCACTGGACAACATGATGACCAGACCCAGTGAACCGATGATCGGCCACCGGGTACCGGGTGGTATGTAATAAGAATCCTTAGCGTAATGTGCCATCCCTAAACCTCGTTATCCAGCCTCGTTACTGCTGGCTTTTATTCGATACCGCGCTCGCAGATGATGTCTTGCCGGAATTCAATGCCACGGTATCCGCATTTAGACTCCTGAAAAAAGTGTAGGAAAGTGTTATTTCCTTTATGTGTTCGGGGAGGTCAGCCTGGATAAAGTAATACACCGGCATTTCCCTGCTTTCATTTGCCTGCAATAGCTGCTCGGTAAAGCAAAAGCACTCGGTTTTGACAAAATACAGGCTGGCTTCCGGTGGAGTTACATTGTAAGTCGCATGGCCCACCACGGCCTCATCAGTGAGGTTCATGGCCAGATAGAGCATCTCACTCATTTCCCCCAGAGAAACCATTGCTGATTTCTCTTTTGCCTCGAATACCCAAGGCAGGCCGGAATTGACGTTTGCGTCAAACCGGATCTTGATTTGCCGGTCTGATTGTTCAATAACCCCGACATTTTCTACCACCTGTACGCCACGCCCACCAAAACCGGTCAGGTCACAGAACACGTCGTACAGGGGCCACAGAGCGAATCCAAAACCAAACATCCCGACCGCCAGCAACACCAGTTTCCCGACCAGTTTGCGGTGCAAATACCAGTTTTTAATCTGTTTCGGATGGCTCATGTCAGGATCCCAGTACACCTGAAAGGATGAAGGCGATGAAAATCAGGCCGGCAATGGCAGCCAGCAGCCAGGCTGTTTTCACGGCCCGTCTGCGCTGCTCTTTGATATCACGCTGTTTCGCCATCTCCATTTCCGTGATCAATGCGCCCCTTCAGCATGCGCAACAGTCGTCGAATCGATCACCGGAGGCGTGTTGAAAGAATGGTAGGGTGGTGGCGATGAAAGGGTCCATTCCAGACCCTTGGCGCCTTCCCAGACGCGGCCGGGTGCTGGTTTGCGGCTCTTGTAAACACAGTGGATGATCACGCCGAGGAAAATCAGCTGTGATGCACCAAAAATAAACCCGCCAATCGAAGAAATCATATTGAAATCAGCAAACTGGGTTGAATAGTCCGGGATTCGCCTGGGCATGCCCGCCAGCCCCAGGTAATGCTGGGGAAAAAACAGGATATTGACTGAAATCGCAGTCAGCCAGAAATGGATCTTGCCCCATTTTTCGGAGTACATGTGCCCGGTCCATTTGGGTAACCAGTAATAGGTACCTGCCATCAGTGCGAAAATCGAGCCCGGTACCAGCACGTAGTGAAAATGCGCCACCACGAAATAGGTGTCGTGATATTGCAGATCCACAGAAGCAAGGGCCAGCATCAGGCCGGACAGGCCGCCAATGGTAAACAGCACGACAAAACCGATGGCGAACAGCATCGGTGTCTCAAACGTCATGGCCCCCCTCCACATCGTGCTGACCCAGTTGAAAACTTTCACGCCGGTTGGAATAGCAATCAACATGGTGGCATACATGAAGAACAACCCGGCGGTCAGTGGCATGCCGACCGTGAACATATGGTGAGCCCAGACAATGAACGAAAGGAACGCGATGCTGGCCGTTGCGTAGACCATGGCGGAGTAACCAAACAGTGGCTTGCGGGCAAAGGTCGGGATGATTTCGGAAACCACACCGAATGCCGGCAGAGCCTTCGACTGTTGCAAATCAAGACCCGGCCCCCAGACTTTTGCAGATTTTCGACGACTT
>JAZFUZ010000170.1:0-4938 GCA_036447475.1 Lysobacterales bacterium | reverse complement strand
ATGATCTGGTCCGCGTTCTCAATGGTGGACAGCCGATGGGCAATGACCAGTGTGGTGCGGTGTTTCATGACTTCAGACAGGGCCTCCTGGATCGCCTTTTCGGACTTGCTGTCCAGTGCAGAAGTCGCTTCATCCAGAATCAAAATGGGGGCGTCCTTCAGCAGGGCGCGGGCAATCGCAATTCTTTGTCTCTGGCCTCCGGACAAAAGCATGCCTCTTTCTCCGACCATGGTATCGAGTTGTTCCGGCAACTGTTCAATAAATTCCATGGCATGCGCATCCCTGGCTGCCTTTTCGATCGCTGCGCGCGAAGCACCTTCCAATGCGCCGTAAGCAATATTTCCGGCCACCGTATCGTTGAACAGGATGATGTCCTGGCTGACCAGCGCAATCTGGCTGCGCAGGTTCTCGAGCCGGTAATCGGACAGCTCTCGCCCGTCCAGCAGGACATGGCCTTCACTATAGGGATAAAACCGGGGCAACAATCCCGCCAGGGTCGTTTTACCACTGCCCGAATGCCCGACCAGAGCCGTTACGCTGCCGGCCGGCACGGTGAAGCTGACGTTTTCGAGCACGGCTTTTTCGCTTGAGTCGTAACGGAAACTCACGTTGCGAAATTCGATTGCACCCTGCACGCGATCGATTGAATACCTGCCGGTATCAATTTCCACCTCGGTGTCCAGCACCGCAAAAATACTTTCGGCCGCGGCAATGCCTTTTTGTATCTGGGCCTGTACCGTGGTCAGACGTTTGAGCGGTGGAATGGTTCCGATCATGGCCCAGAAAACGACCGTAAACGTGCCCGCTGAAATTTCATTCAACATGTTCGGACGTGTTGCCACTACCATCAACAGCACCAAGGCCAGGCCTGCGGCAAGCTGCACCATGGATGAACTGGCCAGACGGGTAACCACCATGCGCATATGCAGACGACGTGTTTTTTCATTGACCGAGCCAAAACGTTGTTTTTCAGCATCCTGACCCTGGAATACTTTGACCACCTGTTGTCCGACGACCGCTTCCTCCGTCACGTGCGACACATCCCCCATGGAATCCTGGATCCGGTGGCTGATTTTTCGGAAGCGACGACTGATTACCGTCACCAGCAGGCCAATCATCGGCACCAGCAGCAACATGACCAGCGACAGCATCATGTTCGCGGTCAGCATGACCGCAAGCAGCATGATTACCAGCATGATGTCCCGGAAGGCAGCGATCACCGACCGGGTTGCCGCATTGGCCACCTGTTCGCTGTTGTAAGCCAGCTTGGAGATCAATTGCCCCGAACTGTTGCGATCGAAATAGGCAGCCGGCAAGCTGACATACTGGTTGAATAATTCCTGACGCAGGTCGGCGACGACTTTCCTGCCCACCCATTCCATGCCGTAAACACCCGCAAAATTACCGACCATGCGGGTGATGGCAATGACCAGGATGATCCCGGCCAGCCACAGGCCATACTGGGAATCTTTGCCGACAAACACCCGGTCGATCAGGGGTTCCATGAACTTGATGAATGCAGCCTGCATGCTGGCATCGACACTCACGCCGACGACACCGAGCAGGAACATCCACAGGTAGCGTTTGGTGTAAGCCCACAGGCGTTGGTAGACAAGGAGCGCCGAGTTGGCCGTGCCCGAGGTGTCCGTTCCCGTCATTCTTCGCTTCCGGCCTTCCGGTTGGTGGCGATGGAAAGATTGCTAAAACCCAGTTGGGCCGCTACATCCATTACCGTGACCACGAAATGATGCGGTGTCTCGCGGTCCGCTCTCAGTATCAGCGGCAGGTCACGGTCATCACCGACGGCCTCTTTAAAGGCCGCCTTGATGGTGCGTTCCTCGCTGTCAAGCAGCTGCCGGTCATTGAGAAACATGCGGCCGTCGGCATCAATCACCAGTTCCAGGCCTTCAGGCAG
The DNA here is from genome assembly GCA_036447475.1 of Lysobacterales bacterium. Classification (GTDB taxonomy): domain Bacteria; phylum Pseudomonadota; class Gammaproteobacteria; order Xanthomonadales; family SZUA-36; genus JAJRRA01. Next base: position 3,023 of record JAZFUZ010000170.1, on the reverse strand, counting down.
ATCAGTTGGTGCGTCAACCGTGCTGGCATCGGGAAGGTCGACTTTCAGCACGGCTTGTGTGTCGAAGGTGGTGCTGACCATGAAAAAGAGCAGCAACAGGAACACCACGTCGATCAGGGAAGTCAGGTCGATGTTGGGCTCTTCCTTTATACGGTTCTGGAGTTTCAAGGCTTAACCTGCATAGTGCACCCGTCACCCACCCGGCACACCCGACCTGAGTTGCGCCACGTTGCTGCGCTCAATGGCCTCAATCAGGTCAATCGCCTGCTCTTCCATTGCAACGACGTATTCTTCCACGCGTCCCTTGAAGTAGCGATAGAAAAAGAAACTGGGTATGGCAACACTAAGCCCGGCCGCCGTGGTAATCAGGGCCTCTGAGATCCCGCCGGCCAACACGCCGGCATTGCCGACCCCATGTTCAAGAATGGAAGAAAAGACCTTGATCATGCCGATCACGGTGCCCAACAAGCCCAGCAGCGGTGAAATCCCGGCAATCGTGCCCAGCGTATTGAGAAAGCGCTCGAGCCTGTAAATCACGTGCCTGCCGGTATCTTCAACCGCTTCCTTGATCAATTCGCGGGGCCGGTGACGGTTGACCAGCGCTGCCGCCAGCACACGCCCCAGGGCAGATCCCGATCTCAGTTGCTCGATATGGCGCCGGTCCAGTTCATGCCGGGCTGCCCACTCCTCCACCTGTGCACCCACCTCATCAGGCACCACCTGACTGCGGCGCAAAGCCCACAGGCGTTCCGCAATGATCGTCAATGCCAGTATGGAACACAGGATAATCGGCACCATCAACCAACCGCCGGCAATAATGATTTCAAGCACGCTGTATCACTCCATTGACTAGAGGCTGTCCGAATGATACATGCGGTATCCCCAACAGGCTATTCCTGATGTCTCCGCCGTTTGATCGCCGATTCGTTGATGGCTGCACTACAGGCGATGGAACCGTTCAGTAACCCCGCTCAATATCGACCACGGAAAGCATCGGCTCTCCGGCCACATAACGCCTGAGATTTTCCTGCACCAGCAAATACAGCCGATCCCGCGACCGATCTGAACGCCCTGCTACATGCGGACTGATGATCACCCGGGGCATGGTCCAAAGAGGATGACCTTCCGGCAATGGCTCGGGATCGGTAACGTCCAGCCCGGCACCGGCGATCGAGCCCTTTTCCAATGCGCTCACCAGATCATCCGTAACCGTACTTGCACCGCGACCAACACTGATGAAAAAGGCCTGGGGTCTCATTGCCTGGAAGAACGTCGCATCAAACATTCCGCGGGTCCTGTCGGTAAGCGGTGCGGTGTTGATCACGACATCGGCCTGCGCTGCCAAATGATTCAACTCATCGGACAAACCGACATACTCAACGTAGTCCGGCCCTTCGCGCCGACTGCCGCGCGTTGCGATAACCCGCATGCCCAAGGCATGAGCACGGCGGGCGGTCTGGGTTCCTATACCGCCCAGGCCCACCACCAGCAGGGTCCTGCCTGCCAGTTCCAGATGGTCTGTTCTGTTCAGCTCTGTTTCCCGTTGCCAAACGCCTTTGATCTGGTTGGCATGATAGATATCAAGACCACGGACCAGCACCAGCATCATCGCAATCGCATGTTCCGCCAGAGCCGGTGATGCGATTCGCTGACCGTTGGTCAATAATTTGTTGCCCGTATGAATACCGGCATGAGTCATACAACGGTCAACCCCGGCAGAGTACAACTGGATCCAGTGCAATTGTTGCGCGGCGGAGAAAAACGCATCATCACAAAAACCCAGCACTATTTGAGCGTCCTGCGCCCGTTCTACCGCTTCATCCACCGTTTTCACCACCACAATTTCAACACCGGGTGCAGCGGCTTCAAGACCCGGCAATCGATCGGGAGTATCCAGCATAGCGACGATTTTGCGCGGTGGTTTCCAGCCGGAGAGGTCTCTGGACGGCAGGGGCGATTGCCGCAGTCCCAGTTCGCGGATCATTACCTCGACGGCCGATTCTTGTATTGCATCCCTGACCTGATCCGGGGGATCCGTAAAACCAACAGCAGGCGCTAAAATTAACACCGCGGTAAATATAATTTTGAACATTTCTGATTCCTGAATAGGCGCCGGTGGTTCAGAGTCAAACACCGACCGGTTCATCAAACCAGCGAAGGGTGGCTCTGTGATGACGGCAAGCTGCATATGATGTATCCTGCCATTATATGCGCCAAGAAGAATTGGAGTTGAGTTTAACGATGGTATTGAGGTGGCAATGATTGATCAGACCACCGCTTGGACCACTGGATTTGACGATGACTCAGAATTAAGGTTTGAAACCCGGGGGCTTCATAATGATGGAACGAATTAAACAGCGTGTCAGCAAAACCAGCATATTGTTAGTGCTGATGTTTGCGGGGGGCAATGTAATTGCTCAGCCAGTGCAGGAAAACACCCACCCTGCTATGGACCCGGACAAAGCCCGGGTGGTGGAGCACTGGACCCAGGAGCGCCTGGAAAACGCGATTCCCCGTGAGCTTGTCATCGATTCGCGCGGTCTCGCTTACCTGCGCATGCCAAACGGCTTTCTTGAGCCCTATGGACACGGGATTGCTGCGCAAGCAAATGCTGCAGACCGCAAACCTTTAGCGAAACCCTCAGGCGGAGATACCAACCCGCCTACTATTGATAATATGGACCCGGATGGGATCAGCATAGGGTCGTCTTATACCTTTTCTGCGGACGTCACCGACCTCAGCGGAGTGAAATCGGTTTCATTCACCATTCGATACCCCAACAACTCAACCACCCAAACATTCTCAGCCAGCAAGGGTACCGGAGATAGCTGGAAAGTCTCCCTGCAAGGATTCAGTGAAGGCCTCTGGAGTTGGAAGGTGGTGGCGAAAGACAAAGCAAGCAAAGGCGGCAACACGAGTTCTACGGATTGGGTCGCATTCACAGTGGATACAGGCAGCGGTGATGGCGGCGGTGATGGCGGTGGCGGCGGTACAGGCACGGATACCATTACCAATGCAGAATG
>JAZFUZ010000169.1:0-11655 GCA_036447475.1 Lysobacterales bacterium | reverse complement strand
ATGAGCATCCAGGTCGTCTCTTCGTTCGGCAACTACCAGACGTCCTGCACCGGAGTGAACCCGGGTTACTTCGACATCCGCCGTTGGGGGGCCGCGCAGGGCCGGCTGTTCACGCAAGAAGATATGAACATGCGCGCCCGCGTGGCCTGCATCGGACAAACGGCCGCCAAGGAGCTCTTCGGAGCCGTCAATCCCGTCGGCCAGACCATCCGCGTCAACCGCATCACGTTCGAGATCATCGGCGTGCTGACGCGCAAAGGCATGGGCGGGATGGGCCGCGACAACGACGACGTGATCCTCTTCCCCTGGCACGTTTTCCAGCGGCAGGTCGCCGGCACCGAGCGCTCCGGGACAATCTTTTTCGCCGCGCGGCGCGACGTCCCGCTCGCAGAGGCCAAGGAACAGGTTCGGGCGCTGCTGCGCCAGCGGCACCGGCTGACCGACGAGATGGACGACGACTTTCGGCTGATCGACCGCTCGCTGTCCGCGCAATTGAACGCGGAGGCCGCCCACCGAGCAACCTCCACCGCTGATGTAAACCCGCAGCTTTAGGTTCGGATTGGCTTCTTCCATAATCAGTTCCTGCACTTTGCGGGCAGCTGCACTGGTAAAAACGATACCAGGCATATCGATATTTCCGCTTACTTCGATGTCCGTTGCTTTATCCATAAAATCCAGCTTGATCATTTCTTAACAGGTTCCATACTATGGTGGCTTTTCGCCCACAAATCAATCCCGTGGCGCGGGAAAATAAACCCGGCTGCTGCACTGGCCCCTGATTTCCCCACCGGCAGATGTTAACAAGCCATCACACAAAAAAGCGGCCGAAGCCGCTTATTTCTTGTGCTTTTTGTACTTATTCTCTGATTATTATTTTTTACCGGCGAGTCCCCGAACTGGTGCAGTTTATACATGGTTGTGGTCAACCCCGTCAAGTTTTATTAGTTTGTTGATAATTTCTGAAAGGAGTGAGCCAATCCCGGGAATGGTCGGCAATGACGAGGAATTCGGGGTTGAGCAGGGATTCTTTGCAGTTGTACTGGAGGGGTTCACCATCCAGGGTGACGATCTGCCCGCCGGCCGCGTTGACCACAGCATGGGCGGCGGCCGTATCCCATTCGGAAGTGGGTCCCAGCCGGGGGTAAAAATCGACTTTTCCCTCGGCCAGCAGACAGAATTTCAGCGAACTGCCCATACTGACCAGCTTGTAGTCTCCGATGGCGGCCAGGTGGTGATGGAGTTTTGGGTTGTCGTGGGAACGGCTTCCGATCACGACCACCGGGTTGGCACAGGGTTGGCGGACGTGAATGCGCACGGGTGCCTGGCCGGGATCCTGGCGGCTTGCACCCAGTTTCTCGATACCGGTATAGCTCACGCCACTGACGGGCACGTACACGACACCAAAGACGGGAATGTGATCACTGATGAGTGCGATATTGACCGTGAATTCACCGTTACGATTGACGAATTCCCTGGTGCCGTCCAGTGGATCTACCAGCCAGTATTGCCTCCAAGCGGAGCGGGTCGTGAAATCAATTTCAGTTGATTCTTCCGACAGCAGCGGAATAGCCGGTGTCAGTGCGGCGAGGGCATCACAGATGATGGTGTGACTGGCCAGATCCGCCTGGGTCAGGGGCGAATTGTCCTGCTTGTGCGTTACCGAAAAATCTTGCTGGTAGACATCTAGGATGGCTTCGCCGGCACGGTGACTGATATCCCGGATGTCGGCTGCGATGGCTTCCAGTTCAATTGGAGTCAGCATGAATTTTCTGCGCTCATAAAGTCACGAGCGATATACAGCGCGGCGATGGTTCGACCTTCGGTGCAGTCTTCGCGTGCGGTCAGTGCAGGTAAGTCTGCGATGGGCCAGGGAATGACTTCCAGTTCTTCCGGTTCGTCGCCCTCCAGTTTTTCCGGGTACAGGTCTCGGGCCAGTACGATGTGCGTGATGTGCGTCATGTAACTGGGGGCCAGACTCAGCGTGGTCAGAATTTCCAGACGGTTCGCACCGAATCCGATCTCTTCTTTCATTTCCCGCTGCGCTGCCTCCAGCACTGATTCCCCTTGCTCCAGGCGGCCCTTGGGCAGGCCGATTTCATACTGGTGAAGCCCGGCGGCGTACTCTCGCACCAGCAACACGGTGTCCTCGTCTTTCATGGGCACGATGATAACGGCACCCAGCCCGCGGGGGTTCATCCTCTGGTAGGTTCGGCGCTCTCCGTTGGAAAACTCGAGTTCCAGCTCCTGGATTTTGAACGTTTCACCGGGTGTACGCCAGCGGCTGCTCAGGATTCTTGGGAGGTTCTTGAGTTTCTGCTTAGTCATTCAGCATTTCCAGCAGTAATGGATGCAGCCCCGCTGTGGCGGCTAGCACCGAAGTGGTGTCCAGGCCTACCGGCTGGCCTTGCAGGTCTGTGAACAGACCTCCGGCCTGGGTGACGATCACGTAGAGTGCCGCGATGTCCAGGATGTTTACATCGGACTCGATGACTGCATCCAGCTGACCGGCTGCCAGCCGGTGATAGTGATAATAATCGCCGTAGCCACGGATCCGATTGACTTGCGCGGTGATTCTGCCCAGGTTTGCCCACTTGTCGGAGCGGGCCAGGGATCGCAGGTTGCCGGTGGAGATCGAGGCATCCACCAGGGCGGAAACGTCGCGGACATGCAGCGGTACACCGTCCAACTCTGCTCCAGCTCCACGCATGGCCCATGCCAGCTCGCCATGGGCCGGCGCCGATGAGACACCCAGTAGCAGTTCACCCTGGTGCATCAGGGCGATCTGCGTGGAGAACATGCCGTATCCGCGAACGAAACTCTTGGTGCCGTCAATGGGATCGACCAGCCACAGGTAGTCCGCATCTGCCTGCTTCTTGCCGCTCTCCTCGCCATAGAAACCATGATCCGGAAACGCATTGATCAGGATTTCACTGATGATCTCCTCCGCCCTGCGGTCTGCCGCAGTGACCGGTGTCTGGTCGGGCTTGAGTTCAATTTCAAAATCCCCTCGGTAGTAACGCATGATGTCTTCTGCCGCGGCTTTTGCCGCTGCAAGGGCGGCCTGCAGGAATAGTTTCATCGTCGCATGTTTCCTGACAGCACAATGTGCAGGCTTCCGTCAGGGTGGATCTTACCCAGCTTGGCGAGTTTTTCAATCACGTAGCGCTTTTTCTCGGTCGCGTGGAGAATCAACAACACGTCGTAGCGGTGAGCCGTCAGGTTCGCTTCGCCTTCAATCATGATGTTCCTGACCTGTGTCGACTGGAAATCCACACGTGTAACCCCATTGATCCATTCGATATTGATGATGATGTCACCCAGTTGCTCTTCAAACAGCCCGGTAAAAGCCGCGTCGTCCCATTGAATGAATCCCGTTGCCAGTCCGCGTGCCCCCCATTTGAGTTCCAGGTAATCGAGGTTTACATTTAGGCGCCCACCAAGCAAGAGAAGCGGAACCGCCCTGCTCAGATCCACCCAGCCGGCAGGTAGTTCGCCGTTGACAAACCGCAGGCGCCGGAGGGATTCTCGTTCGAAGTCGGCCAGCAAGGACAGCTGGTAGTCCAGACCTTTGCCCTCAAGTTTCCAGGTGGTGAAAGGGGGTGAAATCTGCTCCAGCGCCATGAAATCCCATTGAATGTTGCCCAGCAAAAGCTTATGCCACCGGACGTCCCGGGCTACGCCGTTCCACACCGTGCCTGAAGCACGAGCATACTGGATGTCGTACTGTGACAGGCTGGCTCGCGTCACCAGCCATTCAGCCGGAGCTTTCCAGGCGATGATTCCGGCCAGCAGCAGGATCACTCCGAGTGCGACGGTTGGTTTCAACAGAAATCTCATTATTCTTTAGTCGTTGAGGTGGGTGATGGGGAGAGCACCGTAGGTAGCGTGGGTGATCAGGTGGGTCAGGCGATCGAGATCGGGGATGATGGCGTCCTGGTGCTCCAGCCTGATTCGGCTGAATACGCCCAGTGATTTTCTTTCATTACCCGTTTGTTCCAGGTCGAATTCTTTTACCTGGGTCATGCGCGGCAAGTCGCTGAGCAGGACTCCCAGGTAAGGCACGCGGCCTGACTCGGTTAGCGACTTGATGATCATGATTTTCGAGCGGGGTGAAATCTCTCCCGGGCCACCGCCATGGATCAAGGCAGAGAAGCTGAAAACAGGCACCTGTCTCTTTTCCCATTCGACCTGACCGACCAGCCATGATGGCGCTTCGTCCAGGGGAGAAGGTGGTTGAAAATCGATGACCTCGGCCAGTACGCTGGTCGGCAGTAACAAGATGTCCTCCTCTGTTGGTGCGAGCATGCAATGTATGATTGGACTTTTGGCCGCTTTCCGCAGCACTTTTTTGGCCGTCTTGCTACCCGCTGTTTTTTTTCTTCCAGAGCGGGTGTCGGAGGCACTGTACGCTTGTCGTACAACTTTCTTTTTTTTCTTCAGGATCCTCCTGGTGATGTTCTTTTTTGCAGCTTTTTTTGCCATGTCAATCGGACCTCCGCATGACCAGCTCCAGGTCCAGCATATCCTCAACCTGTGCAATCAGGTCGGCTTCCTGGTAGGGCTTGGTCAGGTAGGCATTGGCGCCGGCATCCCGTGCTTTCTTGCGGTGTTTTTGCCCGGAGCGAGAGGTAATCATCACGATGGGTATATGGCGTAAGCGAGCATCGGAGCGGATGTGCTGGGCTAGTTCATAGCCATCCATGCGTGGCATTTCGATATCCAGCAACATCAGGTCAGGAATCCGTTCATGCAGCCTCTCGATGGCATCCAGGCCATCACGGGCTGTCATCACTTCGATGGAATGGTTTTCCAGTACTCTGGATGTTACTTTGCGTATGGTGATGGAGTCATCCACCACCATGACCAGTGGCTGGCGTGTCCGTTCGCTGGGTGTAACCATGGACTTGACCGGCTCAATGGCTTGTTCCAGGCCGCGACGGATCAGTGGCCCCATGTCGAGGATGATGACAACCTGGCCATCAGCGGCAATCGTGCCACCCAGGATACCCGGGATACTGCTGATCTGCGGGCCGACCGGTTTGATCACGATTTCCTGGTGCCCCTGCAGTCCGGATACCCGGAATGCAGCTTTGCGCTCTCCGCTGCGAATCATCAGCAAGGAAACGTTTTCGCTGTCCAGGGGTAATGGAGGTACACCGAGCAGGGGCTCCAGTTCCAGCAAGGGGAACTGCTCGCCGGCAAATTCATACATCGGTGATTCGCTGCGGGCCAGGCCCACATATTCGAGCGGTGTCATGCGGGCGACGCCGGCCACGCTGTTCAAAGGAATCTGGAATTGCCGGTCGTCGACAGTCACGCTGATGGTTTGCATGACGGCGAGACTGAATGGTATGCGGATCGTGAAGCGAGTGCCAACGCCAGGCTCCGTATCGATCTCCATCGACCCGCCAATTTTTTTGATCTCGCTGTTGACGACATCCATACCCACGCCGCGCCCAGCGAGGCCGGTTACTTTATCAGAAGTTGAAAAACCGCTCTCAAGAATGAATTCAATCAATCTAGCGGTCCCGACCGGGTCATTCCTGCCGATCATGCCACGCTGGATTGCACGTTTTCGGACTGCCTCGAGATTGATTCCTGCACCGTCATCCTGCACCCGGACCACGAACTCGGTAGCCTCTGCTTCCACCGTTACCGTAATCTGGCCTTCTTCGGGTTTCTTCTGTTTGCGCCTTGTTTTGGGCTTTTCGATTCCATGGGCAACCGCGTTACGCAACATGTGTTCCAGTGGAGCTGTGATCCGTTCGAGTACATTGCGGTCCAGCTGGTCGCTGGAACCAACCATGCGCAAGTGCAGGCGAGCCTTCTTGCCAGTTTCAGCGACAGCGGACCGCACCACTCGTCGCAGGCGTGGTGCGGCGCTGCCAAACGGAGTCATGCGTGTCTGCATCAGTCCCGCCTGCAGGTCGGAACTGACGCGGGACTGTTGGGTCAGCAGGCTCTCTGCCTGGCGGACGGAATCACTCAGCATGTCCTGCAGGCTGAGTAAGTCGTTGACGGATTCAGTCAGCGAACGGGACAAATGCTGCATATGCGAGAAGCGGTCCAGTTCCAGGGGGTCGAATTCCGTGGAGTCCTTGGTCGATGTGTTCTGGTAACGCGACATCATCTGCGCTTCGGTTTCGATTTCCAGCTTGCGCAGCTGTTCTTTCAGGCGTGAAACTGTAGTCTCGACTTCCTTCAGATTGTAGCGCACTGAACCCAATTGTTGCTCCAGCCGTGAACGGTAAATACTGATTTCCCCGGCATAGTTGACCAGCGAGTCCATCAGCTCTGCTGCAACGCGAATATGGGCCTGGCTGGTGCCATTGTCGATGTGATCCATGGCCGCTGCGGGCCGGTCCTGGATCTCCAGGAACTCACGCTCCGGTTCTTGCAGGACGCCGATTTTTTCCGGTTTGTGTGTAATGGGTTGGTGCGTGACCGGTGCCGCTTCGCGTTCGTGCTCCCGGGTATCTTGCCCGGCTGTTGCCGGTTCGGCGGCGGTTTTCTCCGGGCTTATTTTTCCCGGGGGCGTTGCAAAAGTGATCTGGTCACTCTCCAGTCCATCCGGTTCAGCTTGCCTTTTTTCAGGCTGATCTTGTATTACTGCCTGGCTCAGAGGTGGAACGGAGAGCGTGGCAACCTGTTTTTCAAAACGCCTCAGTGCGTTGCCGGCCTCGGGCATGCGTCCCGATTGCAGCTGTTCGACCCAGATGTTCAGGCGGTCGCAACCCTCTTCGAGAGCCTGCACGGCTGCTACCGTGGCCTGCATGCGGTTAGCAGTAATTCGCTCGAGCAGAGTTTCCATGGAGTGACTCAGGTTGCCCAGTGCTTCGACCCCGGCCATCCTGGCGCCACCCTTGAAAGTGTGGATTTCCCGTTGCAGGTTCTGCACCAGTTTCTGGTCAGACAGTTTGTCACGCCAAGTGTTAAGCAAGGTGTCGCAGCGTTCCAGTATTTCTGTTGCTTCTTCCAGGAATATCGAGAGAATACTGCCGTCTTCGATCGTCAAAGTATCTGCGCCCTGAACCGGCTCTTGCAATGTTTCTGCGGGCTCAGCGACGGGTTCTTCCGTGACGGTTTGTTCCGCTGCAGCCATTCTGAAGCTCTCTGCCGGCGTCGCTTCATGCTCCGTTAACCCGGCGACGAATGGTTCCATCTCCTCGGTCACCGCTTCGCCGGCGGAGCTGATCGCGCTTGCAGGAATATCCGGCACACTGGGGCCGGGCGCTTTGTCGGGCAAAGCAGTGGTTGGTTCTTGTGACTTGATGCCGGCCAGGACAATGGCTGTCTCAGGCATCGCATCACCGTCGGCGCTTGCTTCCGGCAGGCCTTCCAGTCTTGCATGCATGATCTTGAGATAACGCAGGCTGTCGGCCTGTTCGTCACGGCAACCGGCCAGGTAAAGCTCCAGCGCTGCGACCGCGTCGGTGATCGGCTCTAATTTGCTTTCACGGCCAGCTTCACCACCGGGCGAGGCGGTCAGCTCGGCGTGTAATACCCGTTGTAGTTTTTCCGTCAGTTCAGCGACTTCCAGCTGTGAAGCAATTTGCAGTGCGCCAGAGATGAGTTGCAGTGGGCTTGCGAAATCTGCCTCGGTATCCCCTGCAAGGCGCGCCATGACGGCATCCTGGGTTTGGTGCAGGCTGTGAACACATTCGTCCAGCATGCAGTTGACGATCTGTCTTTGCTGGTGGCCGGCAAGCGCAATCAAGCCATTGTTCTGATGTTCCTCGACCGGTTCTCCCAGCAACTGGATATGTGTGTCCAGAATGGATTCGACCACCAACAGTTTCTGCGCCAGCGCCAGCAGTGGCGAATCAAGGTCCATGTCGGTTTCGCCGTTGGTTTTTTCCAGCGAATGCAACAGGCCTTCGATCGCCTTGGCCGGTACGGCCAGGTTCAGCATATGAAGCGTGTCACCCAATTGTTGCAAAGATGCCACGCTCTTTACCCTTTGTTCTGAATCTACGCGGCCGGTGCGCAGCTCCATATCCAGCGTGTCCTTGATCTGTGCCAGTTCCTCACGTATCGCCTCACCGATGGACTGGAACAGTTCGGCGTCACGGCCGGTGACTGCGCCACGCGCCCGCATCAGGGCGTCACGGTCCGGAATCAGTTCGTCCAGCCTGAATCGTTCGCGCAAAGTATCGGTGGCTTTGCTGCCGGGCCGAGCCTGGGCCGCATAGAACAGCAGGGCTCGTGACAATGCGGTAATGGTGTCGCTGGCGGGTCCGTACTCTCCATTTTCGGCCATCGCTTTGAGCGTGAGATCCAGCCTGGCGAACAACCTGCGCAGGGGCAGGTCATTGTCAATCGAACCATCACGCAAACCTTCCATGCCCAGGTGGGCAATCCACCAAAGGCGCCGCAGTTCATTACGGCCAAGCCGGATGTAGAGCTTTTCACATACATCCTGCAGTGGGACCAGCAGATGGTCTTTTGACTGCTCCTGCAACCAGCCGAGCAAAGCACTCTGAAACTGGTTGCGCACCCGGCGAGCCCACGATGCAAATTCATTGCTTGCGATGGCGTCTGCTTCGCATCCGCTCAGTTCAGGGATGATGACATCAAGGTCGGGTGCAAACAGCATGCCCTCAGACAAGAGGGACTCGTCATAGGTTGCCCGTAACTCGTTGAGTGTGGGCAGCAACAGGATCGGCAGATCTTCATGGCCGGCCTGCAGACGATCCAGATACGACGGCAGCACAATGACGGCATCGGTCAGTGCAGCCAGCGATTCATCCAGGTTGACCTTGCTGTTATGCAGCATGTGACCGCCCACTGCGATCATTTCATCGGTCAGGATACTGGCACCCTTCTGCTCCAGAGTCAGGAAGGTCAGATTGAGACGCTCGAGTTCTTCCTGGACGGCTCGCAAGGGTTCGCGTCGCGAGGGATCCTCTGCATAGGTTTCGAGCTTGTCACGAATGGTGGCAAGGCAGGCATCCAGATCCTCGCGAACCCAACTGAGCGCTGCGCTGGATTTTGATCCTTCAAGCAACATTACCTTGTCTCTGAATGTAGCAGTAATTACGATGCACTAGCTGCCCTGCTTCGGCAATTTGAAATCTGCTACCGAATCGCTGAGTTTGTTTACCAGGTCGGCCAGCTGGCCCATCGATCGAGCGGTCTGGTGGGTACCCTCGGATGTCTTGATGGAAATATCCCGGATTTCGGTCATCTGTTCTGCTACCTGTGTTGCGGTCTTCGATTGAGCCTGGGCTTCGGCTGAAATCTCTTCAATCATCCGGGAAAGGTCCTTGGAAACGGCTTCGATTTGCACCAGCGCCTCACCTGCGTCCTGTGCTTTCCTGGCGCCGCTGACCACCTCCGATGTTGTGGATTCCATGGAAATAACAGCCTCGGAGGTATCGGCCTGGATATTCTTGACCAGTATTTCAATCCTTCGCGTAGCGTTGGTGGCGCGTTCAGCCAGCCGCTGGACTTCATCGGCGACGACCGCAAAGCCGCGTCCGGCACCGCCTGCAGAGGCTGATTGGATGGCAGCATTCAATGCCAGGATGTTGGTTTGTTCGGCAATACCATTGATCAGTTCGACGATGTCACCGATCTCCTGCGAGGACTCCCCAAGGCGCTTGACTCGTTTTGATGTTTGCTGAATCTGGTCTCGAATCGTGTCCATGCCACGGATGGTTTGCTGCACCATGTCGGATCCTTTATTGGCGATGGCGACCGACCTTTGGGCGACTTTGCTGGATTCGCGTGACCGTTCGGCCATGATGTCGAGGGACTCCGACATGTCTTTGATGGTATCGGTAACTTCACGTACCTGCTCGGCTTGCTGACTGGAGGCCGCTGCCAGTTTACCCGTGATGTCCATGGTTCCCTGGGCCGATTCGGCCACGGTCTGGGCCGTAATATTAATGCCCGTCACCAGTTCGCGAAGTTGCTCCACGGCGAAATTGATGGAGTCGGCGATGGCGCCGGTTATGTTGTCCGTTACCGTGGCCTGTACCGTGAGGTCACCGTCGGCCAGCGAGCTCATTTCATCGAGGAGGCGCATGATTGCCTGCTGATTCTTCTGGTTCTGCATGCCGGCGTCTATGGCCCGGAGTCGCTCGGTCGCCAGGAATGAGCGTACCAGCAGTGTGATGGCTGCCAGGATGATGATCAGGCCCAGCGATCCCGACCACAGGGACGGCCACACGCGGGAGTCGGTCCGGGTGAGAATACCGTCCGCAATATCCCGTGACAGCCTGAACATATCTTTGCTGTCCAGGAAAATCTCATTCGCAGCACCCAGCATGGCCAGGATGTCGCTGGATGCATTGCGGGTGGCACGATCCGCGCTCGCAAGCTCCTGCATCAGGGTTTCCCGCTCGAGAATAGTGGCCGCGTTTTTGCTTATGCGACTCCAGGTTTTGTTGAGTTCACCCATGGGGGCAGACAAAGGGCCGGGCAGCGATGGCAGAGACTTGGCCGCGTTTCCATCCTCGAGCGAGGTCATAGCGCTTGAAATAATTTCCATGGAGTCGCTTAAATCTAGAAAGGCACTGCTGCTTCCTTCCACTGCTTCGGACGCTGATTTGGCGAGTTGTTGTGACCGCAGCTGCAAGTCGGTTGAAAGCCTGATCCACTCCTGTTCATTACGGCTGTCTTTCGTAATGAGGTAGAAAGTAAGCGCAACATACACAAGCAAAATGACCAGTAGGCCTACCAGCGCATAGAGTCCGCCTGATTTCGGTGCCAAAGATTTGAAATTCGAGGTGGTCATGGTCTGCTGCCCTTTTTCACGCTTGAGGAAGAATCCCTTCTGCGGTGAGCGGCCTTTTCTACCACGTGATCTAGCCCGCCGCGCCACTGAGAAACTCTGCTGTGGCGAATAGTTTATCGAGATCCAGTTCCTGCCAGGTTTCCGTGCCGAAACGGTGTTGCCTGGTGACAACTTTACGCAATGAGGAATCTTCGGGCAACCGGGTGCCTACCGCATCACTGTCGAGGAAATGCCTCTGGCCGAACACCTCATCAATCATCAAGCCGATGGGTGTCTTGTGGAGGTGGGTTGCAAGTATGCGGCTGCGCTGGGTCACCTGGGACCGCACACCGGTCAGGAACCAGAGCAGGTCGACAACCGTCAGCAATGAGCCCCGGACATTGGCCAGTCCGATGATCCACGGCTTGGCTCCGGGTACGGCGGTCGCTGCGGGGATGGGGAGAATCTCGTGAATTCGGTTGATGCTACACGCCAGCCGGGATTCACCCAGTGCAAAGGTGACGCCACTCCATTCCTGGGCGGGGCCACTTGCGTTGCTTTTACCAGGTGAAAAGGTTTCGCTGCGCTTCTCGTATTCCAGCAACTTTGCGAACGCAGCAATGTTCCCATTCAATTTCATCTGTTCCTTGCACTTTCCCTGTTTATGGAACCGGATGTAGCCTGGCCTGAACCTGGATTAGATAGCTGCGTGCTGCCGCACCGCAGCGAGCAGTTCCTCTTTGGTAAATGGCTTCGTGAGGTAAAGGTCCGATCCGACGACGCGGCCACGGGCTTGGTCGAACAGACCGTCTTTACTGGTCAACATGACAACGGGCGTGGACCGGTACTGAGAGTTGTTTTTGATGATGGCGCAGGTTTGGTATCCGTCCAGCCGCGGCATCATGATGTCAACAAAAATCAGATCGGGGTTGTGA
>JAZFUZ010000168.1:0-6806 GCA_036447475.1 Lysobacterales bacterium | reverse complement strand
ATGCCGTAGCCCTTTGCTACCTGGGGCGGAATAAAGTTTGTGTTGAGTGCATTGTAATGAACGACGTAGTCACCAAAGTCCTGGGCCTGCTGGGCTTCACTGGTGTCAGGAAGAATGAGTATTCCCAGCAAAATCAGGATTGAGAGTAGCTGATTCATGAAGTGAGTCCTCGTGCAATGTTTATTCCCTAGGAGCCTATCGGCTTTTCCGCAGTAGATGCTATTAAATCCGACAGTCTCCTGGTCACCATCCTAGCAGAACAATTAGGAACCGTATTACAATCAGCGCAAACAAGGGTGAGAGGTCAAGGCCTGCAATGGGTGGAATGAATTTCCGCAAGGGGTTCAAAACGGGCTCTGTCAACTGGTAGACAAGAGAAGCAACCGGGTGGTGTGCCCTTTGGCCGATCCAGCTGAGAATGACTGAGGCTATGATCAGGAAAAAATAGGTCATCAGCAGGGTCATCATCAGTTTGATGGCGCTGAATGCCACGATTTGCTGGATGTTCAAGGCGCCGGATCCAATCCGGCCGATGACCCAGATTCCCACGATTTCAAGCGCTAGCATCAACACTACGGAGGCGGTATCCAGGCGTCCGATCGAAGGAATGACACGCCGCAGAGGCACCAGGACGGGATTCGTCACCTTGACCAGGAACTGGCAAAGCGGGTTGTAAAAATCCGCCCTGACCCATTGCAGCAGCAAGCGGAGCAGTACAGCGGCCACGTACAGGTCGATCAGGGTTCCCACCAGGTAGGAAAAGGCGCTTACCATAGATCCATTCACTTGATCTGTACTCCTGCTGTAACCTTAGCCTGCGTATGGCACGAGTTTCGCTTCATGCAATTTGCCGGTTAATCATTGGCCAGTTCCCTGCTTTTGCTGGTTGCCGCCTCAACGGCGGAGCGCACTACCTGGCTGAACGCGCCCGATTCCAGGGCTTCCAGCGCCGCCTGGGTTGTGCCGCCGGGTGAGGTCACCTGGCGGCGCAGTTCAGCAACGCCAGCATCGCTTTGGATCACCATGGCGCCGGCGCCGAAGGCTGTGTATGCAGCCAACTTGTCCGCCACCTCTCCAGGCAGGCCAAGCCTATGGCCGGCGTCGGCCAGAGCCTCGGTCAACAGGAAGTAATAGGCAGGCCCGCTGCCCGAAATCGCAGTTACGACGTCCATCAGGGATTCATCTTGGATCAAAACCACCTTCCCGGTTGCGGTGAGTATCTGCTCAGCCTGCTCGATATGATGTGGCTTGCAGTTTTCACCCGGGTAGATAGCGGCGATGCCATGACCTATAAGAGCCGGCATATTGGGCATTGAACGGATCACGATCTGGTCATTCCCGAGGGCTTTTGCAATTGTCGCGATGGTTGTGCCCGCCGCGATGGAAAGTACCAGCTGCCGGGGTTCGGTGTTGCCGGCCAGTTGGTCAAGCACGCTGGTCATCACCTGGGGTTTGATCGCCAGCACAATAATGTCCACTCCAGCTATTGCCGCGACAGAGTTAACGAATGGCTCAACTTCGTATGCGGCCTGAAGGCGGTTGCGCGCTTCCTCGCTGGGGTCGGATACCCTGATTTTGAGGTCATTCCTGGTGCTTTTTCTCAATCCGCTGATCAACGCTGTCGCCATGTTGCCGCCGCCGATGAAGGTAATTATCATGTTCCTGTTTATTCTCCTGGTTG
Organism: Lysobacterales bacterium; assembly: GCA_036447475.1. Classification (GTDB taxonomy): domain Bacteria; phylum Pseudomonadota; class Gammaproteobacteria; order Xanthomonadales; family SZUA-36; genus JAJRRA01. Next base: position 5,125 of record JAZFUZ010000168.1, on the reverse strand, counting down.
GTTTACGGTTTTTTTTGAGTCGCCCTGGCGCCGAACAGATCGGTTCCGATTCGGAGCATGGTGCTCCCCTTCATGATGGCCAGTTCCAGGTCAGCTGACATGCCCATTGATAGAGTATCCAGCGCTATGCCGGAGGAAACCAGGGAACGGTATAAATCATCCATCTTTGCGTAGCTCCCCGCCGGATCATGATGAGCGGAAGCCTGTTGCGGAATCGCCATCAGCCCACGCAAGCGAAGGTTTGACAAGCCCAGGGCAAAATGTACCAATTCCTCCAGGTTTTCCGGTAGCACGCCAGCCTTTTGCTCTTCACGGTCTATGTTGACCTGGATGCAGATATTCAGTTTCGGCAGCGATTCTGGTCGTTGCTCCGAGAGCCGCCTCAGTACCTTCTCCCGGTCTGTACTTTGCACCCAGTCGAAATGCCGCGCAAGCTCCTTGGTCTTGTTGGATTGTACAAGACCTATGAAATGCCACTCCAGCTCCAGGTCCGTCAGCTGGGCCTGCTTTTCTACCGCTTCGCGCATATAGCTTTCCCCAACAGCACTCAATCCAAGCTGGTGCAATTGTCGAATACGGGCTGCCGGATGTCTTTTACTGACGGCCACGACCGTGATCTCCGAAGGCCTGCGTCCAGCTTTCTCGCAGGCAGATTCAATCCGTGAACGCACATTATTAAGTTTTGCTTTCAAGTCATTCATCTTGCGGGAGACTATGCATTGATTTATGGTTAGGGGCGGCGCGTGTGAATCAGGGATGGGAAACATGCATTTCTACGCGATTTGTCATGCATTGTAGCGCGACCTGAGCTTTTCAAGGAGGGAATGTGGATATTGCTGAGTTGCTGGCCTTTGCGGTCAAGAATAATGCCTCGGACCTGCATCTGTCATCCGGGCTACCCCCGATGATTCGAGTCGATGGTGATATCCGCCGATTGACACTGCCTGCCCTGGATACTGCACAGCTCCAGGAGCTCATCTACAGCACGATGAGCGATCGCCACCGGCGTGATTTCGAGGCTAATCTTGAAGTCGATTATTCCTATTCGGTCCAGGGCCTGGCGCGTTTCCGGGTGAATTGTTTTCACCATGACCGGGGTGTCGGCGGCGCTTTCAGAACCATTCCGGATACTGTCTGGACACTCGATGATGTGGGTGCCCCCCCTATTTTTCGGGAAATCATTGACGCGCCGCGCGGACTGATATTGTTGACCGGCCCGACCGGCTCTGGTAAATCCACAACCCTTGCTGCAATGATTGATCACCTGAACAACCGGGTGGAAGGCCATATTCTCACCATCGAGGATCCGATCGAATTCCTTCACACGAGCAAGAAATGCGTCATCAATCAACGTGAAGTTCATCGTGACACACATGGATTCAACCAGGCCTTACGTGCGGCTTTGCGCCAGGACCCGGATATCATACTGGTGGGTGAGATGCGCGATGTCGAGACGATTCGCCTCGCTCTTACGGCCGCAGAAACCGGTCACCTGGTGTTCTCCACACTCCACACCAGCTCAGCACCCAAGACCATTGACCGCATCATCGATGTGTTCCCCGGGGGGGAAAAAACCATGGTGCGTTCCATGCTCTCGGAGTCCTTGCGGGCCGTGATTTCCCAGACGCTGATGAAGCGTATCGGCGGTGGCCGGGTTGCTGCCTGGGAAATCATGGTGGCCACACCGGCAATCCGGAACCTGATCAGGGAAGACAAGATTGCCCAGATGTACTCAGCCATCCAGACGGGGAGTAATGTGGGTATGAGAACGCTGGACCAGGCCCTTGAGGAACTTATCGAGCGTGGCCTCATCAATAAGCTTGAAGCTGCCAGACGCGCGGTCGATAAGAAGATGTTCTTGTAGGAGACGGGCAAATGAAAGTAGTTGACGGGTGGTTAAAGCAATTACACGAGGAAGTTGGCTCTGACCTTTTCGTCATGGCGGATGCTCCTCCTTGCATCAAGGTACATGGCAAAATCAAACCCATCTCCACAGATATTCTCGACGCCGAAGAATGCGAGAAAATAACGCTCAGTCTTATGTCGGAGCGGCAAAGAGAGCAGTTCCGAAATACACAGGAATGCCAGTTTGCCTATTCACTGGGTCGGGAAGTGCGATACCGGGTCAGCGCTTTTTACCAGCAGGGCATGATTGGCATGGTATGCCGGCGGATTGAAACACGGATTCCTACCTACCAGGAACTTGGTTGCCCCGACGTGATGGTGGAACTGTCGCTGGAAAAGCGGGGCATCGTCCTTTTCGTAGGCGCGACCGGCACCGGTAAGTCAACCTCGATGGCGGCAATGATTGGTTACAGGAACCAGAGGATGACTGGCCATATCATCACCATTGAGGATCCCATCGAATATGTCCACCAACATGGCAAAAGCCTGGTCACCCAGCGCGAAGTCGGAATCGATACCGAATCCTTTGAAGTTGCGTTGAGGAATACGCTGAGACAGGCACCGGATGTCATTCTCATTGGTGAAATCAGAACACGGGAAACAATGGAACACGCCATCACATTTGCAGAAACAGGACACCTTGTGCTGGCAACGCTTCACGCCAACAATGCCAACCAGGCGATGGATCGCATTCTGCATTTTTTTCCGGATGATTTTCGCGAACAACTGTTACTCGACCTTTCATTTAACCTCAAAGCCACCATCGCACAACAATTGATTCCCTCAATCGACGGTTCTCGCCGCTGGGCGGCCTTTGAAGTCTTGATGGCCACTCCACTGGTCAAAGACCTCATTCGCAAGGGCGAGATTCATGAGTTAAAACTGGTCATGCGCGATTCCGGGCACCATGGCATGATTACCTTCGATCAGTGCATGTTCAACATGTACAAAGAAGACAAGATTTCATACGATAATGCGTTGCGTTACGCAGATTCGACCAATGAAGTCAGGCTGATGATCAAGCTTGATGAAGGCGGTGACGCCGAATCGCTGGCCAAGGGCCTGGAAGGCGTCGAGGTTCTGGGCGGCGACTACTAGGGGTATTCAATGCACGTTCTGATCATAGAAGATAATCCCGATATTGCAGCGAACCTGGGTGATTATCTTGAAGACCACGGTCATACGGTGGATTTTGCCGGAGATGGTGTCACCGGCCTGCACCTCGCGGTCGTTAACAATTTCGATGCCATCGTTCTGGACCTGGCTTTACCCGGAATGGATGGCCTTGAAGTTTGTCGCAAGCTTCGCCAGGAGGCAGGAAAGGATACTCCCGTGCTCATACTGACTGCACGCGACCGACTGAAAGACAAGCTGGCCGGGTTCGACATGGGGGCGGACGACTACCTGGTTAAACCATTTGAGTTACAGGAAGTAGAGGCGCGCCTCAAGGTGCTGGCCAGCCGGGGCAGGCGTCTGAATCAAAGGGAGCTGAAAGTGGGCGACCTGGTTTACAACATCGACACGCTGGATGTTAGTCGCACGGGAACCGAGATTTACCTGAATCCGATTGGGCTGAAACTGTTACATCGCTTGATGAAATCATCGCCCAATGTCGTTTCAAGGGCAGAACTTGAAACGGAAGTGTGGGGTGATGAAATGCCGGATAGCGACAGCTTACGGGTTCATATTCACTCCCTGCGCGGCGCGATTGATAAACCTTTTGGTACTAACATGATTCAAACCCGCCACGGAATTGGCTACCGGCTGGTGGAATCGGATGCAAGTTCGTCGCGGGCTTAGGAGCCGGATTGTCCTTTCTTTCCTGTTGTTCGGCACATTGCTCAGTGTGTTGTTCGCCTTAAGTACGCTATTTTTACAAAATTACCTGGAAGATCAACTGATTGGCGCAACCTTGAAACAGGAGTTGGATGACTATGTTACCCAATTGCGTTTGGATCCGTCTCTGGTAGAGCCGTTTTATACGAGAATCCAGGGCTACATCACCCGTCCCGGTGACCCCAACCATACGGTCAGTGCACAGGTGCGATTACTGCCCACTGGAGTTCACGACGTCAAAATCGCAGGAGGTGTCTTCAAGGCAGCGGTCCGCAAGGAGGATGATCTCTGGGCATTTCTGATTTATGACGTCAGCGACAACCAATTGCTGAAAAGACAATTGATTTTTGCCCTGGTTGGCATCGTGCTTCTGTTCTCAGTATTGTCGTTCACGCTGGGTATATGGTCTTCGAGCCGGGTGATGAAGCCGGTTACGGACTTGGCCGCGCGCCTGGAGACGCTGAGTGAAGACAGTAAGTCTGAGCGCCTATCGGCGTATTTTGCCGATGACGAAGTGGGTCAGCTTGCCGCTGCGCTGGATAGTTATGCCGACCGGCTTCACCAATTGGTCGAACGTGACCGGGAATTCAATGCAGACGTCAGTCATGAACTGCGCTCACCCCTGACTGTGATTACCGGTGCGACTGAATTGTTGCTGGCTCAATCGGATCTGGATCCGAAGGTTCGAACCCGCTTGCTGCGAATTGCGCGGGCGGCCAGGCAATCAGCGGATATTACCACCGCGTTATTGCACCTGGTGCGTGCAGAACAAGGTATCGACGTGGACAGAACAGCACATAATGTGGGTAAAATCGTGAGCGAGCTGGTACACCTGTATGAGCCGCTGGTGGGCCACAAGCGCCTGGAGTTGAGGGTGCAGGAGGAAGACCGTGTCAGCGTGATCGCCCCCGAATCAGTTGTCGCGGTGGCGGTGGGTCATCTGATCGGTAATGCCATGCGCTACACCTCCGAGGGTGAAGTGGTCATTACCATCGGTAATGGCCGGGTGACTGTGGATGATACCGGGCCTGGTATACCGCCAGAAGAACTGGAGCATGTCTTCGAAAGACATTACCGTGGTCGAAACATCACCGGTAAAGGTGCCGGCCTGGGTTTGGCCATCGTCAAACGCTTGTGTGAACTCTACGGTTGGTCAATCCACTTCAGCAACCGGGAAGCAGGTGGCTTGCGTGCGGAGTTGAGGTTCTTCGGACGGTAGGAGGGCTTTATGGCAATCATTGCGTGCCCTGAATGCGGCAAGAAAATTTCGAGCCATGCACCCATTTGCACCCATTGTGGTTTCCAGATGGGGGAGGTCTCTGCGGAGCAGTTTGAAGTATTCCGGGCGCGGAAGCTGCGCGACAAGATTTATCACCTGAATATG
>JAZFUZ010000167.1:0-4889 GCA_036447475.1 Lysobacterales bacterium | reverse complement strand
CGGCCGTGCCAGACGCCATAAAGACCGTTGATCACGGCCAGCAGGGCCTGTGCGGTGCAGATATTGCTGGTCGCTTTGTCGCGGCGGATGTGCTGTTCCCTGGTTTGCAGCGCCATGCGCAGGGCGGGACGCCCTTTGCTGTCTTGTGAGACGCCGATGATTCGTCCCGGAAGGGAGCGCTTGTAGCGGTCGCGGGTCGCAAAATAGGCAGCATGCGGACCGCCGAACCCCATGGGCGTGCCAAAGCGCTGAGCGGTCCCCAAAACGACATCTGCATCCATTTCGCCCGGAGGTGTCAACAGTACCAGGCCCATCAGGTCGGCAGCAACGCAAACCAGTGCACTGCCCTCATGCGCGCGGGAGATCAGCTCCCGATAATCGGTAATTTCACCATTCAGTCCGGGGTATTGCAGCAGGATGCCGAAAAATTCACCGCTGGATATTTCTTCATTTGCATTACCAACGACAATTTCGATGCACAGGTAGCGCGCGCGGTTTTCGACCACATCACGGGTTTGGGGCAAAACATTTTCATCCAGCAGAAATCGTGATGACTTGGATTTCCGGTTGACCCGTTGCAGCATCGCCATGGCTTCCGCCGCCGCTGTCGCCTCATCCAGCAGTGAAGCATTGGCAATGGGCATGCCGGTCAGGTCGCTGATCATCTGCTGAAAAACCAGCAGTGCTTCGAGCCGGCCTTGCGATATTTCGGCCTGGTAAGGTGTGTAAGCGGTATACCAGCCCGGGTTTTCAAGTACATTCCGCTGGATGACGGCAGGCAACTTGGTATCGTGGTAACCCATGCCGATCATGCTGTGCTGAACCCGGTTCATCGAGGCCATTTCCCGCAATCGATCAATGGTCTCTGTCTCGTTGCGCGCCCGGGGCAAATCAAGGGGTTCATCCAAGGCAATAGAAGAGGGGAGGGTTGTGCTGATCAATTCGTCCAGTGACGACACACCGATTGCCTCCAGCATGGTCTGAACATCTTCATCATGCGGTCCGATGTGGCGCCTGACGAATTCACCGTGATCTTCCAGCTTCGCCAGCGGTGAATCCTCAATCTGTGGGGGCCTGTTGTGTTTCATTTTTGGATTGCTCCGGGGGGCAATTATTTCAGTGTAAGAGACTACGGGAAAGGCACTTATTTTAGGACTTAAAAATTAGGAAATTCATACATATAAATATGCGTTAACTGCCCCAGGGCTTGTACTGATAATTGCCCGAGTATAGACATCCCCCTTTCAGCAGTAACGAGGACTACGTTTATAGACGGAGACCTTTAGAAAGTGGGTGCTGCCACTTTACCTCGAGACGTATTTTCAACAGAACATACGCTACGTCGGCCTTGATGTCGATGATACTCAGTACCACGGATCAGCATTCAACAAAGATACCGGTGAATTCATTGATTCAGCTGGGGTTTGCAAATACCAATTCGTGTGGACGATGAAGTACCGATATCAAATATGGGGAGTATTCAAAACAATAAATTCACTAAAGGTAGACACTAATTTAACCTGCTGTTAGACTCGCCCGCGAAGATTAGGCCCTCTTGTTGCTTTTCGTGCAACGAAAAGCAACAAGAGGGCCTAATTTTTGTTTAATAAATAGACCCAAAAAAGAGGGGCTAATCGAAGCCTCAATGCGAACAAATACAGGAGAAATTCAATGAGTTTTAATGGTACAGAAAAGTGGAGACACACCTACTTGTGCGGCACCGCTGGTATCGCTGCATTCATGCTTGCAATCATGTTTAGCAACCCGGTATTGGCTCAAGATGAGGCGACAGATGATACCGCTGATGACGAACTGGTCGAAGAGGTTATCGTTACCGGTTCGCGCATTAAACGCACGGAGTTTTCAAGTCCTTCGCCAGTTCAGGTCCTGAATATGGAGATGGCAACGTTGTCCGGCCTGGTCGATGTTTCTGACATCCTGCAGGAGTCAACGGTAGCTGCCAATGCCCCGCAGTGGAACAACATGTTCACAGGTTACGTGGTAACCGGCGGTTCGGGCACCAACGCCATCGACCTTCGTGGTCTCGGTGACGGCAAGACCCTTGTTCTTCTGAACGGTCGTCGTCTGAACCCCGCCGGCACGCGAGGAACCGTTTCTGCAGTCGATCTGAATACGATTCCTTCGGCAATTGTGCAACGAATCGAAATACTGAAAGACGGCGCATCATCAGTTTATGGTTCGGACGCGGTCGCAGGCGTAGTTAACATTATCACCAAGAAAGGTGTCGACGGCATCAGCGGCAGCTTTTCCAGAAATGTCCCGTTTGATGGTGGCGGTGAAATCACGACTGTTGATATGACCATCGGCTTCAACAGTGACGATTCTTCGTTCATGTTCGGCGTCGACTACCTTGAGAGAGAGCCATTGCTGTACGGTGACAGAGACTGGGCTCAATGTAAGGTCGAACAATACAGGGATCCTGATACTGGCGAAGACCTCAGTCTGGTCGATCCGACAACGGGTGAGCTCAAGTGCTGGGATTCTCCGGCCCATGACTACAATATCTCTCAAGTTGGTTTCGGTCGCCAAATTTACGACCCCGTGAATGGGAATGGTTCGTCAGACCCTGCGAACTGGCGCGTTGGTTCGCTGGCCGAACGCAAATTCGATCATCCAAGACAGGATGAGGCGCACATGATATCTCCGGTAAAGCGTATTTCCCTGTTCAGCTTCGGCAACTGGGGAATCGATATTTTCGGAGATGGCACCGAGGGCTACTACGAGTTCATGTATAACTCTCGCCGTTCGAATCAGAACAGCGGACCTCGGCAACTGGGCCTGAGAGTTTTTAACAGCCCGTTTAGCCCGTTCTGGACTGGTGGTTCACCGGGATCCGGCATTGCTTTTGACGTTCCGCTGTTGCTGCCATACATGCAGACCAGCGAGCAGGAGGTCACCTGGATGCGCAGTATCGTTGGCTTGACTGGTGAGTTCTCGAACGGCTGGTCATGGGATGTCAACGCTGGCCTCGGCCGCTCACACGGCACCTACAGTTCGCCGCAGATGCTGATTGACCGAATCGTCAATACTCTAGATGTCATCGAGGTCGCTCCGGGTGTCTATGACTGCGCGTCAAACTACGATTTTAATAATAGCCTTAACTTTGATCGTGGCCTGTGTGTTCCGTTTAACCCGTTCGATATCATCGCAAACGGCCAAAACTCTCCGGGTCTGTTCCCGCAAGATCTTCTGGACTACATCACGTCCGTTGAAGTTGGTGAGACCACTTACAGTCAAAAATCTTTTAGCGGTTATGTCACCGGCGAATTGTTTGACCTGCCGGCCGGCTCCATCGGCGCCGTGCTAGGTGTCGAGTTTCGTCGGGAAACCATCAAGGACACTCCGAGTTCAGGCTCAATCAACGGTAACCTCTGGGGCTTCACGTCGTCAGGCATTACAGCAGGTACCGATACGGTTAAGGAACTTTTTGCTGAAATCGAACTGCCGTTACTCAGGGATGCTGCCGCAGCGAAGAGTTTGACCTTCAGCGCAGCTGCTCGCTATAGCGACTACGATACGGCTGGTTCTGATATAACCTACAAAGTCGGCTTGAACTGGCAGATTATCGATGCACTGCGCCTGCGATCTTCTTTTGGCACGTCTTTCCGTGCACCGTCACTGTACGAGAGCTTCCTGGGCGGACAGACGGCGTTTACAAGCGCGTCCGATCCTTGTGCCGACTTCGGAACCGAGCACAGTCCGGGTGAGCCGATCTACGACAATTGCTTGGCAGAAACCGGGGATGTCAATTTCGTAGGCTACTCCAGCACACCGAGAGTCATCACTTTCGGTAACGCCGGCCGGCTTACACCGGAAACTTCGGAGTCCTTGAGCATCGGCTTAATCGTAGAGATTGAAGCGATTGATCTGTCGTTTGCAGTTGATTACTTTGAGTTCACGATTAAAGATGAAATTGACCGGTTTGGCGCACGCTCGATCCTGAACCAATGCTACAATTTGCCGACCAGTGAATTTCGTCAACCCGGCACGCTTTGTGATTTTATTACACCACGTAGCTCACTAGACGGTTCAATTGAAGAGATAAACGACTCGTACTTCAACATTAACCAGAAGTATCAGGAAGGCGTTGACTTCACCGTTCGTTATAAATTTGCAGCCGGGCCCGCGGATATCATTGCAGATTTGCGTGCCACGAAGATTCTGAACTTTACGCAGGATCTGTTCGGTGGAAACGTTGATGATTTCAAGGGGACCCTCGGATATGCCGACCTAAACGGACAGTTTGATTTGCAGGTTTTGCTCGGGGCCTGGACTTTCTATTACGGTCTGGACTACATCGCCGGTCAGCAAGACTACGACTGGTTCGGATTAGATCCCGAAACCTCGATCTATGACCTGGTCACGAATGATGTCATCTATCACGATCTGGCGGTACGTTACCGTGGTGATGGTTGGGCAGCTCAGGTTGGTATTCAGAATCTTGCTGACAGAAAACCACCAACGGTATCAGACTTGAGTGCGCCGTGGGCTGGTAATGCCGCTTTCAATACTGGCTACGACCAGCGTGGTCGCACGTACTTCTTTAACCTGACCAAGGGCTTCTAAGAAAAGCTTCTCAGCAGAAATAATAGGGCGGCGATGCAAATCGCCGCCCTTTTTTTCGTTTTTGGCAACCAGAAAATCACTGGCCGGCTGGTTCCGACCATGCGGCAAGTGATGGCACTGCTCTGTCGTTGATTCATTGGTGTCTTATTTCAAGCGATGATGAGGTCCAGATAATGATCCACCAGAAGGAACACGAAAAGCAGCATCAGGTATATGATGGAATAACTGAAAGTCTGCATTGGCAGACTGTCGTCTTTACCGCTGAGCAACCGTAAGACATACCAGAGAAATCCGATGTTCAG
>JAZFUZ010000166.1:0-13744 GCA_036447475.1 Lysobacterales bacterium | reverse complement strand
AAATATCATGCTGGAGACGATTGATCATGGACCGGTCCGTGAATTGAGGCTGGCGCGGCCACCCGCCAACGCAATCAACCCGGAGTTGATGGAAATTCTGATCCAGGCACTGAACGAGGCCTCCGGATCATGCGAGGCCATCGTGATTTCCGGCCGTCCGGGTATGTTCACTGCAGGGCTCGATGTTCCTGAATTGATTCAATACGACCGCAATCAGCTGACACATTGCTGGCAACAATTTCTCAGGATGCTGAAAACCATTGCCGCACTGCCGGTACCCACAGCATTCGCCATTACCGGCCACGCGCCCGCCGGGGGTATTGTCATGGCGCTTTACGGTGACTATCGAATCATGCCCAGGGGTGATTTCGTAACGGGTTTGAACGAAGTACAGGTAGGTCTCGTCGTTTCAACGGTGATTCATAAAGCACTTGAACGCATTGTAGGCCCACGCAGTGCGGAAAAAATACTCGTTGCGGGTTCGCTTTTGAACTCGCAACAGGCCTTGGAAATCGGCCTGGTTGATGAACTGGCAGACGACCCTGCTGACGTGGTGCGCCGTGCGGTGAACTGGTGTGATCAGATGCTGGCCCTTCCCCGGCTCGCCATGACCACAACACGCTCTTTGGTCCGTTCCGACCTGATCCGCCTATTTGATGACACCAGCAATCTGGATGTGGAAAAATTTGTCGATATCTGGCTCTCGGAATCAACCCAGGCTGCGCTCAGGAGCCTGGTGGAACGTTTACAGAAAAAATAGCAAGTTCGATGCGGGTCAATTTCCCGTTGTGATCGGACGTGAAGGTTTCCGAATCCACTCGCTCCAGGAACCGGGGTACAGCCTGCCTGTGCCCATTCCTGCCAGTTCCATTGCAAACAGGTTGTGACATGCGGTGACACCAGAACCACAGGAATGCACGATAGCGGCCGCAGCTGTTTCACCCAGCAGCGCTTCGAATTCACTTCTGAGCGTTGCCGGGTCTTTGAATTGACCATTCAAAGTCAGATTGAGCTGCAAGTAGCGGTTGACTGAGCCGGGAATGTGGCCGCCTTTTGCATCCAGCAGTTCATTTTGACCGGAGTAACGCTCCGGAGAGCGGGCGTCCAGGACGATGTTATCTTTCGATTCCAGGTTTTTCAGCACTTGATCAGAGGAAACTGCCATGGTAGAAATTGCCTGCAAACAAGGTACCGGCACCCGTCGTGACACGACCGGGCCGGTTTCCAACGGCAGTCCAGTCTCCTTCCAAGCGGCCAATCCACCGTCCAGCAACGCAGCAGGCTGTCCAAAATAACGCATCAACCACCACATGCGCCCTGCCAGGGCATTGGAGCGCGCGTCATAGGCAACCACGAGCTGGCCTTCAGACCAGCCCAGGGACGCCAGGAACCCGGCAAATGCCCCGGTTTCAGGCAATGGGTGACGGCCACTTCGAACCGTGACCGGAGCTGCCAGGTCATTGTCCAGGTGCGCGTAATGCGCACCTGGAATGTGCCCTGCCAGCCAGTCATTTCTGCCTTTGTTCACAGTGGAAAAATCAAAACGGCAATCCACGACCAGGCAATCCCCAGCGGTGATCAGCTCATGAAGATAATCGGGGGATACGAGGATTTCACTGCTCATGGGATGATTGTATTCGCAGTATCAGGTTCATCAATATCGCCGCGGTAACACCCCAGATCTTGTAACCATTCCAACTCAAGGACCAAATTGTGTGTTTGAGGCCGTCACGATCAACCTGCTGGCCCTGGTACAGGTCCTTGTCCAGGACAACGCTAAGCGGGACGCTGAATACTTCGGCGACTTCCCGGGTGTTCAGGACCCAGTGTACCGGCGGTTTGACCAGGGCCACGACCGGCAGGACGCGATAATCCGAAATCGTATCCATGCGGTCGAGAAAGCCAATCGGTGTGGTGACCTCTGAAGGCAGACCGATTTCTTCATGTGCTTCACGCAAAGCCGTTTGCACCGCCGATTCGTCCTGTTGCTCCGCAGCCCCCCCGGGGAAGCTCACCTGGCCGGGATGCTGGGGCAGATGTTCCGCCCGGCGGGTGAACACCATTTCGGGCTCAGCCATGTCGAGTACCGGCACCAGGACTGCCGCTGTACGGCTGGGTCGCAATTGTCCCTCGCCAGTCGGATGATAGCCACTGACCTGCAATCCACGAACACCGGACTCCAGTGGCGATACGGCATCAAGTAATACCTCTCGCCAATGGGCCATCATCCGGGATTTTGCTGCAATATGCGCGCTCCTGATCCCCGTCTATGTTACTTGATAATTTCCACCAGCTTGAGATCGAAGATCAGGGCTTCGTTCGGGCCCACCGGTGGATTTCCCCGCGCGCCGAATGCCAGTTCCGGCGGCACGAATATCTGCCAGGTTGCACCGGTCTTCATCAGGGGCAGTACTTCCTGCCATCCCTTCAGTACGCTGTTGACGGTAAATTCTTCGGGTACCCCGCGTGCAAAAGAACTGTCGAATTCATGACCGTTGATCTTGGAACCACGGTAGTGAACCTTGACCGCACTGTCCATGTTCGGACGAGCGCCTTCGCCTTCCTCGATGATCCGGTACTGGATACCACTGGGCAGTGCGACAATACCCGTCTTGGCAATATTGGCAGCCAGGAATTCTTCGCTCTTGGCCTGGTTATCATCAGATAACTTCTGGAATGCCTCGGCCTGCTCCTTGCGGACCTTCTTTTGCAATTCAGTCAGCATCGCCATCATTTCTTCGGCAGGAACCTTTGGATCTTCTCCCGCAGCAGAATCACGAACGGCCGCAATGATGGTTTCTACATCAAACTCCGCACCGCGTCGCTTGATGTCTTCACCGATATCCCAGCCAATTGCATAGCTGAGCTTTCCTTTGTCAGATGTTACATCCTGGGCCATGACGGGGCCTGCCATAAGGGCAATCAGAATGATGAGCGCGAATACAGATCGCATCAGGTAATCCTCCTAATATCTCGGAATTATCCGGCAAGCTGCCGGTTTGTCAAAAGTGCACCATTCTACAGGAGCAAAGCAATGCACGCTATGCGCATCTCGGTAAATTGTAGTTTGGTCAGTAGCCGTGCAAACTCACAGCATTCCTACAGACCGCCTTTATCTTCCCAAGTTTCCGCCACCTTTTGGTCGAATTTGCCACTCGGCACTTCCCAATATCAGCACAAGCAGGATGGTTTTTATTTTTTTATTATTAATTATCAGTATATTAAGTTTATCCAACCAGATGGCACGAACCCTGCATTATCTAAACAAGATAAAGCTTACAGGAGCATACAATATGGGTGTTTTTACCCGATTCAGTGATATCATCAATGCCAACATCAATGCCGTGTTGGAAAAAGCAGAAGATCCTGACAAGATCATCCGGCTGATGATCCAGGAAATGGAGGATACGCTGGTTGAAATTCGCTCGTCAGCTGCCAAGTGTATTGCCGACCGTAAAGAGACCGGGCGGCACATCGAGTATCTCGAACGCGAAAAAGAACAATGGTCGCGCAGGGCCGAACTGGCCATCCGTCGTGACCGTGAGGACCTCGCCAGGGCTGCGCTGTCTGAAAAGCAGGCGATCGAGGACCGGACTGCTTCTTTTCGCGAGGAGCTCGAGGTCCTGGACAGCCATCTGAGTAAATTCAACGCCGATATCACCCAACTGCAAGGCAAGCTGGACGATGCCAAGACACGTCAGCGCAGCATCGTAATACGGCACAAGACGGCAAGGTCCCAGTTGTCTGCACGCAAGCACATCCACAGCGATCGTATCGACGAAATGCTGTTCCGCTTTGAAACAGCCGAGGGCCGGATAGACCAGGTCGAATCCGAGTCTGAAGCGATGGCCATGGGCCGGACACAGAGCCTGGCCGATGAAATCGAAGGCCTGGAAGATGATGATCGCGTGGAAACCGAGCTGGCGGAGCTGAAGATAAAAGTCGGCGAGAGCAAAGAGGAGAGCTCTGATGAGTGAAATCATTCCCATTCTCCTGATCACTGTTTGTTTTCCCCTGTGGATCGTTTTTCACTACGTAACGAAAATGAAGACCGCCAAAGGCCTGTCGGTGGAAGATGAAAAAATGCTGAGCGAGGTCTGGGAATCCACCAACCGGATGGAAGAACGCATCAATACGCTGGAACGCATCCTGGACATCGAGGCGCCGAACTGGAGAGGCCGGTCATGAGTGATCTCTACCAGCGGCAGAATCCCCACCGGCTGTTCCGGGACAAGGAAAATGCAATGCTCGCCGGTGTTTGTGCCGGCATCGCGGACTACTTCGGGTTCAACCGCAAGGGAACGAGGGTGGCCATAGCTCTGCTTTTTCTGATCCCACCGTTTATTCCATTTGTAATCGTGTCGTATATCGTATTGGCGATCGTGTTGCCCGTAATGCCTGCAGACCTGTATGAAACCAAGGAACAGGCCAACTTCTGGCGCGGCGTGAGCAATGCGCCCGCGGATGTATTCGGCGTGCTCAACCACCGATTTCGTGAACTGAATCTCAGGCTGCAGAAAATGGAGGCTTTTGTCACTTCAAAGGAATTCGAGATCGACCGGGAACTGGACTAGTGTGCTGTCACACTAGAAATAGATCGCCAAATGCCTGCAAGCTCGACCCACAAGACAGCAGGAAGAATTTCCACCTCAAATTGTAACGAATACGCCCGCAACTGCGTCAACTATTGTTAAGAATAACGGTCTATTCGATGAACGACAAATTTTCGAAGTACTACGGCAAGTGTTAACAGGCCCTAAAGCCAGGTTGTATCAAAGGAAGCGAAGAGGGAAAAGAGATGCGCACACTCCATCAGACTAAAACACCGGTTGAAAAGCAGCGGAAACCTCTGTACGCATCACCCTGGATCGCTCTGTTTTTCATGCTGCGCCAGGAGTTGGCGCGACCCCGTAAATCCACGCAAGATAATACTTGTGCATGATTTCAGTGGGCATGAAAGTCTCTTTCGCCAGCAGTTACCTCCAGCTCCAACCTGTTCTCCTGAACGGGTAGCGGGCAGGTTGAATAATCGTTGAAAGCGCAGGGTGGATTGTAGGCCTTGTTGAAATCCACTACCAACCGGCCGTTCTCAGGCATTCCATCGCTGGACACAAACCGCCCTGCCGCGTAGGTACTGTGACCATTGCTGCGGTCCGCGAACATGAACTCGAGTGACTCTGAATCTTCATCGCCCACGGCGACCATGCGGTAGGTATTTCCATCCCGCTCAAACTCGAACCTGCCATAAACGGGTGATGAAATCAACTGCCCGAGCACATTTCCAATTTCGATGGTCTCACCCTCTTTGCCCGGGATGAAGCGGCCGTCAATCCGCCAGTCCCACTGGATATCGAAATTTTTGGTCGCTTTGAAATTGACTCGTACCGGGGCCTGAGAATCCTTGATCCGAAGGGCGTAAGACTCTCTGAAAATCACGTAAAACCTGATGTTACCGCTTTGCACAACCGTTGGAGAACCCTCGGTGTCCAGCACCATCAGCACCTCGTTTGGATAGGCGTCATCCACTGTCACATTCTCGTTGTCATCACGGATAAAAAGGAGCTTGTCATCCTCCAGGAATACTGAACCCCAGTAATCCGGACCACCCGACAGGCGGATCGTACTGCCTTGGGCGCTGCCAACACGATTTTCGCCTTCCTGCAGCCATTCCAGTCCAACCAGGCTCAGCCAGCCAAAGTCACTGGCCAATCGCGCATTCCGTTTTTGCCGCCATTCAAGGACAAGCTCACGATGCGATTGGGCATCAGAACCGGGGGCCAGCAGGCCGGCTGCCGATACCCCGGGCGTTGAACCGGTGACCCCAGGCGCCGAACCGGCGACCCCAGGCGCCGAACCGGTGACATCCTGTGCGAGGCCGGTAACGCCCGGCAGACCAAGCAGCAAAAAAGTAAGCCCTTGAAAATATTTGCCCAAATGTTGCATGAATTACTTCACTCTTCCGTAAACGTCTTCATAGCGGACGATATCATCTTCACCAAAATAGCTGCCAGTCTGGACTTCAATCAGGTGGATATTCTCGGTGCCCGGATTTTCGAGACGATGCAAGGTTCCGGCAGGAATATAGGTGGATTCGTTGGCCTTCAGCAGGAATTCCCTGTCACCGAGTCGGACTTTAGCTTCACCACGGATGACCGTCCAGTGCTCCGATCGTTTTTCATGCCTTTGCAAGGACAGCACCTGACCCGGTTTGACCACCAGGCGTTTCACCTTGCAATCCTCCGCATCCTCGAGAACGGAATACCAGCCCCAGGGCCGGTAGACTGTCCGGTGGTGATCTACCGCATCGTGCTTGAGGTCGATCAACTGGCTCACCACCTCCTTCACGTCCTGGGCGTGTTCACGATGAGCCACCAGCACCGCGTCCCCGGTGTCCACGATCACCAGGTCATTGACTCCGACAGCGGCGACCAGGCGCTCCTCGCTCTGTATAAAGCAATTCCGGCTATGCACAAGCACCGCTTTGCCTTGCACCCGGTTGCCCGATTCATCCGACTCGTACAGCTCACTAACGGCTTTCCAGGAGCCAATATCGCTCCAGCCGAAATCACCACTCACAACGGCACAGTTATCGATTTTTTCCATCACCGCGTAGTCGATTGAGACAGAGGGGCATACTTCAAACAACTGTGCCGGGATCTCCAGCGGCTCCCTGGATAGATCCATGCCATCCCAGCAACTTGTTGCACAACGATGAATTTCAGGCGCATGCTCTTCCAGTGCCCCAAGGAAAGCACCGGCACCGCAACAGAATATCCCGGAGTTCCATTCATAGTCGCCTGAGGCCACGTACTGGCGTGCGGTTTTTTCACCCGGCTTTTCGACGAAAGCGGCGACCCTGAATCCACCGGAGTTGGGTATGCGGCCACCTTTGCGTATATAGCCATAGCCGGTTTCTGGCTGTGTCGGGTGGATACCGAAGGTCACCAGGTAGCTCCGCCTGGCAAGCGAGCATGCTTCATCGACCGCCAATTGAAAACGTTCTTCATCCCTGATCAGGTGATCCGCCGGCATCACCAGCATGATTGTCTGCGGACCCAGTTTACGCTCCAGGTAAATAGCAGCCATCGCAAGGGCCGGTGCCGTGTTGCGTCCCATCGGCTCAAGCAGGAATGGGTGATGGTTTTCTTCCCCGACTATGCCGTTGTACAGGTCCCGGGTATAGAAATAATAGTCACGGCTGGTGACGGTAAGTACCGGACTTTCACCCGCTACCGCCAAAGCCCGGCGAAAGGTTTTTTCCACCAGAGATTCTCCATCCAACAACTCCATGAATGGCTTGGGGTGCGCCCGCCTGGACACGGGCCACAACCGTGTTCCTGCGCCACCCGATAGGATTACGGGGACCAGTGGTGATTTCCCTGCATCATTTGTCATCTTCAATCTCCTGCAGGCAAGCTGCCAACGATTCATTCAAAGCCACAGATTCGATCCCGAATGTATCTCGAATGGCTGCGGTATCGAGTACAGAAAACCCGGGCCTTTGCGCAATCTGCGGATACTGCGAAGACTTCAACGGCAACATCCGGGGTATTTCATCCAGCAGGCCCAGGCCCGATGCGGTACTGAAAATGGAATGTGCAAATTCATACCAGGTGATTATCGTGCTGTCACAATAATGATAAAGGCCATCATTTTTCAAATCGGTTTTATATTTCAGCAAGCGGCCGATCACTTCACGAGAAACACCGGCCAGGTTGCGTGCCCAGGTGGGGCAGCCTGTCTGATCACTGACAATGCGCAGTTCCGGACGTTCCCTTGCCAGGCGCAGCATGCTCAAAACAAAATTACTGCCGTGAGCAGAATAAACCCAGGACGTGCGCAGGACGATAAACCGGCATTTGCTGGCAGCGATCGCCCACTCACCGGCCAGCTTGCTTTCACCGTAAACATTGATCGGGCCGGTTTCATCCGTTTCCCTGTACGGCTGGCCCGATTGTCCATTGAACACGTAGTCCGTTGAATAGTGAAACAGGAGCCGGCCGTTCCGCTCTGCCCACCGGGCAATGCAGCCGGGCAGGTCCGCGTTCATGCGGAATGCCGGTTCGGAATCATTCTCCGCTGTGTCGACTGCAGTATAGGCAGCCGCATTGACTACCAGGTCCGGGCGCAGCCGGTTGAGGAGAATCTCCACGCGGTTCAGGTCACCGAGATCCAGCTTCAGACGTTCGGGAGAAACGGCCAAATCAACATTTCGATCCACGGTCGTCACATTTCCGAGCTGGGCCAGCAAGGGCAACAACTCCTGGCCGAGTTGACCCGATGCGCCGGTCAGCAGAATGTTCATACCGTCATGCGAGGCAGGCGTTCGGCCGGGATATCCTGGAGTCTGGGAGCCATGCGGTCTTTTTCCGACAGGCTTTCCGGCTCGAGCGGCCATTCGATCCCAATGTCCGGATCGTTCCATGCAATCCCGGCGTCACATTCAGCATTGAACTGCGCGGTACACAGGTAGGATAGCAATGCGCTGTCTCCCAGGACGCAAAAACCATGTGCAAAACCTTCGGGAATATATAACTGGCGGTGGTTCGAAGCAGACAGTTCAACACCCGCCCACTGGCGGAACGTAGGTGAATCACGGCGAATATCGACAGCCACGTCGAATGCCCGCCCCTCCAGCACCGAAACCAGCTTTCCCTGGGCGCAGGGATGTTGATAGTGCAAGCCGCGGATAACACCCGTGCCAGAACGCGAGATATTGGACTGCACAAAATGATCGGGTAAACCGCAAGCGCTATAGCGGCCTGCATTCCACGTTTCCATGAAAAACCCGCGCCTGTCACCGTGTACCACGGGTTCCACGATCACCAACCCCGGAATCCCTGTCTCGATCAGTTTCACCCCTAGGGCCCCCGGCTCAACAAGGCAATCAGGTATTCGCCGTATCCACTTTTTTTCAGCGGTTCCGCCAGGCGCCTGATCTGCTCCTCGTCGATCCAGCCCTGCATGAAGGCAATTTCCTCAGGACAGGCGATTTTCAGGCCCTGCCGGGCTTCAATCGTCTCGATGAAGCTGGATGCCTGTTGCAAAGATTCATGGGTCCCGGTGTCGAGCCAGGCGTAACCACGGCTCAGGCGCTCCAGAGTCAGGCTGCCATCATCCAGGTAACAGCGGTTCAGGTCGGTGATTTCCAGCTCACCCCGTGGGGAAGGCCTCAGGCTCAGGGCAAACTCACTGGCCCTGCCGTCATAAAAATACAAACCGGTAACGGCGTAATTTGAGCGTGGCGCCGCCGGCTTTTCCTCAATGCTGATGACCGCTTGATTTTCATCAAACTCCACCACGCCATAGCGTTCAGGATCCCGCACCCAGTAGCCAAAAACCGTTGCACCATCAAAGCGCTCGGTGGCGCGCTGGAGCACATGGCTCAAACCACTCCCGTGAAAAATGTTATCCCCGAGGATCAGGCAGGATGGTTTCCCATCCAGGAAATCCTCGGCGATAATCAGGGCCTGGGCCAGTCCCTCAGGCTTTGGCTGTACTGCAAACGCCAGCCGCAGACCCCACTGCCGCCCATCGCCCAGCAACTGTTTGAACATTGCCTGGTCGTGTGGTGTCGTGATCACCATGATTTCCCTGATCCCCGCCTGCATAAGCGTGGCAAGCGGGTAATAGATCATGGGTTTGTCGTAGACCGGGAGCAGTTGCTTGCTGACCACGCGAGTCAACGGATAGAGACGGGTGCCACTTCCACCGGCGAGAATGATTCCTTTCCTGGACACTTCCTTACCTCCGTTCGATTCCACCACCGATCAGTCACCCAGGCCCAGCCGTTCGCCCTGGTAACTGCCATCCTTCACCCGTTGAATCCATTCAAGATTCTCCAGGTACCAGTTAATAGTCCGTTCCAGGCCACTGGCAAAACCAAGCGATGGCTGCCAACCCAGTTCGCCGCTCAGTTTACTGCAATCAATGGCATAGCGACGGTCGTGACCGGGACGATCCGCCACATATTCCACCAGTTTTCTGCGCTCCCCCCTGGACTCATCCGGAAGGCGCCGATCCAGCACATCGCAGATACCGTGCACAACCTGCAGGTTGGTTCGCTCAGACGAGCCGCCAATGTTGTACACCTCACCCACTTCACCCCGATCCAGCACCGTGTTGATCGCATCGACATGGTCTTGCACGAATAACCAGTCACGCACCTGCTGGCCATCTCCGTACACCGGCAAGGGTTTGTATTCCAGTGCGTTGAGAATAATCAGCGGGATCAGTTTTTCGGGAAACTGGTACGGCCCGTAATTGTTCGAACAATTGGTGGTCAGGGTGGGAAAATCGTAGGTGTGGTGGAAAGCGCGAACCAGGTGATCCGAACCGGCCTTCGAAGCGGCATAGGGTGAGTTCGGGGCATAGGGCGTGGTTTCGCTAAATGCGCCCGTATCACCGAGGCTCCCATAGACCTCATCGGTCGAGATGTGCAGGAATCGGAATGCTTCGCGGGCCGGTTCAGGCTGGTTTTTCCACCAGTCCAGTGAGCATTGCAGCAGGATCAGCGTGCCGACAACATTGGTCAGGACAAACTCCGCAGGACCGTCAATGGAGCGGTCGACGTGACTTTCGGCAGCGAAATTGACCACCGCATCCGGTGCATACTGGTCGAGCAAGCTGCTGACCTGCTCAGCGTCTCCGATATCCCCGTGGATGAAAACATGCCGCTGGTTACCGAGCAGCGGCTTCAACGTATCCAGGTTACCGGCATAGGTCAACGCATCCAGGTTGATAATGCGTAGCTCAGGATCAAGGGCCAGGCTGCGCAAAACATAGTTGCCACCAATAAAACCGGCGCCACCGGTGACGAGCAGTGTTCGCATCAGAATTTCCTGCGACTTAGAATGGAATATCGTCGTCTGTAAATCCGTCATCTGCAGCCGGAGTAGACTGCTCGGGCTGCTCGGGCTTGTTATCCCTGAACCCATCGGGCTGCTGCCGTGCCGGCCTCGCTACGTTTCCACCCTCCCGGTTGCCCAGCATTTGCATTTCGTTGCCCACGATTTCCGTGGAATAACGATCCTGGCCACTCTGATCCTGCCACTTGCGCGTTTGCAGTTTTCCTTCGATATATACCTGGCTGCCCTTGCGCAAATACTCACCGGCAATCTCAGCCAGACGGTTGAAGAACACAACCCGGTGCCACTCCGTGCGCTCCTGGCTTTCCCCGGTCTGCTTGTCCTTCCAGGTTTCGCTGGTAGCAATCCTGATATTTGTAATGGCGGTACCGCTTGCCGTGTATCGGGTTTCCGGATCAGCGCCCAGGTTACCCACCAAAATGACTTTATTAACACCACGTGCCATCAGGCATCTCCCTACTCAATGATACGCAAAGTTTATCACAATCAGGTCACTTCACTTGTCAGAAAAAAGCCATTGCTTCACACATCAGTCGCTTTGTTCAGAACCTGAGGCGACGGGTGCAATATCCGGCGGCTTAAGGCCACTTTCAGCAGAACGCCCCAAACCACACAGGTACCTGCCGCGACCAGCAAGGCAATCCCGCTGCCAAAAACACCCAATAACCAACCGCCTGAGAGACCACCGGCAAATGCGCCCAGGAACTGGAAGGTGCTGTAGACTCCCATCCTGCGCCCCCGTCCCCTGCTGCCGCTGACGCGGGCCAGCAATGCCGGCATGGATGCTTCCAACAGGTTGAAACCCAGGAAATAAACAGCCATCAGCACAGCCAGTCCCAGCAGGCCGAAATCCGTGTCCAGCAGGCCCATGGCGGCCATGGATGCGGCAAGAGCAAAAAATGCCCAGGGCATCAAACGATGTTCGGTCAGGTTTTTACCCACCTTCCTGAGCAGCGGGAATATGATCAGCACAGATACCAACATGGTCGGCACGTAAATCTTCCAGTGCTCAGCCAAAGCTAATTCGTATGTTCCGACCAGCAGCGGCGGTAGTACCACAAACAGAAGCGTCATAGCTGCATGCAACAAGAATACGCTCAGGGCCAGCAACCAAACCGGTTTCATGTCGATTTTCACTTCCGACCCTGGTTCGGAAACAGCGCGCAAGTTCCGCGGCAGGGTAAAAACCAGCAGCACGCCCACCAGTGCGAAAATAACCGTCAGCCAGAACAAACCCTCGAGGCCCAGCACCATGGCCAGCGGCACCGAAAGCATCATGGATAGCAAAAACGCACCGCCAATGCCGATGCCGATGATAGCCATGCTGATGGAACGCCTGTGGGGGCGCGTAAAATCGGCGGCAAAAGCCATCGCCACACCTGCGATCGCCCCACAACCCTGTACTGCCCGGCCGGCAATCAACCATGGCATGGATTCTGCCAGCGCGGCCAACACGCCGCCCGCTGCAAACAGGAATAAACCCATCAACAGCACGGGCCGCCGGCCCCAACGATCAGAAAGCCAGCCGAATGGCTGCTGCAGTGCCGCCTGGGTCAAGCCGTAAATACCGATGGCCAGTCCACCGGTCAGCGGTGTGAATCCGGGCAGGTCCTTGGCGAGGATCATGAATACCGGCAGGATCATGAACAGGCCCAGCATGCGCAGAGCAATGACGCCCGAAAGCGTCAATGCAAGTCTCACTTCCCTCGATTGATTTAGATCAACTGGCAATGATTTTTCTCCCATGGTTGAGCTTGAATCCGGCAGGTTTGGACGTACGGAAACCGAGATTATAGGTTGTCTTGTCTTGTGTTCAAACAGGGCGGTCTTATAATGAAAAATCTCCTGAACAAAAGAGTTGAAATGAACCAGGCTAGCGCTCGCACAACAGCAACCGTAAAACAAACCCCAAATATCCGTCCTGTCATCGATCTGTGCGCCGATGATATGTCGTCGGTCAATTCACTGATCCGGGACAATCTCAATTCCAGTGTCGTACTTATCCGGCAGATCTCCGAATACATTATTGGTTCGGGCGGAAAACGCATGCGGCCCATGCTGGTGATCCTGGCTGCACGAGCTTGCGGTTACCAGGGCAAGCTCCATGTGACACTGGCCGCAATCATCGAATTCATCCATACCGCAACACTGCTCCATGATGATGTGGTCGACGATTCGGACCTGCGCAGGGGCAAGGAATCGGCGCATGCGGTGTGGGGCAGTGCAGCCAGCGTCCTGGTCGGGGATTTTCTGTACTCCCGGAGCTTCCAGATGATGGTGGGTGTCGACTCCATGCGTGTGATGGAGATTCTTGCAAACACCACCAACACCATCGCCGAAGGCGAAGTAGAGCAACTGCTGAATATACATAACCCTGAAGTAAGCCAGCAATGCTACTTCAGCGTTATCGAAAAAAAAACTGCCAGCTTGTTCGAGGCAGCCTGCCAACTGGGTGCCGTACTCACCGGGCGAAAAGACCTTGAACACGCTCTGGCCACCTTCGGCCGTGAGTTGGGCACCGCTTTCCAGGTAGCGGACGACGTGCTGGATTACATGGCTGACGCCGACAAGCTGGGCAAAAACTCGGGAGACGACCTGGCTGAAGGCAAATCAACACTACCGCTGATCCTGTGCCGGGAACAGGCGGGCGAGGAAGATCGCAGGCTGATCGACGAGTCCATCCGTAAAGGTGACCTGGGCCAACTCCACCGGATCACCTCACTGATCCGGGACAGCGGCGCTCTCGATCAGGCCAGACAGATCGCCCATGACCGGGCCAATGCCGCCCTGGCCGCGATTGCCCCGCTGGCGCCTTCCCCCTGGAAAGATGCGATGGAGCTGCTGGCCAGGTACGGCGTTATGCGGGAATACTAGTG
>JAZFUZ010000165.1:0-8865 GCA_036447475.1 Lysobacterales bacterium | reverse complement strand
CCTGAAAGGCTCATAGGCCTTTTCCAGGGAATCTCTCGCTTCCGCCAGGCTGCTTCTACCCTGCAGGAACCCGGAAGCACCCGTAGCTTCCAGTTCGCGCAGCAGGGAATCGATATCCGGATAGCTCACGGTAATCCGTTCTGCATCCATCACAGGCTCCTGAAATCCCGCGGCCATCAGCGCGTCACCGAACTGAAGAATATCGACAAATTCCATAATCTGTGCTGTCCCGCCGGCTTCAGCCCAGGCCGCTGTCAATTCCATCAACGAACCCGGGCCAAAACTGCTGAATAACAACATCCCCCCGGGCGTTAAAACCCGGCGAAATTCGGCAAACAGCGCAACCGGATCCGGACACCATTGCATCGCCAGGTTGGAGAACAGCAATTCTGAAGATTGATCCGCCAGCGGTAGCGCGGACATATCCGCGCACACCGCCCTCAAGCGGCGAAGCACTCTGGATCTGCGCCGCAGTTGCACCAGCATGGCGTGCGAACTGTCCAGACCAATGACTTCGGCTTTTCGGAACCTGCTTTTCAGACCAGCGCTGGCCTGACCAGTACCGCAGCCCAGGTCTACGATTCGCTGCGGCGTGAGCCGGTGAAATTCCAAACGTTCCAGCAACCGTGAAGCCACCTCCTGCTCCAACGCCGCGTGCCCGTCATAAAGGCTCGCAACCCGGTCAAATTTCCGGCGCACAGCGCGAGTATTCAGCAGCTCGGGTTTCATTGAATGATTTCCTGCTGGAATTCAGGGAAATAGCTTACAAGGCTTTCCCATTCGGTGACTAGACTGGAGATCCGGGAGTCTGTCAAGGATCGTTGGTGCAATATGCAGGCAAAGCAATTGCTGAATCAACTTTTACCGCGTCATTGTGTTCTTTGTGGCCTGTTCAGTGGCTCTGAAAATTTGTGCCCCCCCTGCGCAGCCGAATTGCCGCATAACCTGTCTGCATGCGCCCTGTGCGGCCTGCCGTTGCCAGCCCAGCCGGACAAGGTTTGTGGTGCCTGCTTGAAAAAACCACCCCCATGGGATGGAACTGTTGCCGGCCTGAAATACCAGTTTCCGGTAGATCAGCTGGTGTGCCGCTTCAAGTACAAGCGCAACCTCGCTTGCGGACATGCGCTGGGTAGAATATTGCTGGCGGCCATTCACCGCCGGGGTGGGCCGCTACCGCAGGCCATCGTGCCGGTGCCACTGCATCGCAGTCGCCTGTTTACCAGAACATTCAACCAGGCACATATGCTGGCACAGCAGTTAAGCAGGTCTCTCGGAATCCCGGTGCACCATACTCTGCTGACGCGAACCCGAAGAACCCGGGCCCAGTCCGGCCTGGATTCCTCACAACGAAGAAAAAATGTCAGGGGTGCATTTGATTGTCACCAGCATGGCCTAAAGCAGGTGGCAATTGTCGATGATGTCATGACTACAGGCAGGACACTCGAGGAATGCACCCGGTCACTGAAGCGAGCCGGCGCCGAGTCCGTCACTGCCTGGGTGACAGCACGCGCTGAATACAAATAATTATGCTCCGACTCCCAGGTAATGCCCCAATAAGCCAAGAACAATCACCAGGCCCACCCAGTTATTGTTCAGGAAAGCCTTGAAACAGGCCTCACGATCCCGCTTCCGCGCACTGTATAACTGCCGTGCGAAAAGGACCGAGGCAATGAAGACAGCCAGGTACCAGGGCCAGGACAATCCCACCAACAGTCCCAGGCAGCCCAGCAAGATAATCATCAAACCCATCAGGACACCGATGATCAGGATGTCGAAGCGCCCGAACAGTATGGCACTGGATTTGATCCCCGCTGCCTTGTCATCTTCACGATCCACCATGGCGTACAGCGTGTCATAAATTACCGACCACAGGATGTTGATTCCCAGCAACCACCACGCAGCCCATGGCACTTCCATGTTTTCCGCGGCAAACGCCATCGGGATGCCCCAGCCGAAAGCAATGCCAAGCACGACCTGAGGCAGGTGTGTGAACCGCTTGAAAAACGGATAGGTCGCTGCCAGGGCCGCCCCGACGAAAGCCAGCTTGATGGTCAGGGCATTGGTCAACAGAACCAGCGCAAACGCCAGGATCATGAGTACAACAAAAGCACCGACGGCCTGGTTCAAGCCCAGTTCACCGGATGCCAGAGGCCGCAGGCGCGTACGTTCAACATGTGGATCGAAGTCGCGGTCTGCAATGTCGTTCATCACGCAACCCGCGGCCCGCATCAACACCACTCCGGCTGTAAATATCAGGCTGTTCTTCAGTGATGGCCGGCCAGCACCCGCCAGCAACAACGCCCACCAGGTCGGCCACAACAGGAGCAGGATGCCAATAGGCTTGTCCAGACGCATCAGGCGCCAGTAAGCATTCCAGTTACCCGTCATCTTCTGATCGCTTCAAATCAAGTTCACGCTATTCTGACGGCTTCGGTGCGGAGCGCAAGCCCAAATCCGATACAATGCGCTCCTATGAAATTAATCGATATTGGCTGCAACCTCACCCACGATTCATTCGACAAGGATCGTGCAGCGGTAATTGAGCGTGCACACGAGGCCGGGGTCGTACAGATGGTGGTCACCGGCGCCAGCAAGGATGGCAGCAGGGCAGCGCTGGAGCTGGCAAGCAGACATCCGGGTAAGTTGTTTTCCACCGTCGGCGTACATCCCCACAGGGCTTCCGATTTTGATGACGACACCGAGCAACTTTTGCGCGATCTGAGTCAGCGCGAGGGGGTGGTTGCAGTGGGTGAAACGGGCCTGGATTATTTTCGCGACTTCTCTCCACGGGACGTTCAGCGCGATGTTTTTCAAAAGCAGTTACAGATCGGCATCGACACCGGGCTGCCTGTATTCCTGCACATGCGTGACGCGCATGTAGATTTTCATGCCATGCTAAGGGAAGTCCGTGACGCGCTAAGTCAAGTCGTGGTGCATTGTTTTACCGGCATCCGTGAAGAATTACACGATTACCTGAACCTGGATTGCCACATCGGGATCACCGGCTGGATCTGTGACGAACGGCGGGGCTCACACATGAAAGAGTTCCTCAAGGACATCCCGGCCAATCGCCTGATGGTGGAAACCGATGCCCCGTACCTCAAACCCAGGAACCTGAAACCACGGGTAAAGACTCACCGCAATGAACCCCGCTGGCTGCCCTGGATCGTCGGCACACTGGCGGCAGTGCGGGAAGAACATCCTGGATTTATCGCTGAGCGAACGACCGCGAACGCACAAGCTTTTTTCCGCTTGCCGCTATGACGCAAGAGCTCTCACCAACAGGGATGCGAGTGTCCCTGCAATCAGCTCCGCAACCCGGTTCCCCGGTGCAAAAGCACCATACACCAGGTAAACAGGAGCACCCCCGCACTCAGTATGACGCCATATGTCTGTGGCAGGCTGACATCGGAGATGCCAAGCATTCCGTAGCGGAAGCCATTGACCATGTACAGGATGGGATTGAAAGCTGAAACTTTCTGCCAGAATTCGGGCAACAGGGCGATGGAGTAAAACACACCACCCAGGTACGACAGCGGAGTCAGCACGAAGGTTGGTAAGATGGCAATGTCGTCAAACTTCTGGGCATAAATCGCGTTGATCATGCCCGCCAGGGCGAAAACAATGGCTGTGAGTAAAATAACCGTCAGCATGACCAACGGGTGCTGCACTTCGATCCGGGTAAAGAACAGCGACACCAGCAACACGATTATCCCAACCATGAAGCCCCGCACCAGGGCGCCTGTTACGTATCCCAATAGAAGAATCCAGTTGGGCAACGGCGAAATCAGCAGTTCTTCAATATGTTTACCGAACTTGGCGCCAAAAAATGACGACACCATGTTGCCATAAGAGTTAGTAATTACGGACATGATCACCAGGCCAGGCACGATAAATTGCATAAAAGTGAAACCACCCATCTCGCCGATACGACGGCCGATTACCTCACCAAAAATAATGAAATACAGGGACATGGTGATTGCCGGTGGCACGATGGTCTGCCCCCAGATGCGGAAGATCCTCGTGATTTCCTTGCGTACGATCGTTTTGTAGCCTACCCACCACAAGCTACCGTTCATGCCGCTTCCTCCCCCCAGGAGCCTGTCGGATTTGACCGATCGTAGCGAGGGTTTCCGCAGTAGATCATGTTAAATCCGACGGGCTCCTGGCCTGGGTTTTATCGACCAGGCGCAGGAACAGTTCTTCGAGGCGGTTGGCTTTGTTGCGCATGCTCAGCACATGGATATCCTGCCTTTCGAGCTCCGAGAATAGCTTATTGAGGGACTTTTCCCTGGGTAAGGATGCTTCCAGCGTCCGTTCATCCCGCATCGTGATTTCCATTCCCTCCACGCGCGGGCATTGATCAACGGACTCCCTGAGATCGAGGATAAACGTCTCTACGTCCAGCGTTGCCAGCAGGGATTTCATGCCGGTATTGCGGATAATTTCCCCGTGATCGATGATGGCAATGTTGCGGCACAAGCTCTCTGCTTCTTCCAGATAATGGGTGGTAAGAATGACCGTCGTCCCGGCTCGGTTAATGCCCGAAATAAAATCCCACATCGAGCGACGAATTTCGATATCCACGCCTGCGGTAGGCTCATCCAGGATTAACAATCTCGGCTCGTTGACCATGGCCCGGGCAATCATAAGGCGCCGTTTCATACCTCCGGAAAGGTTCCGTGAAATTTCGTGGGCTCTGTCCCACAATCGTAATTTCTTCAGGTATTTTTCCGCGCGTTCCAGCGCAATATCCCGCGGGATCCCGTAATACCCCGCCTGGTTAACCACGATCTCGATGGGCTTTTCAAACTGGTTGAAATTCAGTTCTTGCGGAACCAGCCCGATAAAGGACATGGCTATTGAGCGTTCCCGCTGCACGCTGGTGCCAAATACGCGTGTTTCACCACTGGTGGCATTCACCAGCGAAGAAACAATACCGATCAACGTGGACTTCCCGGCCCCGTTCGGACCCAGCAGGGCAAAGAAATCCCCTTCTTCAACTTTGAGAGTAATCCCTTTCAGCGCTTCCACGCCATTTTTATAGGTTTTCCTCAGTTCATTGACTTCGAGCGCGTACATTTTAGTAGCTCACCGTGCTTGCTGTTGTGCGGATCATGTTCATTCTATCTAACTGGTAATTTTTAGCTGGTTTCCTTTAACCGGACAATCTCCAGGAGGGCGCACTTCTGACAGGCACAGATTCAGTTGCGGATAATGGCAGAGCTAAGATTTAACTGCACGGTACTATTTGGTACTCAAATCTGTAGCATCACAGTACTTCCTGGTACTGAAAAATTAAGGTTTGTCAAAAACATGCAATCGTTTGCGCTCTCAACCTAATCAGATATAATGCGAAATGATTACTGTAAATGAGACCCTTGTGTACAGTCACTTCAATCCAATTAAATCAATACAGTTGCACCAAGCAACTACGGAGACGGGATTATGTTAAAAGCCAAATTTAGGATAGTATCATTACACTCAGTGATTAAATCCAATGTGTTTAGACTGGCCTGCTTGTCGATGATGCTTATCTCACCGCTCCCGCAAGTATATGCGCAGGAAAGTGATGTGATGCTTGAAGAAATAACCGTTACCTCACGGCGTTATGAGGAAAGTGTGCAGGATGTGCCAGTTTCGGTCAGCGCCATGACATCCGATTTTCTCGAAGACCAGGGTATCAATGATGTAAGAAATATCATCGAAATGGCGCCAGGTGGAGCTTATACAGGATTCAACAAGATGCAGCAGGAATATTCTCTGCGTGGTGTCTCATCACAGACTGAGGGTTCTTCCGGTGACTCTTCCGTTGTCACGGTGATTGATAATGTTGTCATATCCAGGGAATTTATGAAGAGCCAGGCTTTCTTCGATATGGAACGGGTGGAAATACTGCGCGGCCCCCAGGGTACATCTTTTGGCCGCAACGCTACTTCAGGCATGGTGCATTTAATCACAGCAAGGCCGGAGCATGAATCCAGCGCCCGTATTATTTTAGATGTCGGCGACTATGACACATATGGCGTCGAGGGCTATGTCACTGGCAGCCTTTCCGAGAACACGGCCGGCCGTCTCGCCGTCAATTTTGACACTCGCAGTGGTTATACCACGGACATTGATGCAGGACCATCGGACGCCGGTGTCCCGGACAGCAGCTTCGGCGGCGACCTTGGCGCCGAACAGAACTTTGCCATCCGGGGCTCCCTGCTTTTCAGCCCGAATGACGATATAAAAGTTTTTGTCAAAGCCGAATACAACAAGGATGATGACGACAATCCGGCCCCACGTAAGGGTCTGGATTGCACCATCCCCTACCAGGCTGACTTCCCTGTCCCATCGATTGTCGGTGCGCCACAGCCGGGCTGGACTCAGTATACTTTCTGGCATGATTCCTGTGACCCATATGAGACAACGGTTTCCAACCAGACCTATCTGGGTAAACATTTCCTGGAGCGTGAAATCATCAGTCTGGCAGCCGAGGTAACCTGGTCGATCAATGACGATCTGACCCTGACCTCGGTTACCGGATACCTGGAAGGTGACAGTGATTACCTGATTGAGTTGCATGGTGGCCCGAATAATTCCGCCTGGCAGTCCACCCAGAACGATGCCTGGCAGTTTAGTCAGGAATTCC
Source organism: Lysobacterales bacterium (assembly GCA_036447475.1). Classification (GTDB taxonomy): domain Bacteria; phylum Pseudomonadota; class Gammaproteobacteria; order Xanthomonadales; family SZUA-36; genus JAJRRA01. Next base: position 2,228 of record JAZFUZ010000165.1, on the reverse strand, counting down.
GTCTTGATAACCACGCTTCAGGTAATCAACTTCGCTGGTTGGGCGGTCTCTACTTCCTGACGGATGATCAAACCCGTGATGATGCGAACATTTTTTATGTCGATAATTCAGTAGGAGATCCACAAAGCCCGACCGGTTTTCGCCCGGAAGGTCGGGACATCAAACAGCAAAACAATGAAACCGATTCCATAGGCATCTTCGGTGAACTTAGTTTCGACATCTCTGATCAGTTAAATGCCACGGTTGGTGTTCGCTGGAGCGCCGATGATAAAAACTACAGCGTCGCCCATTACGGTTGGGGCTGGGGAGGACCCATAGACACCCTGACTGACGGTATTGACGCTGATAATGATGGGATTCCCGATGAACAATGTGCCTTTGGTCCCGGCGGACCGCCTGATTGGGGTCTGCGTTTTTGTGGCAGTCCGGAAAACCCGGTAGGTTTTGTGACACCTGTACCAGCCAAAGCAGACTGGGACAATGTTAGCTTCAAGGGTTCGCTGTCCTACGCTTTTACCGACGATCACATGGGCTACTTTCTCGTCTCCGAAGGCTACAAGACAGGCGGTTTCCAGAACGAGCCGTTCAATCCGACCGATGCATTGGTTCCCTTTAATGAAGAGACCGTTATTAACTATGAAGTTGGTTTTAAAGGGACTTTCAATGATCGCGTAAGGATTAATTTATCCGTTTTCAGGTCTGACTATGATGACTTGCAGTTATTCCTGTTCAAAACTTCACCGACAGGGGACTACAACCAGGTAACTGAAAACGCAGCCAATGCTGAGATAGAGGGGATTGAGTTGGAGTGGGTAGTTCAAGCAACCGATTATTTACGTTTCAGTGGTTCGTATGCCCGTCTCAATGCGAAATTTGTCGATACCCTGATAGATACGGATGGGGACGCCATTCCTGAGGATTATTCCGGCACCCGCCCTGAAAACTCGCCGAAGTGGACGGCAACTGCGGTAATGGAATACAACTGGCCTCTCGCTAATGGTTCTTCTATGAGTCTGCGAGCAGACTATCGTGGTACCGGTAACTTCTATGACGGTATTGGTGAGCCCGCGAATCGCAATCATGCCGGTTTTGATGTCGTTGGCGTACGGGGTACCTGGTATTCTGCCGATGACAAATGGAGAGTTTCAATCTGGAGCAAGAATGTCCTTGATGAGTTATACACCATCAATGTCGGTCCGGATCAACCGAATATTAACCAGTTGAATTTTGAATACGGTCCACCGAGGACCTTTGGTGCTACGGTCAGCTATAGCTTCTGACTTAGTCAGTCACGGCGTAGTTGCTATGAAGCGGCAGCACGGAAAGTGCTGCCGCTTTTTTTTATCGCTGGGTTTACGCCGATAAAGCGAACGCTACTGCAAAATCTAGTTAATGCAATGTGATTCCAAAGAGACCTGGTGGAGGGTGAACGGAAGCGTGGCGCCGGAGTCTTGTTGATTGATCTGCGAATTGACCACAAATAGCGTGTCATCACTTTTCGCAATAGTGGTAGGAAAACTGAATGAGCCCTGCACAAAGCCTTGTAAGTGTCCAGACAAGAAATTATCTGATAATTCGATCTGAACAATCTGGTTTGACCGGTTGAGGGCTACATGAAGAACATTGCCGTTTAGCAGCAGACCATCACCTCCAACCAAACTTAATCCGGCCAAGTCGACTTGCGCAACTTCCCCATCGCCGGTTCCGATACGAAAAAGACCCCCCTTGCTGGTATGCACCACCAGCAAATATTGCCCGTCTTCAGTGACGACTATCCCATTCAGATTAAAGCCGTCGATCATCGGGATGACAGAATCTGAGTAGTCAAGCCATGGTTCAATCTCGCCATCCATTGAACTGTTCGCTTTGAATATCAAACTTCTGAATGAATCCGTAAAAAAGACATCATCGTTCGGTGCGATAGCCACATCGTTGATAAATGCCGGCTCAGTGGCCGATGTCGATATTGTCGCAAGTAATTTGCGGTCGTCCGGACTGTAGAGAAACAATTTTCCGGTATGGCCCCCTGCGATCCAAAGCCTACCTTGGCGATCGACTTTCATCCCATTGGCTGCATGCCTGTCTTCTTCACCGCCAGCCGCAATAATCGTCATCTCCCCGGTTTTCAGGTCAACTTCGAACAGCGTTCCGTCGATCGCGCTTCCGGTGTAAATCACACCACGCGAAGCGTCGTATGCTATTCCTTCAGGAAAGACTGCCTCGCCCGG
>JAZFUZ010000164.1:0-8062 GCA_036447475.1 Lysobacterales bacterium | reverse complement strand
ATAATCCCTGCCCCAGGGGTCCTTCAGCAGGGATGCTCTGACGTAGGGACCGTTCCACCCCTTAACATTACCGGGCTCGCTGACCAGCAGGTCCAGGCTGTCCGGCGTAGAACCTGTGTCCAGGTAGTAGCTCTCCACGGCCATTGCCAGGCGGTCGACTTGCAATGCTGCCGCTTTGACCTTGGCGCCTTCTGCCTTGCCGATAATACGCGGCAACACCAGGCCGCCGATCAGGGCCAGGATCATCAACACCAGCAAAAGTTCCACCAGGGTAAACCCGTGCATGCCACCTGCCGGCGTGCGACGGGATTTGTCCTTTTCCCACCGGCGTACTGTGTTTGCAAAATAATTTCTCATTCCTCCAGACTCCCAATAATTCCCCCAAATTTGAAACCACGGTCGGATTTTCATCCCCTGAACTATCCCCCGAGCGATCTATTATCCCACCAGGTCATTAATACCCAGTATTGCCAGCAAGACGGACATCACAATGGTACCAATCATGACCGCTAAAAACAGCGTGACCACGGGTGTGAATACGGCCAACAGGCGGTCAATCGTAGTGCGCACCTCCTTGTCGTAGGTGTCCGACACCTTGAGCAGCATTTCATCCAACTGACCGGTTTCTTCGCCGACGCTGACCATTTGCAGCGCCAGCCTCGGAAACCTGCCTCCTTTCGCCAGGTTTGGCGCCAGCCTGCCCCCGGTCTTGACCTCGCGGGTGGCGTCAGTGACGTCCTTGCGCAAGACCGTATTGCTTATGACATTGCGCGCAATGGAAAGTGCCGAAAGCAGGGGAACACCATTGCTGAGCAGGGTTCCCAGGGTGCGCGTCAGACGGGCTATTTCCAGCTTGGCCACCAGGTCGCCCACCCAGCGCATGGACAACACGCGCTTATCCCAGGCAAATCGCTTTTCCTGGTCTGCCAGCATGCGCCGGAACTGCCATACGATCAGGATTGTTAACCCGATCATAAGCCACCAGAAATTTTGCAATACGGATCCTACCCCCAGCACAATTTTTGTGATCAACGGTAGATCGCCACCCAGCTCTTCGAAAATTGGGGTGAACTGCGGGATAACATAAACCAGCAGGAGGATCAGGGAACCGGCAGCGAGAAACATCAGCATGACCGGGTAAATCAATGCGGAAATTACGGCGTCTTTGAGGTCTTTGGAGCGTTCGAGGTATTCGGTCAGGCGGGTCAGGGTGATATCCAGCGTACCACCCACCTCTCCGGCGCGAACCATGTTGACATACAGCCGGTTGAAAGCACCGTGCTGTTCCTCAAGGGCTTGCGACAGGCTGCCCCCTTCGCGTACACGGTCCCGGATTTCGTTTACCGTCCGGCGAATACGCTCGTTCTCTGAAAGATCCATCAGCACATGGAGTGAACGATCCAGCGGCAGGCCGGCGCCCAACAGGGTGGATAATTGCTGCGTAAACTCACCCACTTCGCGCGCATTCATGCTCCGGCGGCTGAAACTCAGATTGGCAAGGCTGAACCCCCCACTACCGGATTCGCGCGCATGCAACGGGATGTTGCCGGCCTCCTGGAGCTTGAGGACAACCATCTCTACCGTAGCGGCTTCCATGGTGCCCTGCACCGTTTCTCCGTTCGCTGCTACAGCCTTGTATTCAAACAGGGGCATCAGGCTTCCTGGGTTACTCTCAATACTTCATCCAGGGTGGTAATTCCCTGCAGGCATTTGCGCAGACCATCCTGGTACATGGTGCGCATACCTTCGCTCACCGCCAGCTTCTGGATTTCTCCTGCCGTGCCGCGCTGCATGATCAGTCTGCGGATCGGATCGGACATCGTGAGCAGTTCAAGGATGGAGGTCCGGCCACGGTAGCCGGACGGAATTTTCACCGTCGGCACGGGACGGTAGACCACGTATTTCTTTGGTCCATCAATTTCCGTCAAACCAATTTCCTGAGCCATTTCAGGCAGAACTTCATAGGGCTCACGGTGCTCGGGATCAAGTGTCCTGACCAGGCGCTGGGCAAGGATGGCATTCACGGTTGAAGTCAAAAGATAATCCTCGACGCCCATGTCCAGCATTCGGGTGACGCCACCAGCCGCATCGTTGGTGTGAATTGTCGACAGCACCAGGTGTCCGGTCAGCGCTGACTGGATGGCGATCCTCGCCGTCTCAAGGTCACGCATCTCACCGATCATGATCACGTCGGGATCCTGGCGGACGATGGCGCGCAAAGCGTGAGCAAAATCGAGACCGATGGAAGACTTGGCTTGGATCTGGTTGATGCCCTCAAGCTGGTACTCGACCGGGTCCTCGACCGTAATGATTTTTCTCTCCGGTGTATTCAAGACACTGAGCGCCGTGTACAGCGTTGTGGTTTTGCCTGAACCGGTCGGGCCGGTGACCAGGATTATGCCGTGGGGCATCTCCAGCGTCTTGCTGAATTTCGTTTTAAGCTCCTGGTCAAAACCGAGAGAATCGAAATCCAGCACGATGCTTTCACGATCCAGGATACGCATCACCACGCTTTCGCCGTGAGAGGTCGGAACGGTAGACACACGTAAATCCAGTTCCTTGCCCTGGACACGATGCATGATGCGTCCGTCCTGTGGCAGGCGGCGCTCGGCGATGTTCATCCTGGCCATGATCTTGATGCGACTGATCACGGCAGCAGTCGACTTGGCCGGCGGCGCCTCAACTTCCTGCAGCACACCGTCGATCCGGTAGCGGACCTTTAGCCGGTGCTCAAACGGCTCGATATGGATATCAGATGCCCTGGCTTCCACCGCCCGTTGCAGGACCAGGTTGACCAGGCGAATGACCGGTGCCTCGGAAGCCAGGTCCCGCAGGTGTTCAACATCCTCCAGGTCATTTTCGTCATCCGTATCCAGGTTCTCGATGATCTGTCCCATGACGCTGCGGCCACCGCCCAGCAGTTTCTCGATGCCGTTTTCGATTTCAGATGCAATGCCCACCTGGGGAATGATGTTTTTCCCACTCGCCATCTTCAGCGCCTTGCGGGCAAATTCATCACGCGGATTGGCCATCACCACGGTCAGGTCACCATTTGACTCGGCAATTGGCAGGATCAGGTTCTGCTTCAGGTAGCGTAGCGAGATGCCGGGGATTTCGGGCGCCTCGCTGGGCAGATCGGAACTTCGGAACAGGGGCAGATCGAGCAAGCCGGCTTCTGCCTCCGCCACATCCCGCTCAGACACCAGCCCCAGCCTTACCAGCAGGGTTACCAGGTCGCCGCCATTTTGCTCGCGGTAGGTTTCAGCGCGCCGCAGGTCAGTGAGTTTCAGGCACTTGCTGTCGAGCAGGAAAGCGCAGACAGCATCGTGCGTTGGCGCTTGCTCTGCCGTATTCATTTCAAATTGTTCTTCGCTGGTTTGCAATTTCCTGTCCCCTGACACTCCTTCAAGAATAACCAGTAACCAAGCAGTCCCGGAACTGTATGATACCGGCTTCTGACAGTCTCACGGGTTTTCGGTTCCGCCGGGTTTCATTTGCTCAGGCCCCCAACCGACAAATTGCTCGATCAGCCGCCGGTTGGTCAGGACCCAGACAAAAATGGGCGCCAATGCAGGAAAGATCAGGGAGCCGAGCTGGTAACTCAATGCAATGGCAGTATCAGAAATGCCGGCATCCTGCACGATCTGGTGAGCCTGATCGCCAAAATTAAAGGCCAGCATTTTAAGCGACTGCCATACAACACCCCAGATCTGCACGGCCGTAATGGTCACGTAACCGAGCATGAGAATGAGGATTTTTCTCAACCAACCGACGTCCGACCCCATCACCAACCCAAACAACAGCGGCAGTCCGTAACTGAAGATCAAGGGATTGACGATGAATCCCAAAGCCTCGGTGCTGCCGTCACGGAACGTAAATGGAACGGTCGTTTCAACCTGAAACAGGTAATGCTGGTCCGGATTGACGATGATTTGATGAAAATTGCTGCCGAGTATTTGTCCCAGAATCGCATCGGCTGCAATCCGGGCGGGCATGCCGTGAAATGCTGAAAGGTAATACCACACCATGAAGCCAAACAGCATCCACAGTGAAGCCAGGATCAGCAACTCACTAAGCTTGAGTTCCTCATGATCGTTCATCGGTTCAATCCGTCCATCTCCGGGCATTGCGGAACATCCGCTGCCAGGGTGATGAATCGCTCCATTCTTGGGGAGCCCATGAAAAATTAACGGTTCTGAGCGTGCGTTCCGGGTGCGGCATCAGGATGGTAACCCGCCCATCGGTATTACACAGTCCGGTAATTCCACCGGGAGAACCATTCGGGTTTTCCGGATAATGTTCCGTGGCATCACCCCTGCTGTCAACGTAGCGCAAGGCAATCAGTTGCGATGGAATCTCATCACCCTGAAAATCAGCCCGCCCTTCCCCGTGAGCTGTCGCCACCGGTATGCGGGATCCAGCCATACCCTGGAAAAAAACGGAGGGCGAGTCCTCGACCCGAACCAGGCTGAAACGGGCTTCAAACTGCTCCGAGTCATTGCCGATGAAATCAGGCCAGGAGGCCGCACCGGGAATCAATTCCCTCAATGCAGCCAGCATTTGGCAGCCGTTGCAAACTCCCAGTGCGAATTTCCCTTCATCGGCCAGGAAACTGCCGAACTGCCGGCGCAATTCATCCTGGAAAAGAATGGATTTGGCCCAGCCCCGGCCCGCACCCAGCACGTCACCATAGGAAAAGCCGCCACAGGCCACGAATCCGGAAAAGTCATTCAGTGACATCCTTCGTTCCAACAGGTCGGACATGTGCACATCTACCGACGCGAAGCCAGCCTGATCGAAGGCCGCAGCCATTTCGACATGCCCGTTGACACCTTGCTCCCTGAGTATCGCCACTGTCGGCCTGGCACCCGTTGCAATCATCGGCGCAACCGGGTTTTCTGATGGGTCAAAGGTCAGCTGTGGATTCAAGCCTGGCCGTTTCCAGTCCAGCAGAGATTCCAGCTCCTGGTCCGCACAATCGGGGTTGTCCCTCAGCCGCTGCACGGCATGACTGGTTTCAGACCAGAGTTTCTGCAAGCCGGGCAAGGATTCATCCAGAACCGTTTCACCGTTGCACAACACCATCAGCCGTTCCCCGGGAATGGGGTGGCCAAGATCATGCACGATGTGCTCCAGACCCAAACGACCCAGTATGACCATGGATTGAGCAAAATCACTTTCATCCACCTGGATCACCGCACCGGGTTCCTCGCTGAACAGGAAAGCGTTGAGGTCTTCAAGCGGCCCGGCCAGTGAGATTTCAAGTCCACAGTGCGACGCAAACGCCATTTCGCACAAGGTCGTGATCAGGCCCCCATCGGAGCGGTCATGATAGGCCCGGATAAGACCTGCTTCATTCAAGGCCTGGATTGCCGCAAAGAAGTCACGGAGTTGCCCGGCTGAATCCAGGTCAGCCGGTTCAACGCCGAACTGCGCATGAACCTGTGCCAACACCGATCCACCAAGGCGGTTGCGGCCATTACCCAGATCGATCAGCAACAGGCGACTTGCAGCGCTACCGATTGCAAGCTGTGGGGTTAATGTTCTGCTAACGTCCACCACAGGCGCGAAAGCCGAGATGATCAGCGAAACAGGCGCCAGCATACGCTTCTCACCGGTCTCGTCCCGCCACACTGTTTGCATCGATAGTGAATCCTTGCCCACCGGGATGGCAATGCCGAGCTCCGGGCACAGTTCCATGCCAATCGCCTGCACGGTGTCGAACAGGCAGCCGTCCTGGCCGGGCTCCCCGGCGGCAGCCATCCAGTTTGCCGAAAGCCGGATGTCAGAAATATCGGCAATCGCCGCCGAAGCCATATTGCTTATTGCCTCTGCAACGGCCATGCGCCCTGATGCCGGGCCGTTAATTACCGCCAGCGGCGTACGCTCGCCCATGGCCATGGCTTCTCCGCTGACGGACCGAAAGCCACTCAGGGTCACGGCAACGTCACTGACCGGTACCTGCCACGGGCCTACCATCTGGTCCCGGGTCACCAGGCCGCCCACGGAACGGTCGCCGATTGTAATCAGGAAAGACTTGCTGCCGACTGTCGGAAAACGCAAAACGCGATGCAGCGAGTCACCCAGATCGCAGGCAGCAGGATTGAACTCGTTACTACCAAAAGCCTGCCTTTGGATGTCGCGAAGCATGCTGGGTGGATTACTCAGCAACACATCCAACGGCAGATCCACAGGATTCTCACCCAGCAATTCATCCGACAAGCTGAGCCGACGTTTCCGGGTGGCCCGCCCCAAGATGGCAAAAGGGCATCGCTCCCGCTTGCACATCGCCGCAAAAATTTCGACCGCCCCGGGGTCAATAGCCAGAACGTACCGCTCCTGGGCTTCATTGCACCAGATTTCCATCGGCGACATTGCCGTATCGGTGCTGGGGATACGGCGCAACTCCAACTCACCACCAAGCCCGCCGCCATGGAGCAGTTCGGGCAGCGCATTGGAAAGGCCGCCTGCACCGACATCATGGATTGACCGGATGGGGTTATGTTCACCCAGCGCACAGCAAGCATCGATGACTTCCTGACAACGCCGCTGCATTTCAGGGTTACCGCGCTGCACCGATGCAAAATCCAGGTCTTCCTGGCTGTGCCCGCTGCCTACTGAAGAAGCGGCGCCGCCGCCCAGCCCGATCAGCATGGCGGGCCCACCCAGCACAACGATGCTGGCACCTGGCGTTAAGGGCAGCTTATCAACGTGCTGTGCACGAATACTGCCCATGCCACCGGCGATCATGATGGGCTTGTGGTAGCCCCATAAAACCCCACCAATTTCCTGTTCAAACGTACTGAAATACCCACATAAGGACGGGCGGCCGAACTCGTTGTTGAATGCGGCGCCACCGAGCGGGCCTTCGATCATGATATCCAGTGAACTGGCGATACGGTCCGGCTTGCCGGAATCGGCCCTCCAGGGAACATCCAGGCCCGGGATATCGAGGTGGGAAACGGAATACCCGGTCAGGCCGGCCTTGGGCCTGGCGCCACGACCGGTAGCGGATTCATCGCGAATTTCGCCTCCGGAACCGGTAGCCGCGCCGGGAAACGGAGCAATGGCAGTCGGGTGGTTGTGCGTCTCCACCTTGATCTGGAACGGGAGTGTTTCAGTCTTCCAGATATAAGTACCGCTGCGGGGATCGATGTAAAAGCGTTCTCCCTTCGGTCCGGCAAGGACGGCTGAGTTGTCATGGTAGGCTGAAAGGACTCCATCCGGCGATCTGGCATGCGTATTACGGATCATGCTGAACAGAGTTTGTTGCTTGCTGTCGCCGTCAATAATCCATTGCGCATTAAAAATCTTGTGTCGGCAATGCTCTGAATTGGCCTGGGCAAACATCATCAGTTCGGCGTCGGTCGGATCTCTTCCCATCGCAGCAAATGCCGCCAGCAGGTAAGCGATCTCATCTTCTGAAAGAGCCAGGCCGAGATCACGGTCTGCGGCCCGCAGAGCATCGCAGCCCTGGTGGCCGAGCGCAATGTGTCTGAGGGGTGCAGGTTCATTGTGCAGAAACAGTTCGTGCGCATCCGCCAGTGAATCAAGCACCGACTGGGTCATGCGGTCATGCAGCATGCCCCTGAGCCGAACACGCTGGTGGGGGGTAAGACGGTCCGATCCGGGCACCAAGTAGGCGGTACCTCTCTCGATGCGCCGGACGCTGTCCAGGCCACAACGCCGGGCGATGTCCGTGGCTTTGGACGACCAGGGCGACTGTGTGCCCAGGCGAGGAACGACCAGCAGCAGATCCCGGTGGTGCAGGTCCCTGGAGAGTTCGCCCTGCAACAGGTCTTGCAAGCTGATGATATCGCGTCCATCCAGGCTGGTTTCAGACTCGACCAGGTATACAAAATGCGCTTCGAGCGCGGCTTTAAGGCCGGTAATACCGGCCAGGCGCCGAACCAGCTTTCGTTTGCGAAAATCAGAAAGAGCGGGTTCTCCCAGAAGACAGGTGAACTCGGACAAGGCAACACTCCCGGATGTCAGGGGCTTTTTTACGACTTAATTCGCAGCCTGTGCTGAAGCCAACTTGTCCAGGCGTTGGCGCAGCTGA
>JAZFUZ010000163.1:0-9785 GCA_036447475.1 Lysobacterales bacterium | reverse complement strand
ATCATTCAGGTCCGCATAGTGGGGCCCGGCCTGACCCAGTGCGGGTCCCATGTTCGTCATACAGGCGCCAACCGTTGAATACGCGGTTTCGGCATCCAGGCCCGTGGCCGTCAACAGCAAGGTCATGACGACGAAGCTTGCTATGTAGAGAAAGAAAAACCCCCAAACGGCGCTGATTATCGTGTCTGAAGTTTTCTGCCCGCCTATTTTGACCGGTATGATGGCGTGGGGGTGAATCAGACGCAGGAATTCGCGGATGGATTGCCGGTATAACAGGATGATCCGGTAGACTTTCATGCCTCCCGCTGTGCTTCCGGCACAGCCACCGATAAATGCGATACAGATCAACAGAACGGGTAAAAAACCGGACCAGGTGTGAAAGTTCGCGGTGGTGAAGCCGGTAGTCGTCATCGCGGATATGACCTGGAAACCGCCGTATCGGAAAGAAGCGGCAAGTGAATCGTAGTGGCCGGTGAAATAGAGGCCAAGGCTTGCGAGAATGACAAAAGCAAACAGCAGCCACAAGTAAACCTTGAGTTCCGGATCCAGGATATAAGGTTGAGCGCTCGCCCTGCGCCAGGCGGTGAAATGCAGGGAAAAATTGACTCCGGCAATTATCATGAAAACGACGGCTACCATCTCCAGTGTCGGGTTGTCCCAGAATGCCAGGCTTTCGTCATGGGTGGAAAACCCTCCAATCGCCACGGTGCTGAAAGCATGCCCCACGGCGTCGAAAAGTTTCATCCCGCCCAGCCAGTAGGCAAACACGCAAATCAAGGTGATGCCGAAGTATATCAACCACAAAGCTTTTGCGGTTTCGGTGATGCGCGGCGTGAGTTTTTGATCCTTCATCGGCCCGGGTGTTTCAGCCCGGTACATCTGCATGCCGCCAATCCTCAACATGGGCAGGATGGCCACGGCCAGGACGATGATGCCCATTCCGCCCAGCCACTGTAACTGCTGGCGATAGTACAGCATCGCCCTGGGCAGGGTGTCGATATGAGTAATGATAGTTGCGCCGGTGGTGGTTAAGCCCGACATGGATTCAAACACAGCATCGACATAGCTGAGTTCAGGTGATGTTAACAGCACAAAAGGCAGGGCTCCCACCAGCGCAAGTGCCAGCCAGGCTGTTACGACAATCAGGAAACCGTCGCGTAAACGAAGGTCCTTCGTAGCGTTTCGGACCGGTAGGAAAATTACGGCTCCCGTCAGCAGCAAAATTCCGGCACTGAACAGAAACAGGTTGGTCGTCCCGTCCTCGTACCAGAGGGATACCAGTACGGGTGGCAACATCATCAGGCTGGAACCTGCGATCAGGAATCCCACAACCCTTTGGACGGCAGCCAATCTCATCGGATCAGTTTACCTGTTGCGTTTGGTCACACAAAAAGTGCACTGACCTGGAAAAGTCGCTCCACGGCGGCAATCTGGCGCTTGTCAGGCACAAACAGGATGACGTGGTCGTGTTCCTGAATTACCGTGTCGTGATGCGCGATGATTACTTCCTCACCCCTGACCACAGCAGGTATGGTCGTACCGGTGGGCAGGTCGATTTCCTCTATGGTTCTGCCTACGACTTTTGAACTCCGCTTGTCGCCCAGGGCAATGGCCTCAATGGCTTCCGCCGCCCCCCGCCTGAGGGAGTGGACGCGCACCATATTGCCTCGCCGGATATGGGTTAACAGGGCGCCAATGGTCACTTGTTGCGGTGAAACGGCGATATCAATGGTTCCATTTTCAATGAGGTCAACGTAAGCGGTCCGGTTGACCAGGGCAATGACTTTTTTTGCCCCCATCTGCTTGGCCAGCATGGAAGACAGGATATTGACCTCGTCATCGTTGGTCAGAGCACAATAGATATCCGTACTGTCAATGGCTTCATCCCGCAGCAATTCGACATCGGCACAATCGCCAACCAGCACGATGGTCTTCTCCAGATTTTCTGCAATCGCTTCGGCCCGATCGAAATTCTGTTCGATGATTTTCACGTGGTGCCGGCGTTCCAGGCGCCGGGCCAGGTTGCTGCCGATATTTCCTCCACCAGCCAGGATGATTCTGCGGGCTGGATTGCCGGGGGGGCGCAGCTCTTTCATCATGGTCCGGATGTTGCGCTGTGCCGCCAGGAAAAAGACCGTGTCATTTTCCTCAATGACGGTGTTTCCGTCCGGAATGATGGTCTTGTCCTGGCGGTAGATGGCAGCAATGCGTGCATCTGCGTTCGCCGGCATGTGCTCACGCAGGGTTTGCAGGCGGTGTCCGACCAGCGGGCTGCCGGCATAGGCCTGGGTGGCCACCAGTTGGGCGCGCCCATCGGCAAAATCCAGCACCTGCAGGGCCCCGGGGTACTCAATCAGTCGGGCGATGTGTTCTGTCACCAGCGTTTCGGGGCTGATCAATACATCCACAGGACAGTGTTCACGGTCAAACAGCTCGGAATTTTCGATGTAGTCTGAACACCGGACCCGGGCAATTCGGGTAGGTGTGTTATACAGCGTATAGGCGACCTGGCAGGCTATCATATTGACCTCGTCGCTATTGGTCAGTGCGATGATCAGGTCAGCGTCCTCGATACCGGCCCGAACCAGGACCTTGGGATGAGAGGCGTGACCGATTACGCCCCGGATATCCAGGCGGTCCTGCAACACTTTCAGATGGGAGGGATCCGTATCGACAACTGTGATGTCGTTTTCCTCGTTTGAGAGGCTGTGGGCTATAGATGAGCCAACCTGGCCTGCGCCCAGCACGACTATTTTCATGTTGTGTTCCCCTTGCGGGCAGCCGTTTTGGGATTAATGCCCAAGGCCCGGAGCTTTCTGTACAGATGTGTACGTTCCATGCCGACAGCCTTGGCCAGCTTACCCACGCTTCCGCCAGATTCGTGCAACTTGTAGGTAAGGTATTCACGTTCGAACTGCTCGCGTGCTTCGCGCAAGGGCAGATCGAAGATCTTCGGATGTTGCGGCCCACCCGTGGCGAGTGTGCCAGGGTTCTCACGCAGTGCATTTTCCACATCATCAACCGTCACTTCACCTTCACCACCGAGGATCAGCAGGCGTCTCACCAGGTTGCCCAACTCCCGGAGGTTGCCCGGCCAGCTGTGGTTGCGAAGTCGGTTCTGGGCTGAAACAGAAAATGGGCGATAGGGCAGGCTCTCGTGGTTGGGAAACCATTCCGCATAGAACCGGACCAGTTCCGGGATGTCGTCTTTGCGTTCACGCAGCGGCGGTACCTGCAGGGGTAATACGTTTAGCTTGTAATACAGTTGCTGCAGCAAGGGGTCTTCCTGCGACCGGTTGATCAGGTCAGTGCTGCCACTGGCAATCACACGGCAATTTAATGGCAGGCTGTCGCTGCCTCCCTGGTGCAAATAATGATCCGATTCCAATACCTGGTTGATGATTCTCATTGCAGCTGCTGAGATATCCTGCAGTTCCGGAATGAACAGGCTACACTCGCGGTCCTGTTCACCTACATCGCGCTTGCTTCCATCGTTTTTTTCTTTGCCCAGCATGAAGGTACGAAGCATCTCCAGTTTGAGATCACAAGGATCCAGAACGACAAATTTACCGTCACGATTGCTGCGTTTATGGATGAAACGAGCCAGGGTTTCACGGCCGCTGCCCGGCTCGCCGGTAATGAGTACCGGTGAATCATGCCGGGCCGCCCGTTCTGCCTTTTTTCGTAGCACTTGCATCAGAGCGCTGCTACCGATGGGCTCACTGACCACTGGTGGGGCGGTGCGACCGGCGGGTTTCTCCCGTGCCTGGTGGGAATCCAGCGCCTGACTGACGACCGCAAGCAGCCTGGCCAGGGAAACGGGTTTTTGTATGAAGTCGTGGGCTCCCAGGCGCGTGGCCTCAACGGCAGTTTCGACCGTGCCATGACCGGACATGATTACCACTGGACAATCGGGTTTGCCGCTCGCGGACCACTCTTTAAGCAGTGTGATTCCATCGACATCCGGCATCCAGATGTCGAGCAGTACGAGATCCGGTTTGCTACGGGCAAAGGCCATTCGTGCTGCTGCCCCATCCTCCGCTACCACGACCTCGTAGCCCTCATCCTCCAGGATCTCGCGCACGAGTTCCCGAATATCCGGTTCATCATCAACGACTAATATGTTTGCTTGATCCATCGGAAATTCTTACGTGTGTTGTACCGACGCAACATGCTACTCCAATAAAAACGGTCTGCCTACAGTAAAGCCGGGGTCAGGTTCTGTGAGCCTGGCCCCGGCTGGGGGGGTTGAGCGGAATACGGATGCTGACTCTGGCACCGCCTTCGGCCCGGTTGGACAGGGAAATCGTGCCGTTGTGTTCGCTGACAATTTTGCGGCAAATGGCCAGGCCTAGCCCGCTGCCACTGGATTTGTTGGTCACGTAAGGTTCGCAAGGATTGTCGAGCACCATCTCCGGGAAACCGGGTCCGTTGTCCATCACTTCAAGCTCCAGTTCTGCCTGGTGGTCATTGCCGGTCACGCCGGTTCTTATCTGGATTGAAACCGGGTCACCTTTGCCGGCTTCTTGCGCATTCCTGAATAAGTTATGCAGCATTTGTCGCAGACGGCCGCTGTCGGCGGCGAGGCCGTCCGGTCCCGGGCAAAGCCGCAATGAGAATTGCATTTGCGACTCGCCCTGCTGGTACAGGGCAACCACTTCTTCAACCAGTTCATCCAGCCTGATGGCGGTGCGGCTAAGGATTGGCTCCCGGGCATAGTCGCCAAAAGCATCAACCAGGGTTCGCAGGGCCTCAACCTGGGTAACAATCGTGTTTGAAGCGCGGTCCAGCAACGCGCTGTCCTCGGGTTCCAGCTTGTCACTCAATTTCATGCGCAACCGCTCAGCGGCCAGGCGGATAGGCGTCAGTGGGTTCTTGACCTCGTGTGCAAGCCGACGTGCAACTTCAGCCCAGGCTGCTTCCCTCTGGGCCTGGTTCAGGATGGTCACATCGTCGAATACGATGACCTGGCCATGACCTGTGACTTCGCCTGGCAGGGCAATATTGGGCAAAATAGAACCCCTCATCAGCAATACCAAGGGTGCTTCGGCCCTTTCCATCCGGATTTCCTGTTGCCACTCAGACTTGCCACGGGTGATCTGGTGCCTGATGGCCGAGACAAACGGGGCAAGGAATGGCGCGATGCTGGAAAGACTTTCCAGAGTCTGCGTTGCCGGACGGCCTGGCGCAAGTGCTGCAGCGAAATCAGCCGGCAGTCCCAGGATCTGCCGGCATGAGGCGTTGGCAGTGATGATGGTTCCTTCGTTATCCAGCGTGAGCACACCGGATGACAGGTTGCCCAGCACGGTTTCAAGGTATTCGCCCTGGGCCTGGAGTTCAGCCCGGCTCTTTTCGGCGGACTGGCTGGCCGCTTTCAATGTCTGGGTCATGTCGTTGAAAGAGCTGACGAGAAAACCGATCTCATCCTTGTCGCTGGCTTCAACTTCACGTCCGAAATCCCCGGCGGCGACCTGCCGGGTCGCCCTTGACAGTCGTGACAACGGTGACACCATTCGGCGTGCGGCAGTCAGGGCGGCCAGTATCGCCAGCAGGATGGTAAGCAACAGTACCAGTGACAGGATCAGCAGAAAGCTCTGCTTCAGGGAACTGCGCAGGTAACTGACATTCTGGTAGCGGTAGTACTCTTGCTCGATTGAACCAGTCAGTGCAGTGATGTCGTCCGGCAGAGGATAAATGGCCTGCAGGATACGGGCAGATGATCCTGGATAAGTGGCCGGCATCAACGCGATCACGCGAATTTGAAGGCCGCCATCGAGGGTCGGTTCGGCCGCTGCGTATTCGCCTCTTTCGCTGGTCTGCAGCAATGCAAAGTCGCCGGGGCGTTCGGGCAGGTCGGTCAAGGCGTTGATGTTGGCGGTTGCCAACAGTGTGCCGTCGGTTTCCATCAGGGACAGTTCCACCGGGCCTGAGGCTCTTACCCGGCTGAGCAATGCCCGGCGCAACATTTCCGCGTCTTCGGGTAGCAAGCCCAGGTCGGTGGCGACCTCACGGAGCTGGTTCCTGACTTCAAGCGTGCGTAGGTGGAGAAACTCCTGGCCTAGCTGGAGTGAATCGGCCAGCGCCGTTTCCACCTGGACATCAAACCAGCTGTCAATTGTGCTGCTTAGGAACCAGGCTGAGAAGAAATACACGATCAGCGCAGGTGGCAAGGACAGCATCAGGAAATTTCTAACCCAACGGGCGGCCAGCCGGGCACCGGGTACTTCTGCACGAACCTGGCGGAGGAGGGTGATCAAGCGGTGAGCAATAGTCCACAGAAGGATTGCGAGGGCCAGCGCTGTGACCATCAGTACCCAAAAGTAATTGTCATCAAGAAAAGTATTTCTCGCGCCCAGGGAGTCCTGTTGCACCCCACTGACCAGGAACAGGGCAACCAGTAATGTTACCAGTATGGCTACCAGGGTCAGCCAGCGCTTCAGCTGCCCGGTTCTCCTTTCAGCTACCATTTACATTTCCCAGCGGCCACGTCGTCCAGTCCGAGTCGTGCCGCCACTGCGCAGAGAAAAGCATCGGCAGGCGCATCGGTGATGGCATCTTTGTTTGATCCAGGTGGGTCCGGGCCATCAACTCATAACTCCCCTCCGGTAGATCGGCCTTGCTGAATGACTGCTTGATCGTGGACAACTCCGCCAGCAGATGGCGCAACCTCGGGAACGTCCTGATTTCAATCGTCCCCGACTGGGTCAGCTGATAGTGACTGATCAGGGGCAGATAACGAATTTCATAGCTGTATATATTTTTTTTAACTGGGGTCCGGCCCCCGGTATGCCTGATAAGCAGTTCCAGTTGCAGCGTCAGTGGAACTCCGTGTACCAGGGCTTCTCTGGCTTCACTGCTCAGCCTGAGCTTCTGGTGTACGGTCACGTTCAACTGACCGTTCGACCAGTTCGCGTCGACCTGACCCAGTTCAAAATACTGATCATCTGCCGGTCGCGCACATCCTGCAGTCAGTACAAAGGTGAGAAAAAAAAGCTTAGCCCGCATATTGCATGAGTTCCGCTGGGTTTGCCTGATTATTTCACAATTTCAATGACATGTAAGCACAATTCCGGCAACTCATGCGATATGCGGGCTACCCTCTTTTACGCATGCGGGCATAATAAAATCCGTCCATTTCCTCCTCGCCGGGCAGAATTTGCCGGCCAAAGTCCTGCTCCCGACCCCATTCAGTCTCCAGGGGCAGCGGCTCGGCATCGGCATGTTCTGCCATAAAGCGACTGATTTGCCGATTGTTCTCATCTACCAGTACCGAGCACGTAGCGTAGACGAGGATACCGCCCGGCGCCAGCAGTGGCCATAGGTGTTGCAACAGCCTTTCCTGCATCCGGACCGCTTTTTCCAGTTGATCTATGGTTCTCAGCCACTTTATTTCAGGGTGCCGGCGAATTACGCCCGTAGCGGTGCAGGGGGCATCCAGCAGTATTCGCTGGAACCTGACGCCGTCCCACCAGGTTGACGGATCCGCAGCGTCACCGGTCAGCAACTTCAGGCCGGCCCGGTGCGTAAAGTCGAGTCGGTCTAGATTCTCCCGAACCTGGGCCAAACGGGATTTGTCGAGTTCTACCGCGGTCATCTCAATCCCGGGAAATCTTTCCAGGATATGACAGGTTTTTCCGCCGGGAGCTGCGCAAGCATCCAGCACCCGAAGGTGGTCATCCAGTTGCAGCAGGTCGGCTGCCAGCTGGGCGGCGGGATCCTGCACGGAAACCAGCCCTGCGGAGAAACCCGGGATGCCAGCAACCGGGGCGGGAGGGCTCAGCATAATGGCATCCGGCGCGCTTGGGTGTTCGACCACGGTGAACCCGCTGCTACTGAGCAGGTTTATAACGTCATTATGTTCTTGTCTTGAGCGGTTGATTCGCAGCCACAGGGGTGCAGCATGGTTGTTCGCCTGCAAGATTTCCCGCCAGTCATCCGGCCAGTCTGCCTGAATTTTTTTCAGCAGCCAAGTGGGATGGGCAAATCGTTCCGGCTGGCTTTCCAGTTGATCCAACCACTGCTGGCGCTCCCTCTGGAAACGACGTAATACAGCGTTGATAACGGCTACAGCCCAGGTTTTTCCGGCCAGGCGGGCACACTCTGCGGTTTCGTTAATCGCCGCGTATGGAGCCGTGCTATCGAGTTTTAGCTGGAAGAGCCCTATCAAGATCAGGCGGTGAATGTCCTGGTCACGTTTTTTCAGTGGTTTGCACAACAACTGACTCGACAGCCATTCCAGGCTGCTGAGCCAGCGGCACACGCCGTAAGCCAGGTGTCTGGCGAGGGACCGGTCGCGTTCATCGGCCAGTACAGCGGTGCTGTCAGCATCGGATAGGTTCTGGCCTTTGTCCAGTACTTTTGCAAGGGTAAGGATGGCGTTTAGCCGGGGGTTTTGCCCCGGGTTTTTTTTAGCCATCCAGGTGGCCAGGCAGGCTGCAGGAATTGAGGTATTCTGCGGCGCTTATTCGTTTTCCACCGGGCCTTTGCAATTCAAGCAGGCGCAAAATCTGTTCTCCGGTAGCGATTTCAATGCCTGCTTTGTTTGCCTTCAACACCGTTCCCGGTTCCCTGCCGTGATCCAGTTTTTTATGGGCGGCGCGCCAGATGCGGGTGCGCTCTGTGTTGATCGTGCACCAGACAACTGGCCAGGGGTTGAAAGCGCGAACCCGCCGTTCCAACTGCTGAGCCGGTTCCTGCCAGCTGATCTGCGCTTCTGCTTTGTGTAGCTTCCGGGCGTAGCTGAGCCCCTGCTCAGCCTGCGTGACCGGCTCTGGTGGTGCGCCCCTGGCCAAAGCTTCAACACAGGATAACAAGGCATCAGCGCCCGCTTCCGCCGATTTGTCATGCAGGGAACCGCCAGTTTCTTGTTTGCCAATGGGCAGAGTGACACGATGCAGCACCGGGCCGGTGTCCAGACCCTCATCCATTTGCATGATACAAACACCCGTCGCGGAATCTCCGGCCTCGATGGCACGTTGAATGGGGGCTGCGCCACGCCAGCGGGGAAGCATTGATGCATGGATGTTCCAGCAGCCATGCGTCGGCACACGCAGAATGGTTGGCGGCAGGATCAGCCCGTAGGCAACGACAATCAACAGGTCGGGTTGAAGTGCTGAAATCTGCACTGCTGCTTCGGGCCCTGCCAGGGATGCTGGCTGATGCACCGGTATATTTGCCGCATCTGCCGCTTGTTTGACCGGGCTTGCCTGCAAGCGGCGGCCTCGTCCCGCCGGTCGGTCTGGTTGGGTAAGGACGGCTATAGGTCTGAACCCATGGCTCAGCAGTCGCTGCAGGGCCGGAATGGCGAAATCAGGTGTGCCGGCATAAATAATCCGTAAATCCGGGTCGTTCGACATCTGGTGTAGTGTCCTATATTAAGTGGCAATTAAGAGCCCCACAAAAGATTCAAGTCAAGGCGCAGCCTGCAGTTAATGGCCGCCCCCTTAATTCAAGGCTGTAACGCAGAATTGAGTCTTTTGTGGGGCTCCCTGCGGGCGAGACGAGAAGGCATCATCTGCCGCGTTGGGCCTCTTGGAAAGGACCAGCCATTCCCTGCGAGCCCCGCCTTGCATTGCAGCCACAGGTAGCCTCTGAAAGTACCATTTATTGCGACGCAGTACACTGGGTTACATTCGGGTTCCGGTGGTGTTCATGATTTCCTGCCGGCGCTGTTTTTCCAGTTTTTTACGCACCATAAGTTGTTTGAGTGGTGACAGGTAGTCGACAAATAGTTTCCCCTTAAGGTGATCCATTTCGTGTTGGAAGCACACAGCATGCATGCCATC
>JAZFUZ010000162.1:0-12250 GCA_036447475.1 Lysobacterales bacterium | reverse complement strand
TCATGTGGTTGGGAATGGTTCGCCTCAACCCAATCCTGGTAATGATCAGTTAGGAATGCATCAAAGGTCATCAGTGCAGCTTGATCATCCTCAACTGCATCTGGATCCTCACCACGAAGGATTGCCTCAGCTTTGCCCTTTGCCATTCCAAAGGTCATGACAGGCATCCTGCCCAATGTCCTTGGCTTACGATTCTGGATCAGTTTCCATATCTTTGTACCGGTCGGTTGTACCCTCAGTACAAGGCCTGGGATTGCCGTGTCATGAATCTGGTACGCCTTGTCTTTTACCTTGGCTGCATTTGCTGCTTTCTGGTTAAGGAATTTACGCATTTGTGTATTACTGTGCTGAAAATTAAAACCTCTGTAAAACCCAATACATTATAACAGTTATTAACCACTGTAAAATTTATTCAAAAAATGAAATATAGAAACAATAAGTTATAAAAATAAAAGAATTATTTCAAAACCTTACGAAATTCCAAAAACTGCCTTCGGGAGGCAGGGGCCGGAAGTTCGAATCTTCTCACCCCGACCAGTTAAATCAATCCGTGTCGCTATGAGCGACGGCGCAAGCCCTTGCCACGGAGCGCCAGGGCGGACAGCGCAGTAAACAGCGCCACCAGACCCAGAATGATCGCCAGACGGCCCCAGGGCTGTCCCAGTTGAATACGCAGCTGGGCAACCGCGTACAGAGTGTGCAACCACTCCAGGGCGCCCAGCAATAAAGCAGCCTGAACCAGGCGCGCCGCCCATGCTTGCCTGAACAACAACACCAACGGAAGAGCCAGGCACAGCGCGACCGGCAACAACGACCCCGACCGGTAAAAGTGGGCGGCCAGCAACAAGAAGCTGATGATTATGGGTAACAGCCGGAGCATAATCTTTCCATTATACCCAGCGAGCAGACAACATCAGCGATACGATCACGGTCACACTGACCTTTTAAGCCGGCTGTGTTTTCTGTGAACTGACGCAGGTCATTTGTTCAATGACTGGTTTGTGCGAGTCTTTAACGATGTTTGCGCTAGGAATCCTTGGCCTGGTCATGATGGCGTGGGGCATTTATGCCTTGGTCTGGGACGCGTGGAAAGCCAAGCGGGGCGTTTCAAAGTGTTCTATCTGCATTGCCGGAATCATCGTCCTGATCATTGGCTGGCGTTTTGCCGTAACCGGGTTTTCCTGGTAATTACCCGGCGATTAATCTCCTCCTGCACATCAATGCAATATACAGGCTAGTGCTCCTTTAACATGATAATTGCGGGTTCAGCCCGAGAGTAATCCCGCAACCAGCTCGCAAACTCGACCTCAGTCAATTCACCGGCCGCCAGTGCTGTAACCATATGTGTAGCCTCAACTTCTGAAGCAAAAAGTTGCTGGCCGTTCCGGGCAAGAAACACAAACGCAGTCATAAACCCAGTGCGTTTATTGCCGTCAATGAATGGGTGATTACGAATGATTCCGGAAGCATACGCTGCTGCCAATTCAAAAATATCGGGTTCAGCGTAGGCGAGAATTTGCTGCGGTCGTGCTAACGCAGATGCCAGTAATCCTTCATCACGCACTCCTGCAGTCCCCCCGTGCTCAGCCAGGAGGAGCCCATGCATGGAACGCACGACCGATTCAGCTACCCAAACGGGTTCCTTCATTTGGCCAGCGAATGCAGCGTATTCCGGTACTGCTTCATGCCTTTTTCGGCCAACTTCATTTGCTGCTCAAATTCCGGATCATAGGGTGTGACCTGGTAGCCTCCATCAGGGGTCTCGGTCAAATACACTGCATCGCCTTCGCTGACGCGCAGGCGTCTGACTGCATCTCGTGGGAGTCTGAGATTCAAAGAATTTCCGACTTTGTGGACCTTCAATACGATCATTTCAGTTCCTCTGAATGTATAAACATAAGTATATACGTTTTGCCATTCTTTACAAGCTGCGAAAGGTCCGAAATCAATCAGAATTGCAGGAAGATTACACAATTGCGACAGGAAAAATATATTTCCCAGGCGGTTTTTTTGGTTTGAAATCTATCGCCCGCAAGCAGGCTCATACATAATGGGCTGATGCGCAGTCAAGGCGAGTCAATCCACTACGAATACGACTTCAATCCGGAAACGGGTGAAGCGATTGATATCCTTCCCGGCCTGAAATGGCTGCGACTGCCCCTGCCCTTTCTGTTGGGGCATATCAATGTATGGCTCCTGCAGGACGGCGATGGCTGGGCGATTGTCGACACCGGCATTTTCACCAACACCACCCGGGAAGTCTGGAAATACGTGTTCAGCGAGTACCTGGACAATGCCCCGATCACGCGCGTGCTGGTGACCCACCTGCACCCGGACCACGTGGGCTGTGCGGGCTGGTTGTGCGAACGATTTGATGTCGAGCTGTGTATGTCCCGCGAAGAGTATTTACTGTGCCGCATCCTGGTGACTGATACCGGCATGCCGGCGCCGGAAGAGGGCCGGGGATTCTACCGGGCGGCCGGATTTTCTGAGGAAAACATGGATTTGTATATCGACCTGTTTGGTGGCTTCGGCGAGGTCGTCGCGCCCCTTCCCCAGTCTTACCGCCGCCTCTACGGTGGTTTGGCATTCAACATCGGGCAGCAGCAATGGCAGGTGATCACAGGGAATGGCCATTCACCCGAACATGCCTGCCTGTATTGTCCGGAGCTGAACGTATTGATCTCGGGAGACCAGATCCTGCCCACCATCTCATCCAATGTGAGTGTCTTTCCCACCGAACCGGCGGCGGATCCACTGGCTGACTGGTTTGCATCGCTGCACAAACTGAAAAGTCTCCTGCCCGGTGATGTACTGGTCCTGCCGGCTCACGGCAAACCGTTCAGGGGCGCTCATATCCGCCTGGATGAACTGATCCTCGAACACGAAACCGGACTGGAAAGACTGAGGGAGCTCTGCCAGGAGCCAAAACGGGCAGTGGACGTGTTCAGCGCACTGTTCAAAAGCAGAATCACCAACAGCAACCTGATTATGGCTACCGGTGAAGCAATAGCACACTTGACTTACCTGTGTCGCCAGGATGAACTGGACCTCACTACGGATGCAAGCGGAGCCCATTGGTACCGCACCCGGCAGTCATGAGATAAGCCCGCTGAAACTGATGCAATATGCGGGTTAACTGGCCTTCTGCACATGCCCACGGTGGATGAGGCTGTGAATGATGGAGCCGATGATGACCGCCTGGATCATGGTGACGGCCTGCTCCCCTGCCAGTGGCAAAACGCGTTCGGAGAATTCAAAACCCAGCACAGTAGCACCCGCCAATGCGAGCAGGGTCAGCCAGGCGATGGGTTTCCCAAAGGCCGGTTGCATGATCATCCACAGCATCAGCCCCACACCGAAACGGTGCAGGATAATCGCCGTGGCAAGCCCGCTGCCGGCGCCCAGTTCGCTTCCGGCCAGTCCGGCGCCGTCGAGCAAGGCGTGCAACAGCAAGCCCGCCAGCGCCAGGTACAGGCTGAGCAGGTGAAACGTTTCGGCAGCGCGCTTGACGGTGCTTTCAAGCATTCCCGGCAAGCTGTAACCGGCCAGCATCAGAGCCGGGGCCATCCAGCCCATCGGCGCGATGATTTCCGGAATCAGGAACACGCTGATGATGACCACCAGCAGGACGACAATGATCCGGTCCAGCGTCCTGGAAAACCATCCGCCGCGCTGAATCCACTGGTAAAGCAGCGGTCCGGTGAACAGCATGAGTAGGGCGAGAAAAAGCATTTAATCTCCAGAAATGACCGCAAGGCTGCTACAATTCTGCAAAAGCTCTGCGGGTCAGATTGTCGCATCCGGTTTCGGTTACCACTACATTATCCTCAATACGGATTCCCCCATAAGGCTTCAGCGCCTCCACGCGATCCCAGTCAACCGCCGTTGCATCCCCGTCTTCCTTCCATTGCTGCAACAGTGGTTCAATAAAATAGAGACCGGGCTCTATGGTCAGAACATTGCCTGCTTCGAGCACGCGCGTCAGGCGCAAAAGCGGATGTCCTTCAGGTCGTGCAATGGCCCGGCCTTGATTGTCGTTCAAACCCGACACATCATGCGTTTGCAGACCGATAAAGTGGCCCAGACCGTGCGGGTAGAAAACACTGCTCAGACCGGATGCCACCGCGTCATCTGCCGGCACCCTGATGATGCCGAAAGACTCGAGGATGGCCGCAATCCCGCGATGCGCCTGCAAGTGAAGTTCCCGGTAATCCAAACCCGCCCTCACTGCCTCGACCAGGCCCTGCTGCATCGCATCCACAGCCGCCACCAGTTGTGCAAAACCATCTTCCTGACCGCTGCCATTGCGCGCGGCGTAGGTGCGCGTGATGTCGGCAACGTAGGCGTTGACCGTGCACCCGGCATCGATCAGGAACGACCGCACCGGGTCGGGAATGGTCACGTCCCTGCCCTGGTAATGCAGCACGGATCCATGCGCATTGAGCGCAACGATGTTGTTGTAGGGCAGCTGCGCATCGGTGTGTTCGCAGGCGCCGAGATAGCGCTGGTGGATGCGCATTTCACTCGCACCTTCCCGGAATGCACTTTCCGCCTCCAGGTGTGCCCTTGCCGCCAGCCGGCTGGCCTGGGTCAGGCAGGCAATTTCATACGGGGTCTTACGGGTGCGTTCCACCTGCAGGCGGTTGATCAGCCCCGCCGGATTGATCCGCTCATCTTCGAAGGCAGCATGCAGTGAGGGTGCGTCACCGATGGCGGCGACATCCTGCAGGCCAAACGACAGTCTCTTGAGCTGGCTGAAAAGACCCGTGCGCCATCCATTCACCTGGTTTACAAGCTGGACATCAAAATGGTCAGCCCACCAGGATTCCGGGTCTGCCGGAGCCAGATACCAGAAATCTTCAGATTGGTAGTAAAATATGCAGGGTTTCCTGCCCGGGCAAACCAACAGCGCGCTGTCGTGGTGACGGGTCAGCGGGAGCCAGGCCAGGAAGTGGGGATTGGGGCGAAAAGCGTATACATAATCGTCCTGGAAACTGATCAGCGGCGTACCGGAGTGCACCAGCACAGCCTGCAGGTTTTCCGCATCCAGTGCAACGGTCCAGCGGCGTTGCATTTCAGTTACGTGCGCCGCGTAATATTCCTTGTATTCTTTGCTCATGAATCGAATCCGCTGGTAAAATAAACAAAATTGACGCACTGACCGTAGAAGGGTAATCCCGGCAAATCATTGCCGACCGTTTGTGCGTGCAGTGGCGAACTTTAGACCCGGCAAGCGAGTAAGGCAAATTGACCATCCGTCTCTACAACACGCTCACGCGTAAAAAGCAGGAATTCGTGCCGATCAACCCGGACCGGGTGACGATGTATGTCTGCGGCCCCACGGTGTATAACTTCGCCCACATCGGCAATGCCCGCCCGGCGGTCATCTTCGATTTGCTGTACCGCTTACTGGCACTCCATTACAAGCAAGTCGTCTACGCGCGTAATATCACGGATGTTGACGACAAGATCAATGCCAAGGCTGCCGAACAAAATGTACCGATCAAGGAAATATCATCGCGCTATACGGACGCTTATCACTTGGATATGGCAGCCATCGGTGTCGGACTGCCGACCATCGAGCCACGTGCCACCGACCACATTGAACCAATGATCGACATGATTCAGCGGCTGTTCAAGGCCGGCCATGCGTATGAAGCCATAAGCCACGTGCTGTTCGACATCGAGTCTTTTGATCACTATGGCGCCCTGTCGCGCAGGGACATGGGTGAAATGATGGCGGGTTCGCGCGTAGAAGTAGCGCCTTACAAGAAAAACCCGGGTGACTTTGTTTTATGGAAGCCGTCCCAGGATCCACAGCCGGGCTGGGAAAGTCCATGGGGCTGGGGCAGGCCCGGCTGGCACCTGGAGTGCTCCGCCATGGCTGAATTCCACCTGGGTGAGACCATCGACATTCACGGTGGCGGTCAGGACCTGGTTTTTCCCCATCACGAAAATGAAATCGCGCAAAGCGCATGTTCTCACGGCGGCAAGGCGTTTGCGCGTTACTGGTTGCACAACGGTTTTGTCACGGTTGAAAAACGCAAGATGTCCAAGTCCCAGGGCAACACGCTGGTGGTACACGAGCTGCTGAAAACCCACCCGGGTGAAGTGCTGCGTTACCTGCTGCTGGGCGCCCATTACCGGCAACCGCTGGATTGGTCGGAAAAAGAACTGGGCCGGTCACGCCGTACGCTGGACCGATTGTATGGCGTTTTGCGCATCGCCAATGATCGACACGGGCCGTTTCAGGCCAATCCACAGCCCGGTAAATTATTCCTGGAGGCCCTGTCGGACGACCTGAACACGCCGGTGGCACTGGCCGAATTCAACCGCGTCGCCCGTGCGCTTGCCAAGGCGCAAGACCAGCAACAGGCACAACAACTTGCGGGCGAGTTGCTGGCCGACGGGCAGTTGATCGGTCTGCTCCAGTCATCCCCGAACGCCTGGTTTGGCACGGACAAGAATGATCCGGAAAGTGAGGTCATTGAAGCCCTGATCGAACAACGCAACCAGGCCAGATCCAGCCGGGATTTCGCCGCCGCGGATGCCATTCGTGACCGCCTCACTGCCATGAGTATCGTACTGGAAGACGCCGGCGGTAAAACGCGCTGGCGTCGAGTGGATTCGTAGGACCGGCCATGCATGACCCCAAACAAACTCAGGACCAGATCATCGACTCATTCAGCCTGTTCAGTGAGTGGCTGGACCGCTACCAGTACCTGATCGACCTGGGACGCAAGCTTCCTCCCCAGGACGATGCTGAAAAGACCGATGACCAACTGCTGGCCGGTTGCCAGTCACGAGTCTGGTTGCTGCTCGAAGGCGATGCCGGCCGGGTGACGATTCGCGCCAACAGCGATGCTGCGATTGTTGCCGGTCTGATTGCCTTGCTCATCCAGGTATATTCAGGTTGCAGCGCACGACAAATCGTCGACACCGAGCCCTATTTCATCCGCGATATCGGACTCAGCGACCACCTCTCCCTCACCCGCGCCAACGGCCTCCACGCCATGCTCGGCGCGATCAAAGCTCACGCTCAGGGCTTGCTGCACACCGTTTAATCATTTACCGGGCATCGCCTAGCTGGCGCTGCCTTAACTCCCAGCGTTCCTGGGCATCAAGACAAAGCGTTGCGATGGGCCGTGCATCCAGCCTGGCCAGGCCGATTTCCTCGCCGGTCTCTTCACAATAGCCATACTCGCATTCATCCACGCTGATCAGCGCCTTGTCAATCTTGTTGAGCAACTTGCGGTAACGATCCCTGGTGCGCAATTCGAGACTGTTTTCCGTTTCCCGTGTCGCGCGTTCCGCTTCATCACCAACGTCCCTGACCTCATGCTGCAAGTTGTTGATGGTTTCGCGTGATTCCTCAACCAGCTCTGCACGCCATCTGGACAATTTCCGGCGGAAATATTCAAGGTGGTTCTGGCACATGTAGTGTTCTTTCTTCAAGGGTCTGTACCCTTTCTTCAAAACAGTGGTGTTCGTGGGCATCGTGTTAAGCTACTCCTTTAACCGGCAACCAAGTCTAATTTTGTATCCATTTGTTTTATAACGATTATAATGAAATTACGCAAATCATCCAAGAAAGAAATTTGTGTGTTATAGCTGAACTTGCGCCAAACGGCAAGCTTTCCGTCCAAATTTCTCAGCTGAGCCGGCCCGGCTAACCCGAATCCTTCGTACAATAGACGGGATAAAGCCGATGGGAAGACTGTTACAGTGGATGATCAGGGCCTATCAGCTGTTGTTGAGCCCGTTGCTCGGAAGCCATTGCCGGTTTACGCCCAGTTGTTCACACTATGCTGCCGAGGCCATCGGACAGCACGGTACTGTGCGCGGGAGCTGGCTGGCCATCAAGCGGATTTCCCGTTGCCACCCATTGTGTGCAGGCGGATATGACCCGGTTCCCTAGTGTACTGTCACAGGGTGAACACCCGGCATTATTAACCGGCCCCATATGACTGACAAATTGCTGATAAAAAATGCCCGCTTGGTGAACGAAGGGCAAATTACGGATGGCGACCTGCTCATCCACCATGGACGTATCGCACTGATCGACGCCTCGATCAGTGCCGGTGCCGGCACCGCCGTGCTGGACGCGGCCGGCGCATACCTCCTGCCCGGAATGATTGACGACCAGGTGCATTTTCGCGAGCCCGGCCTGACCCACAAGGCAGGCATCTGGTCCGAGTCGCGGGCGGCGGTAGCCGGCGGCATTACGAGTTTCATGGAAATGCCCAATACACGGCCGCCAACGGTGACGCTCGATGCCCTGGAGGATAAGTACGCCATTGCAGCACATAAATCTCTGGCCAATTACGCTTTTTACCTGGGTGCGACCAACGACAACCTTGATGTCATCCGCGCACTGCCCCCCGGCGCTGCCTGTGGTGTCAAAATTTTCATGGGCGCATCGACCGGTAACATGCTGGTCGACAACGAACAGACGCTGGCCGGCATTTTCCGCGATGCCCCTGTCCTGATTGCCACGCATTGCGAATCCACGCCGCTGATCAACCAGAATCTGCAAATAGCGATGGAAAAATACGGGCGGGAAATCCCGCTGACGGAACACCCCCGAATCCGCAGCGCAGAGGCCTGCTACCGGTCATCTGCAACAGCCATTGAACTGGCCACGGCACACGACGCACAGCTGCACATCCTCCACCTCTCCACGGCCAGGGAAATGGAATTGTTCAAAGCCGGACCCATCGAAGGTAAAAACATCACTGCTGAAGTCTGCGTTCACTACCTGCATTTCAACAGCGACGACTATGCCCGTCTCGGCAACCGGATCAAGTGCAACCCGGCCATCAAATCGCCTGCCGACCGGCTGGCCCTGCTCGAGGCCCTGCAGGACGACAGGCTGGATATTATCGCCACCGATCATGCACCGCACACTGCTGAAGAAAAAGCCGGCAGCGACTACCTGACAGTGCCTGCGGGCCTGCCATTGGTACAGGATGCCCTGCTGGCCACGCTCGAACTTCACCACGATGGCATACTGAGCCTTGTCGAGATCGTCCGGAAAACCGCCCACAACGTCGCCCAGCGCTTTGGCGTGGTCGAGCGCGGCTTCCTGCGCGAAGGCTACTGGGCTGACCTGGTGCTGGTCGATACCCGCCAAACAACGCCGGTAACCCCAGCTCGGGTTTTGTCCAAATGCGGCTGGAGCCCCTATGAGGGCATCACTTTCCGTTCCCGTATCATCAGCACCCTGGTCAACGGCCAACTGGCCTGGCACGACCACAAAATCATCGAGCACGACTCCGCCGCAAGGCTCAATTTCCAGAACCGGGGCTGAAGTTACCGGAGAATTCGGGTAATCTCACCTGATCTGTCACCCCCCGCCAGCACAGGAACAACACATGGGATTTCTCGAAGGAAAACGTGCACTCATCGTCGGCGTCGCCAGCCCCCGCTCCATCGCATGGAGCATCGCCGAGGCGATGTACGAGCAAGGTGCGGAACTGGCTTATACGCACCAGAACGAGCGGCTGAAACCCCGGGTTGAGAAAATTGCCGCAGCGACGAATTCTGCAATCGTCATCCCGTGCGACGTGGCGCTCGACGGCGACATCGACCATGTTTTCACGCAACTGCGCAAACACTGGGACTACTACGACATCCTGATTCACTCAGTCGGCTTCGCTCCCCGGGAGCAGTTGGCAGGCGATTACATCGACGTCATCAACCGCGAAGGCTTCCAGATTGCCCACGACATCAGTTCCTACAGTTTCGCGGCGCTGGCAAAAGCCGGCCTCAGCCTGATGGAAGGCCGGGATGGTGCTCTGCTGACGCTGACCTACATGGGTTCCATACGGGCCATGCCCAGCTACAACGTCATGGGCCTGGCCAAGGCCAGCCTGGAAGCCAATATGCGCTACCTGGCGCAAAGTCTCGGGCCAAAGGGGATTCGTGTGAATGCTATTTCTGCAGGCCCCGTCAGGACCCTGGCTGCAGCGGGTATAGCAGATTTCCGCAAAATGATGACCCATGTAGAGGCAACCGCACCCATGCGGCGCAACATCACGCCAAGGGAGGTGGGTAACGTGGCCGCTTTTCTGTGCTCCGATCTCGCTTCGGGCATCACCGGCGAAATCACCTTCGTGGATTCCGGTTACAACATCCTGGGCATGGCCGAGCTGGGGGTGTAGCGCGCCTGCAAGCTTTTTTACAACCGTTCCTCGTACACCGTTATTTCGGACTGGCTGCGCAGCATCCGCATGAAACTGAAGACCTCGCTGTTGCCCGTCGCATTACTGATGCGGCGGATGTAGCTCTGCGATTTCAGCCCGTCTCCCTCTGACAGCCCGCCATCCGTTACACTTTGCAACTGGACAACCGCATAACCATCGGAGAGTTTCAGCACTTCATTGACCGGCCCATCTGCACCCGGAGCGTCCATCAGGAACAGGTCCTGAAGCAGGTCGCCGCGAACATCCACATGGTTGCGCGTGGCAGCGTCGACTGCCAGCACTTCCAGTTCGCTCTCTTCGCCCAATAAGGACAGGTCTGCACCAGAGCTCACCCGGGCCAGAATCTCATTGGCCCTGGCCTGTGCAGCATCCATGGCACGCTGGCTACGCACCCTCGCAACCACCTGGGCCCTGACTTCATCCAGCGGCCGCAGAGCTGCGGGGAGGTACTCGCGCAGGCGGATCATGACCAGGTGATTTTCAGCCAGGTCGACCGGGTCGCTGACCATGCCTTGCAACATCACCAGGTCTGAAAACGACGCTTCGACAACTTCGGGATTGCCTGAGATACCATCGCCACCCGCCCGGCTAAACGGACCGGATTGATTGACTTCCAGGCCCAGCTCCTCGGCCGCGGCAGCGAGTGTTGTCGGATCCTCGTAGATAACATCAATCAGGCGGTCCGCCTGTTCCAGGAACCGGCGCTCATCTATATCTGCCTGGTATTCGGCCAGAATAATGGGCCGCGCTTGCGCAAAAGTCATGCCCTCTGCCGGGCGGACATCACGCAGGTAAATGATGTGCCAGCCGAAGCCGGTTTGCACCGGCTCCGAAATCGGTCGCTCCAGCGTCAACTCATACAAGGCGTCTTCAAACGCCCGGACCATGAAACCGGGCTCAATCCAACCCAGGTCTCCACCTTCAGGCGCCGATCCGGCGTCTTGTGAGTTTTCCCTGGCCAGGGTAATGAATTCTTCACCCTCCCTTGCGCGCAGCGCCAGATCTTCAGCCCGCTGCCGTGCACTTGCAAGATCCAGTTCCGGCGCCTGGGTATCCACCTCAATCAGGATGTGGGAAGCCAATCGGGTTTCCGGCGAGATGAAGCGGGATTCCTGCTGTTCAAACAATGCCCTTAACTGGTCTTCATCGGGAGCAATATCCCCTCCCAGCGTGGCGGCATCCAGCTCAAGGTACTCAATGACAATCCGCTCCTCGGTTCGGTAATCGTCCGGGTGCGATTCATACCAGGCCAGGATGGCCTCTTCTTCAACGGCATCTGCCGCTGCCACCACTTCAGCATCCCCGGCCTCGGTATCCCCTGCCTCGGTATCATCAAGCTGGGCCGGTACCAGGATGGCTCTGAAGGCCCTGCGTTGATCCTGCAAACGAACGTAGCCATCCAGTTCCCAGCGGGTGCTGATCGCGCTGGAGGTGATGGTGTCAAGGAACTGGTCCATTATCATCTGCACGCGCATGTCGTTTTCAAACTGTTTGGGCGTTCTGCCTTGTGCTGTCAATCGATTCTGATAAACATCGGCATTGAACACACCGTCCACCTGGAAAGTGGGAACTTCCCGGATGGCGGCCACCAGCCGGTCATTGGCTACGGCAAGGCCGGCTTCGAAAGACAGCTGGGCCAGCAGTTCCTGATCGATCATCCGATCCAGGTGTTGCCTGCGAACAATGGCCCGCTCGAATTGTTCGGCATCGAAGTTGACCCCCATAAGCGACTGCATCCGCCGCCGGTAATTCTGGAAGCTCTGGTTGAAGTCGCTAATGGTGATTTCCTGCTCATTAACCAGCGCAACACTGTTGACTGCTCCCGCACTGAAATACGAATTGACGCCTACAAAAGCAAAGGGAATGATCAGCACGGCGAAGAAGACGCCGGCCAGAATACCAGTCAGCTTTTCACGAATCGACTGTAGAAACATAAGTACTCACGTATAAGTCAATTATTCGTCCGCCTTCGTGCAATATGCGGGTTAGGATTCTAATGCAAAGGGCGCCAGCAAGGCGCCCTTCACGTAAACGTGGCGGAG
>JAZFUZ010000161.1:0-5169 GCA_036447475.1 Lysobacterales bacterium | reverse complement strand
CTCTAAGACAGGCCGAGGCGAGCTGCAAAGCTTATTTGCGGCTCAAAGACGCCTGCCCTGAAGATCAGGAGCCGAAAAGTGAAAAATCCGACCACTACGCCGACCGCTGCAAGCAGACCGCTTACGATGGAGGTGCCGCCGAACCACAGAGCCAGAATTGGTAGCACAATACCGGCGCCCAAGACCAGTAAAATAAATGGTTTGGCGAAGCGGTCCTTAATCAATAGCTCCAGGGATTGCCGCGCCCCCACTGTGCCATGATAGGCCGCGTGTAACAAACTGAGCAGTACCATCAGCGTCGCAGCAACCAGGGCGATCACCACTTTGCTGAGCAGCAGCGGATCGATTCCATTGAAAAACAAGCCCAGGGCCAGGGTCACAGCGGCACCGCTGGCCAGTGAGTACACGACGCTGGAAATCGGCATCAAGCCGGAATTCCAAAGTGCTATGGCCGTAGAATGGGACATCGCGAAACCTTGGTAGGACATCACCAACAGGCAAGCAGCGACCGCCACTATTTGCACCAGCTTGCCGAGCATACCGCCTCCGCTCCAGCCATACAGGGCGTCCAGCACCACCAGCACCCCGCAGGGCACGAACACGGCGATACCGATCAAACCGCGGCTGATCCAGGAACGGTCCGGACGCAGGATGGCCCGCCAGGACCTCATGGGCACGCCCATGTGACTCATGTGATAATAGGGCTTACCGACTCCGGTGCAGAGCAGGCCGAGCACCATTCCGGGCACGAAGCCAAAGTACAAGGAGACCAGGAACAGCCCCGCTCCCAGCTCACCGAAAAAGAATGCGGTGGCCATGTGAAAATCCCAGTAGCTTTGGAACCGGTATCCCAACTTGAAGCTGTCACCGGAAAACGTTGTCTGATTGGGGGGCATTTAAATTACGCTCCGTTAAGGGTTAGTAGCAATCGGCGCTCAATCAATATAGTAGACCTTGGGCTTGGTATTCTTATCCGCTAAAGGCACCCTGCCATTGCGCTCACGGATCAGGCGGCTGGGCTTGCTGTCGGGGTCGTCAAGGTCGCCGAAAATGCGCGCATCGGTGGGGCAGGTCACGACGCAGGCCGGATCCAGACCGGCGTCCACCCGCTGGCTGCAGAAGTCGCATTTGACCATGGTTCCTGGAGTAAAACGCTTGTAGCCGTCTTCCTCGAAGGGCGTGAGTTCGCCGGTGCCGTAAAGTCCCTTCTCAAGCGACTCTTTGGTTATCTGGCTACGGGCATCATAAGGGCAGGCCACGGCACAGGCGCCGCAGCCGATGCACTGATCGTCGTCCACCATTACGATGCCGTCGTCCCGGGTGTAAGTCGCGCCGGTGGGGCAGACTTTCTGGCAGGGCGGATCCTCGCAATGATTGCAGAGAGTGGGGATGTAGACCCGATTTACAGACGGGTATACCCCGTATTCCTCACTCAGCGTGCGGGTAAAAAAGATGCCCTCTGGCAGACTATTTTCCTGTTTACAAGCAACAACACAGGCGTTACAGCCAATGCAGCGCTTGAGATCGAAAACCATTCCCAGGCGCGCCATCAGTGTACCCCCTTGCCTTTGGCGATTTGGTCGACTACGTCGTACACCGAATCGACCCCGTCGCCCTCCATCAGGAATTCCGGCCATTCATCCAGCCGGGTGAGTTTAACCCGGCACCCGGTTTCGGGCTGGCCGGTGACCGCATCCGTATTGAGCAGGTCGTAAGGCAGCATGTCGTTGAAACGCCCATAGGCATGGTTGACGCTCCGGTTCTCGTTGCGCATGCGCGACAGCGAGTTGGAAACCCCGATCGCATCCGGGTGCATGGTCTCCACACCGGATACACGGCCGAAAATCGGTCCGCCATGAGGGGACTCGAGTTGGATGATATCGCCGCTCACCAGCCCCTTTTTCTCCATCGTTTTGGAATTCAACAGGATGGATGTATGCACCGGATCGCGGTAAACGATATCCTTGATCCAGGGATTACTCAGACTCTCGCCGAAGTTCATCTGGATGTCCTTGTAAAAGAAACCGTACAGATCGTATTCCGCCGGTTCCAAATGGATGGGATCCAGGTCCGGCGTCGGCAGGGGTTGATAGTCATCCCAACACCACTCGTCAATGAAGGGTACGCCCTTCTCCACCATGTTTGCCTTGAGCTCGTCGCGCACGTTGAGCAAATCCTCGATGTAGAAATTCAAGCGCAGGCCATCCCAGGGGCGGTACATCTTCTTGGATTGGCGCCGGGTGGAAGAATGACCGTGTTCGATATACCAGTCGAGATCCTTGTCGTTCCAGAGCTTGCCTTTGAGCTCGGCGAACTCCTTGTCCGTGTAGGCCTTATCCCCTTGCAGCATCAGCTCGGGCTTCTGGTCGAAACCAAAAACCATGTTGATGACAGCGTTCCACGATTCCATCAGCCCGAGACGCTGCGAGAGTCCAGTGAAGATATCTTCTTCGCTCTTGGTGTCGTAAAGCGGCTCCACTGCCGGCTGGCGCAGGCACTGGCCCTCGCTGAAAGGCGGCTCGATCATGGTCATGTTCCAGGACTCCAACGCGTCGTGACTGGGCAAAATGACATCGGCGAAATCCGTAGTTTCGGTTGGAATGATGTCCGAGACGACGATGAAGCGCATGGACTTCATAAAGTCGATCCACTTTTGCCGCGGACCCTGCATGGCCCACAGCGGGTTGGAGTGGCAGATCACCATTACATCCGGCTTGAAATCAATGCCGAACTTATCCGGATCCTCGAAAACAACCAGGTTCAGGTGAGGCGGATTGACGCCTACCGGGAAGTAACTGAACAGGTGGTATTCGTTGGGCGGATAGCTCATGGGTGGCACCGGGCCCAGCTGATGGGGTTCGCCCAGCATCATGCCGCATTCACCCGGCTGGCAGCGGACCCAATCAATCATTTTTTCATCCAGATTCACACCAAGGTGGCCGCCGGGGGTGTCGATATTACCCACCATGAAATTCACCATCTTGAAGCTGTGGTTGGCCTGCATACCTTTCTTACGGCCCTGGGCGCCTCGGTAGTAGTTGAAGGCCGCGGGACGTAAGGGCAGGGTGCGGCCATCAATCACAATGGTGGCGCCAATCTGGGCCGCCTTGGCGAATTCCCGGGCAATGCGGCGGGTATCGTCTGCCGGCACCGTGGTGATTTTTTCCATCTCCTCAGGGCTGCAGCGGTCCAGGATGTCCCTGAATTTCTGGAACGCAGGTTTGCATTTCCTGCCTTCAATTTCGTACTCACCTTCAAGCGCGAAATCGCCGACACTCTCGTCGTTCCACAACTTGGCCTGATTGTCTTTGGCGTCCCAGACCCAGATGTCACCGTTTGCGTCGCGCAGGAAGCGGCCGTCCTCACCCACCAGGTACGGGGCGTTGGTGTCCTTTTTCAGGAAGACATAATCGCACAGCTCCTCGTCAACCATCACATGACACAGACTCAGGGCAAACTGGCGATCGGTAGCCGGTTTGATCGGCACCCACTCCTCAGATTTTGCAGCGGAGGTCGACAACCGGGGCTCTATCGTCACCACTCTCATGTTTCTTTCCACCCGGGCGTTGGCTACGTGGTAGGAGGCGGCGGCGGCATGCAGGTGGGAAGAGAAACCGTCGCCGGTACCGCAGTTAATCCAGTAATTGCAGTGGTCGACGTCGTTGATCGACGCGAACGACGCATGGATGTAACCATTGGCCGGATGATAGGCCCCGCCGCACATGGTGCCGGCGGATTGAAAACAATTGAAGTTGCCGAAAGAGAGCGGCCAGATCCAAATATTGAATTTCTGGAAATCTTCAAGTGAAGGCAGAATCTTGCGCGGATCCTCCTTCAATGATTTGCCGATTTCCTCAGCGCAGATATCCAGTGCCTCGTCCCAGCTGATAGGCTCCCACTTGGGATCGATTCCGGGGCCCTTCTCAGGATTGGTGCGCCGCAGGGGCTGCTTGAAACGCTGGGGATCGTAGTGGCGCAGGATGGCCGCGTTGCCCTTGGGGCAAAGCTTGCCCATGTTCGAAGGATTGGTCGGATCACCTTCGATCTTGTTGACGATCCCGTCTTCGGTTACATGGATCAGGCTGGTGCAGGAATGCAGGCACATCTTGCAGGTGGACCTCACCCATCGCCCCGGTTTCAGGGAGTTCTGGTTAATCTGGGTTTGACTGCTCACTAAAATCTCCTCGCGGTTCTTCCAAAGTTTACTGGGTATTCACGCCCATCCCTGTATCCCGGCTACTGGTGAAGCTTCCTTTTGCCAGCCATAAATTCGTCTAACGTTACGCCAAATCAACCCCTTTACGCAAGCCTGAAAGCGCAGCACGATATCCCACTGTCTGAAATCGACCATTCCATCAAGCCTTGCTGGTCACGGACTTGATAACAGTCTGAAATTCGTCGTCGGTGAGTAGCCTCTGCGCCGCGGTGGCACGCGACTTGACCTGTGACAATACCGCAGCGTAGGCATCCTTCGTCAGATTCAATCCCAGTTCCTGCGCTTTGATCTCGATACTGGCCAAACCGCTCTTTTTTCCCAGCACGATCTTGCGTTCCGCGTTCACGATTTTGGCGGAATAGGGTTCGATCGCCTGCGGAATGTGAAACTGGTTGGCAACGGCGCCGCTTTCGCGCACGAACAGGTTTTCCCCGACCACCGGTTTCCAGCCGTCCACCTGGTAGCCGCCTGCCTGACTGACTATCCTGGACACCTGGCGCGCCTTGCCCAGATCCAGTTCCACCGGCACGTTGTAGAGGCACTGAAGGGCCAGAGCCGCCTCACAGATATCCACGTTGCCGGCCCGCTCGCCCATGCCGTTGATGGTGCCCTGAATCCAGCTGGCGCCGCCGCGAACCGCGGCAACAGCAGACGCGGTAGCCAGGCCGAAGTCGTTGTGGCCGTGCCAGTGAATCGGGATATCCGGTCCCACGTGGCGGGCGATATCACGGATCAGGAATTCTACTGCCTCAGGGGCGCAGGCACCGATGGTGTCCACCACCGAAATTTCTTCGGCACCCGCCTCAATGGCTGCGGAATAGACGTCTTTCAGAAAATGCATGTCAGAGCGGGTCGCGTCCACCGCGAAAAAATTAACCCGCATCCGGTTATCTCTTGCGTGCCTGATCGCATTGGTCATGCGCTCCATCACTTTTTTCCGGTCAAAGCCATAG
>JAZFUZ010000160.1:0-4227 GCA_036447475.1 Lysobacterales bacterium | reverse complement strand
TGAAACCGGGCGCACAATTGCCTGAACAAAACCAGTGTGGTGTATCGATCAGTTTCCCAGAAAAATTTCAGCATGTGACTATACTGAAAGTACGGTCCGATGAAAGTTTTCAATGCAGAATTTGGACTGACCCTTTCTTGAGAATGAGGAAAATAAAATGACACATAAGATAAAGCTGCTAGTTCCGACCATGCTGTTGAGCCTTATTGCGATTGTTCCTGTTCAGGCGGCAGAAGAAGAAAACGATGGAATAGCCCAGGTAATCCTGATCACGCCGAAAGCAGGCCAGGAAGAGGCTCTTGTCAAAGCCATCACGGATTACCATCATTGGGTCGCCGATAAGCAAGGCCACTCGACCTACAATTGGTATGAGATTCTGACCGGGCCCGATACCGGAAAATATATTGCACGATCCGGCGGGCATAACTGGTCAGACTTCGATGCCGAATACGACTGGCAAGAGGAAGCTGGCCAGTTGTTCAAGACCAATGTTGCCCCGCATATTGAAAGTGCTCAACGCACTGTTACCAAGGATATGGATGATTTCAGCCACTGGCCTGAGAACTTTGAAGGCTACACACACTTCCAGGTCGAAGATTGGTATGTGAAAGGTGGGCAATACGGCAACTTCCGCAAGGGACTGAAAAAAATCACCGATGCGTTGAAATCAGCCAATTTTGGGTCCTATTTTGGATTTTCCTCCGTTGAGTCCGGCGGGCGTGGCAACAAGATCACCTTGGTCTCGCCCAAGAAAGGCTGGTCCGGTATGAAAAGCTCTGACCCCTCGTTTTTAGACATCATGACAAAAACCTTGGGCGGCGAAGAGGAATTCAATAACTTCATGAGTGAATGGGGCGCCACGTTCAAGATCGGCCATAACCGCATGGTCCGGTTCATGCCGGGTGCCAGCGACTACAACAACGATTAACATTTAGCGCACCCAAAAAAAACCCCGGGTAAAAACCCGGGGTTTGAAAGGCGTATCGCTATAGGCATAGAAGTGTGGGGACTGCCTGTCTAGAGGGGCGATACGCCAGGCACAGTCAACTTACGCTGCTAGAATACCGTGGTCCCTGTTAAAAAACCGTGAATCTAGCGTTGCCAATTCGTGATTTATGCGCTTTTTTTCAGGCTTGAACCCGCATTTTGCGTGATTTCTTGAGATGTACCAGCAGCAATGATATCGCCGCGGGGGTTACTCCAGGGACACGTGAAGCCTGACCGATGGTATCCGGCCTGATACTCTGCAACTTTTCCCTGACCTCAGTAGAGAGCCCCTGAACCCCGCTAAAATCGAAATCGTTTCCGATTTCCATTGTTTCATGACGGCGCCGTCGAGCAATGTCTTCTTGTTGTCGCCGGAGATAGCCTGAATAGCGAACCTGAATTTCCAGCTGTCGGGAAATTTGCTCGTCCTCTACACCGGGGCCTATGCCTTCTATATCGACCAGTCGTTGATAATTGACCTCCGGGCGCTTCAGTAAGTCCAGTGCTCGCACTTCTTTGCTGATGGGGATGCCATAGGCGGTTTGAACCATCCGACCCAGTGCATTTGCAGGCGTTACCCAGATGTCATTCAGCCGCTGACGCTCTGCCTCCAGGCATTCGCTTTTCCGGCAAAATCGTTTCCAGCGCTCATCATCGACCAGGCCGAGTGCGCGACCTTTTCCAGTCAGACGCAAATCTGCATTATCTTCCCGCAACTGCAGGCGGTATTCTGCCCGGCTGGTGAACATTCGATAGGGTTCCAGTGTGCCCTGGGTGATGAGATCATCGATCATCACACCCGTATAGGCCTGATCCCGTCCAAGTGTCCAAGTGGATTCACCACGAACCAAACGGGCTGCGTTTATACCGGCAATCAGCCCTTGGGCGGCCGCTTCTTCATAACCTGTGGTCCCATTGATTTGGCCGGCGAAAAACAGGCCGTCAATGTGCTTCGTTTCGAGGCTGGCATGCAGATCCCGCGGATCGAAGAAGTCGTATTCAATGGCGTAGCCGGGACGAGTTATTCGAGCATTTTCAAAGCCCTTGATGCTACGCACGAACTCGAGCTGGATTTCGAACGGAAGGCTGGTTGAAATTCCATTGGGGTACAGTTCCTGCGTATCCAACCCCTCGGGTTCCACAAAAATCTGGTGGCTTTTCCGGTCACTGAAGCGCACGACCTTGTCTTCGATGGAAGGGCAGTAACGTGGGCCCACACCCTCAATGGTGCCGGCGTACATCGGTGAGCGATGCAAGGAATTGCGGATGATGTCATGTGTTCGTTCCGATGTATGCGTTATCCAGCAACAGACCTGACGCGGGTGATCCTCCCGGCTGCCCATGAAGGAGAACACCGGCCGCGGCTCGTCACCCGGCTGTTCCCGCAATTGGCTGAAATCTACCGATTTCCCGTCTATACGAGGCGGTGTGCCGGTTTTTAGACGGCCGACCTTGAACGGCATTTCTCGCAGGCGGGCCGCCAACACGTTGGACGGGGGGTCACCGGCACGGCCACCGACAGACTGCTCTTCACCCATGTGGATTTTTCCACCCAGGAAGGTCCCGGTGGTGAGTACGATGGTAGTGGAATGAAATTCCAGCCCCGTGGCGGTACGGCAACCGCTTATACGCCCGTTATCGGTTAACAGATCGTCAACCCCGGCCTGGAATATTGCCAGATTTGACTGCTGTTCCACGGTCTTGCGTATAAACGCCCGGTACAAATTGCGGTCGCATTGGGCCCGGGTGGCGCGAACAGCCGGGCCCTTGCTTGAATTGAGTGTGCGCAGCTGGATAGCCGCAGCATCTGCAGCCCGGGCCATCACACCACCGAGGGCATCAATCTCTTTCACCAGATGACCTTTGCCGATCCCCCCAATTGCAGGGTTACAGCTCATCTGCCCGATGGTCTCAATGTTATGCGTGATCAACAAGGTACTGGCGCCGCTGCGCGCTGAGGCGAGCGCCGCCTCGGTGCCGGCGTGGCCGCCACCAATCACGATCACATCATAAAATTCCGGATAAACCATCTGCCCAACAAGTCATCATCAAGGACCGCGTATTGTACTGAATTTCAGACAATTGTGTACATCAGATGATCGAGATTCAGCCCGTGTTAACAAGCTAGCTAACTAATTGCGTTTGCGTTCAAGTCTGGCGCGACCAGGGGATGAGCGGTCTCGGGATAGATCTGC
Source organism: Lysobacterales bacterium (assembly GCA_036447475.1). Lineage (GTDB taxonomy): Bacteria > Pseudomonadota > Gammaproteobacteria > Xanthomonadales > SZUA-36 > JAJRRA01. The sequence goes on along the minus strand of JAZFUZ010000160.1, from coordinate 1,045 downwards.
TGCACGCAGGTGTTCCAAGGACCGTGAGGGCGCTGCCGTAGAGCGGCTCAAGCCGGATCGGGATGGGGGTATTACCCTGACAGGCGAGGTGGTTGGGCGGCTTGGTTCCGGTAGGCTGGTCGCCACGCGGGGCGCCGGAGCGGATACCGCAGAAGAAGGTGTGACCGTTGCGCTTAGACCGGATGACCGAACCGGGCCCACCCGGATGGGCTGGTTCTTTTGGCTAACGGGGCTCATGATGACCATGCCATGCCTGGATGATCCGGAGTATGGCGCCACGGTGACCCGCCGCTGACTGCCTGACGATTCCTGGCGTCGCGGTGTACGGTAGCCACCGCCATACCATGGACCATGATGACGAGATCGGTAATGCCAGTAGGGATCATTCCAGGCATAGAATCCGCTATACCCGTAATGAAAATACCAGTGTCTAGGTGGATAAAATACCGGGTTGTACTGTGTGTAAAAATAAGGACTGTAATAGGCGGAGCGCCAGTAAGAGTAAGGGTGGTAGCCCAGGTAGAAGTAATCTATTGACCACCACGGATAGAGGCCCATATCAGCATAACGGACCGGAGATCTGCCATAATATGCACTACCGGCCACCAGGCTATCCCGAGTCTGGTAATAGTCATCCGTCACTGATTCGAGGACCGGGTAGTACACCGTCGAACACCCCGTCAACAGGGCCAGGAACAGCAACAGAACTGGGCATCGGGTTTTCATGTCTGTTCAATAATCAGATCCGCGCCTCCGTGGGTATTTTACGATTTAAAGACTAACACGTTGATCATGAACCGGGCCTGAACTTGCATCTGTCCCCTAGTGTGCTGTCACACGTATATTGTAGGGTTCAGAGCTACCCTGATGTTCCAAGACAAGGCGCAGTCCGCAGGGAATGGCCTGTCCTTTGCAAGGGCTGCAACGCCGTATTGGAGCATCAGGGTAACTCCCTTCGGGCGGGCCGTGAAGCAATCGTCCGCTGTGTTGCGCTTCTTGGCAAGGACGCGCCATTACCGGCAAAGCACGCCTTGCGGTCAACTGC